>CAJQQK010000022.1 GCA_905480435.1 uncultured Hyphomicrobiaceae bacterium | reverse complement strand
TCGAGGGAATCAACAGTCTCGTTCAGGCCGCCAAAGCCAAGGCACGCGGCTACCGAAACAGCAAGACCTTGAAGGCCGTCACCTACCTCATAGCTGGCAAGCTCGACCTCAGGCTACCCACTTGAAACGTCGGGGAGCCCTGTTATGGAGCCTTTACCGAAAGCCTTTGGGCATACAATGAGATTATTGCGTACAGTTCGCCTGGACCTATTCCGCAGCTCGCGCCAATCTGGATTGTAGCTTTGTGGATGGCGTTTGGCGGGTTGATATTTCCCGCGTTCTCGATCTTGATTGGGCGTCCTATCGCTGCGGCATTGCTGGGTGCCACAATGGCGCCTTGGTCATATTCTGCTGCAAGTCATCTTGGCGCGCTAAAACTTCTCGAGCCAAACGCAATAGCGCTTCTCGCCATCGCTGCGCAGTGGGGCCTGGCACTCCCGACCGCCGTATATGCTCGCAAGGTGCTCGCCCGGAATTAGAGTTGGTTTGAACTATTCTAACCCCAACAGCGGCTCTTGAGGCGGCTCGGCAGAAGCAATGACTATGCGCTGCTGTGAGGTTTTGGAATTTGATGAAGCGCAGATGGCATCTTGGTGGCAGCGTAAAGTGCCATCGAAGAATGCCCTTGCCTCGGAAATATTCACACCATCACCCGCGCCAATAATATTTGGCATTCGGACGAAAGAACCGTCGGAGCTAAACATCTAATTCGGATAGAGGCAGGCGCAAGGAGTACCTCATAAGCGCGAACTCACTCATACGGCAAATTTTTAAAACAACCCCAACCAGTCGCTCTTGCTATTTTACCTATTTAGAAGGATCGGCCTTTAGTCTTGTCGCACCAGCAGTAAATCACCAGTACAGTTAGTCCCCCCCCCCTGCCTGTTGGCAGGTCCAGAGATCTAGCAAATGGTCAGAGGAATTTGCCAGTGGCAATCCCTTTGAATTGAGTTTTTTGCCGACGACATGGATAGTTAGCGCGAGATTGGATATGCCACGAAGTCAATGGTGTTATACAGACTTATGCAGACACTAATCCCGACAATTCCGGTTTCGAAATCGCAGTTGAAACTGATCCAACGGCAGATTGATGCTTCAGGGAACCTGACCATGATTGATCTCATTTCGCTGCTTGGCCCGGCCGACCAACTTTCCTGACGAGTCGCATCAAAATCTATCGCCGCAGGCGGCGATGACTTACCTTTTCAGCGCGAAGAGCTTTTTCGGCTCGCATTTTTGTTAGTGATTGACTGTCGCTTCCGAACTTCCGCGTTCGGAGTCGGGTCAGAAAAGATTCGATATATTGCAGATCGGCTTCGCTTGGACTGGCGAGAAGCAGCGCTTCAACCTTTTCGCGCCATCTTTCCGACGACCATTTCACCACGTGACACTCCGAGTCTAATCGTTTGTCACTTCTGGGATTTGGGTTGGAGGATGGCCCAACGACCCTTAATGCATCCTTTGCAGGCCGTCTTCGAACGGCTTTTGGCCTCACATCATTACGCATTCTGCAAACCCGACATTGCCGCCGACGCAGATTGAGCGGGCGTGTATTGTTTGATCAAATGATCGCCGCCGTCGAGGGCAATCATTTGACCGGTCAGCGATTGAACTGAGATGAGGAATTCCGTTGTCCGACTAATTTCTTCCAACGTGGCGGGTTGCCGAAGTGGCAGGCTCCCGCACCGCTCCTTGAATTGCTCATACGTCTGACCGGAATGAGGTAGCGTCGGGCCAGGCCCGATAGCGTTTACGCGAACTCTTGGGGCTAACTCCTCAGCCAGCGTACGCGTGAATGTCCATAAACCTGATTTGGAAAGCGTGTAACTCATATGACGTGGCGTCGGTCTTAGCACTCGAGAGTCGATCAAATTTACAACAACACCACCTAGATGTGGGGGCAGCTGTTTGACAAATTCTTGGCACAATATAACCGGAGCGAAGAGATTTACGTCGATGTTCGTCTTCCACGACGCCGCTGAGAGATTGGCAGCGTCATCCCAATGAAAGACGGAAGCATTGTTGATCAACACGCCCACTGGACCGATAAGGTCTGAAGCTCTTTGCAATAATTCTTCTGTTTGACCTGTTTCGGACAAATCGCAAGCGATGATCTCTGCCCTATCACCACGTTGGCGAATACGATCGCGCAACGCTAGAGCTGGCGCTTCAGATTTATTGTGGTGTATGGCAACTCGCCATCCTAACGCAGCTAGATGATCGGAGATTGCAGCCCCAATCCTCTGGGCGCCGCCGGTGACAAGAACCCCGGATGTGTTTGGCGTTGGAGGACAAAAACGGTCAACATCGATTCTTTCCTGAGTTTTGGTCATGAGTGCCATACGCAGGTATTGAGAGCTCGGATCAGTATCGAAACGTCCGAGTAAGTGTTTCCAGACGGCAGCACAGCAACGAGAAGCGCGCGCAGTAAGTTGTTGTCGGCCTGGATCGGTGATTGGGTTGCGGACAATTGGCTGCTTGCCGCTGCGAGGAAAAGGGCGCCGATTTCAAGATCGACGCCCGAAAGAAATAATTGAGATGCGTTACGAAGGTAGGATCACCAACTAGCCTTTGAGATGCGCGCGCAATATCCAAGCCAATTTGTCGTGATGGTCAGCACGTTGAATTGCGAGATCATTTGTAACCATGTCTCCGTGCTTGTCGGCGATCGTAGCAAGGACACGAAGAGAATGAGAAAGTTGTTCTTGATCAGTCCGCATGGCACCAATCATTTCCTTGTCGGACAGATGGCCCTCAGATTCCTCTATGCGACTGCGCTTGAGGTATTCTGAATAACTGCCTTCAGCATGCGCATCGAGTGCTTTGATGCGTTCAGCCAGCTTGTCTTGCGCCTCGAAGTGGTCCTCGTAAATCTCCTGGAACAGAGCGTGCAGTGGCCCGAACGTCATTCCGGTGATGTTCCAATGGAAATTCTGAGCTTTCATTGTCACGATAGACGTTTCCGCCAAGGACCGCGTTAAGCTTTCAATAATCTCGTGTTGAGGGTTTGACGAAATATTAGCGACGACTTGAACCATTTGGAGTTTCCTTCTGCACGAATTTAATGTTGTTTAAATAACGGCGCATGTCGCCATCTGGATCATCTAAGAACTTGCAGCCTTTGCCCAATGTGCCGCAATACATTGGTGTCAAAATGATTTGGTTTTCGAGGCCGCAAATTTGGAATGGCCAATACCTTGGGGTTGCCGGCTCGATAAGATGCGGTGTTGTGATTTTCAATTTGTCCATGCACAAAATCATGTAGCAATTTACCTATTGCCGTCTTTTTTCTTTTGCATGATCCGAAGCCCAAAGGCAGTAGGCACCCAATAGGGTGTTCTGCGTCGATAGCTCTCCCACGCCGCGCCGTACATTCTGGCAAACCGGCGTTCTTTGGCGAGAGGGCCGATCAAGCAGTAGGCTGTTAAGACGCTTGCCACAATAAGCTGATCGGGAGTCCATGTAGGAACCGTCCAAGTCGTGAGCGCGAACGACACATAGATCGGTTGACGCACAGCCCTGAACAATCCTGTCGTCGGCATCGGCGGAAATTGAGGACTGACACCGCGAAGCAAAGAGACCCATCCGAGCAGACCGCTCTGCACCTCTGCGCCTGCATCCCACGACGCTTTTATGAGCAATATCCAACTTGCCGCGAATAGCGTAGCAACCAGCCAATAACTAAAGCCGGTCGCTTGCCACCAGATGATGCCGCTCGGTGTCCACAGGAGGAAGAGTGCGAGCAATTGGATAGAAGCTATCATTGCGTAAGTTGTCGTCGAGAGCGTCCTGCCCGTGCCAAGAGGTGCCATCCGCGTCAGAACCTTGTTTCCTGCCCGCGTTAATAAGACGGAATGAGCAATCGGAAACTGAAGCAAGAGAAAAATATTGGCAACCCAATGCCATGGCGCTGGAACGGTTCCTAGGGACCGCGACATCCCGAACCATAACGATATTATCATGGCCGAAACCGCTATGCCGAATAGAGTATGACAGGCCATGCCCCAGAAAACCGATATTGCACGGTCGCGGCGCTTTTGTTCGTTGCCCCGTATAGCGGGTTTGGCAGATAGCGTGGCACGCAGAGGGCCAAGCTGAGCCACAAAGTCAAGCAGTTCCAATGACACGCGATGAAGGCGCCTCGATATCGGGTGACTGCGCAGCATCCCTAGATCACCCCGCCTTTGGCAACGCATCTTCAATCGCCCCGGCTAGCCGTCGCGATCGTGGCGTTACGGTCGGAGCAAACCAAGCAACGAGCTTTCCATCCGAATTGACAAGGTACTTGTGAAAGTTCCAACGCGGTTTACTCTTCTCCCCAAGCGCTTCTGTAGCCCACTTGTAGAACTCATGCGCGTTCGGCCCGCGTATCTTCGTTTTTCCGGCAAGCGGAAATGTTACAGCATAGGTACCACGACAGAAGCGTTTCAATTCAATCTCGCCCTTCGGCTCCTGATAACCGAAGTCATTAGAAGGAACACCAATGACGACGAGACCTTTGTCCTGATACGTCTGCCAGGTTTCCTGCAAGCCGGCATACTGAAAGTTGAAGCCACATCGCGACGCCGTATTCACGATGAGAATGGCTCGACCTCGGAAACCTTCAAGTGGCAGTGGCGCTCCATCTATTGAAGTGAATACGAAGTCATAGGCTGAGCCCTTCTGTTCAACCATCGAAGCGTTGCCAGCCGTTGAAAAGATAGCTTCAAATACAGCGGCGGCGGATGAGAGTTTGCTGATCATCCCGATGTGTTCGTCCCCAAGTGTCTCTATATGCGTTTCGCAACGCCCATGTACTGGATCAGCGTTGTCGGAATTCGCCCAAAGGTAAAATCCAAATTGCGGTTAAGACCTGTCGGGCCGAGCCCAGCAAATTGGATGTCGTGGAAACCATGTCGCTCGAGTTCAAAACGCAACTCTGAAGGCTTGATGAATAGATTTGGGTCGTGAGCTCCTTTTGGGAGTAACCTCACTATATCTTCGGCTACTGTTACGACAGCGAAGCGTGCCAGCCAATTCCGGTTGATAGTGTCAAAGACAAATATCCCGCCGGGACGAAGCACACGACCAACTTCGGCCAATGTGGCGGGCAAGCTGTTGACGTGTTCGAGAACGTCAACGCAAACAACGATGTCGATGCTCGAACTGGGAATGTTGAGATCTTCGCCGATGCCATAACGGTATTCGATATCAAGGCCTTGAGATGCTGCATGGGACCGAGCAGCGGCAAGTGCGTTGGTCGCGGGATCAATGGCGATAACGTCTGCCCCGCGCCTGGCGAGTGCTTCCGCCATGAAGCCACCGCCGCAGCCGAGGTCGAGAACGTCTTGGCCATCCCAAGTACTGACGGAATTGTCGAAATATTTGAGCCGGGCCGGAACCATGTTGTGCAGCGTGCGCAACCATCGCGCTGAACCGTCCCACCATTGCGGCGACCACGTGTTGTAGATGGTGAGATCGTTGATCGTTGACATTAGAATTTCTCGTTTGCTACCGGAGCTTGCTCATATATTTCGAACGCTCTCGGTTCTGTTTTGGATCTTATTTTTCAGGTGCGGCCGGCTGAAATCGGTTGGATCACCGGGATCGCATGACGGCATCGTTAACTCGGCGTCTGGAAGGCTTGAATCTTCTGTCGCCGACAACGGTCGGAGCAATAGCGAACCTCATGCCAAACGCGAGTCCACTTCTTGCGCCAACGAAACGGCCTTCGGCACGCCACGCATAATTTTTCGGGCAGATCGGATTTGGCAACCTGGCGGCCCTTGTGGCACTTCACGATTTAGACCTCGCCCCCAAAGCTGGAGACTGATCAATATCAAACGTCAGCTGCCCTTCGTTGGTCTTTTGCGAGCGGCGTCGGCGACTGGCTTGAGGCTTCCGCTTGGGTACGGGAACACCACTCTTGCGACTGCCATGCTTGGCTTGTATCGCATCTGCTGTATCGCGATAGCTAGCGCTCCCGCGGATGCCGTAGATCCGCTGCCGGGCGTCTCGCGCAGCCGTCATATGGTCGACGATCGGCATCGGATAAGTCCTGTCAAGAAGCCCCGAACCGATTGGAGACTTCCACGGTTCATGAACGATGCTCCCATCGATATCTCCGAGTTCCGGTATCCATCGGCGCACGAACTCGCCGTCGGGATCATGGTCATACCCTTGCTTAATTGGATTGTAGATGCGGACCGTGTTTATACCTGTTGTGCCAGACTGCATTTGCGTCTGCGGCCAATGAATTCCGTCCGTGAATTGCCCCGCCAGATGCAATCCGGGTTGGCGCCAATCCAGCCAGAAATGATAGCTCGCCGTCGCCATAAGCATCGCGCGCATGCGAAAATTAAGCCAGCCGGTGGCTGCGAGATAACACATGCAGGCATCGACGAAGGGCAAACCGGTCTCGCCGTTCGACCAAGCGGTTAGTCGGGCCGCGTCAGACTCATTTGGCAGCCTCAGGTCGTTGTAAGAGGGGTGCAAGTTCTTGAATTCTATCCGAGGCTCGTCTTCAAGCTTCTGCATGAAATGGCAATGCCAGTGTAATCGACCGGGAAAGGATCCGAGCGACGCGCGCCACTTTCCAGATTGCTGGCCGCCAGCTTGCTTGAGTTCCCACTGCCGCCGCCATGTGGTCTGCGCAACCTCTCGCATGGAGATTGCGCCCCAGGCCAGATAAGGCGAAAGTCTTGAACAGGAATGCTCAGCAGAAATCGGGCTGGACATAGCAACGCGGTAGGGCTCGCCACGCTCATGCAGAAACGAGCCAAGCGTTGCCGTTGCGAATGACCGTCCGCCGTTCTGACGCATCGCCGGCTTGTCGGCTCGAAGGCCTAACTCTCCGGGCGTTGGCATACGTTGTGATGCCACTTCTGACTCCAGCGGAGTGATCGACTCCGGGGCTCGCTGAATTGGTTCACTCATCAGCGTATCCCAGCGTCGCGCCCAGCCGTTACGCGATTCTAGCTTTCGGACGACACCATCCTGGCGGAACTCGTTCCATTCAATACCTGCCTGGCGGCACCAATCGGCCACGCGCAGATCGCGTAGATAGGTCCATTCGGACCCGGACTCCGCATGTGACCAGAGCCCTGCGATATTGACCGAAGATCTTAGACTATCAAGGATCTCAACAACATCTCCGACGCGGACAATGAGAGGCTGACCAAGTGCGGCCAGTGCAGTGTGGAGTTCTGATGCGCACTCTCGGTAAAAGATATACTGGCGGGCGGACATGTCGGGCTGGCCCCACCAATCCGGTTCCACCACGAGGAGTGGCAAAACGGGACCCCGGTTGGTGGCCTGAACCAATGCTCGATGATCCAGCACGCGAAGATCGCGCTTGAACCAGACGACATGTACCGACTTTCGATTGTGCTTATTTTGCATGGCTAGCCGCTCTACCTCGACATTGTATGCGAAACGCACCGTGAGGGATCATCCGCGAGCCACAATTAGACGTGCTGTAAGCAGTAATTGAATTGGACAGTTGAACTACTCGCTAGCAGGCCGCTGAAAAAGCGGTTGCCTTGGAACTGTATGCTCTTCTTGGTCAGTTTTGAAGCGGATTGGAGGTCGGTGCGTTTTGCTTCCGGACTCAGTCAGCGAGTAGATTGGGCAGTTTGGCGAGATTGTAGGCGGCCATCGTCAGCGTGAACTGGGCGCGAACGCGATCGAGCCCGCGCAACATTGTCTTACGGATCGGCCCGATCGTCTTGCCCCAACCAAACGCTTCTTCAATCTGCTTTCGTTTCTTTTGACTGACGGCGTATCCCGCATGCCGCGTCGTCCGGCCATCCATGGCCGAGCCCTTCTTCTTGGCTGCAATGTGCGGCGTCACGCACATGGTTCTTAAATCCGTTACAAAGCCAGCAGCATCATACCCCTTGTCAGCGCCGAGCGTTAGTCGCCGCGTCGAACCCGGATCGAGCCGATGCAACATCTCGATCGCTGCGCTTCGTTCGCCGTATCCGTCGGCGTGCGTCATCTCTGCTTCGACGGCAAAGCCGTTCCGGTTCTCCATCAACGCATGTCCCATGAAGCAGAGCTGAGCTGACTTTCCCCGACCTTTGCGGAACAGGCGCGCATCTGGATCTGTGATAGAGGCATGTGTCGCATTCGACCAGGCTTGGTCGCGAAAATCACGCTCAATGTTCCGGCCCACGATATCTGTCGATTTGGGGGTGTCTGTCATCGTATCGTTGTCACCGGTTATCTCTGTTTTGTCTGTACTGCTTGATGGCGACGGGGGTGGATCGCCAGGTGTTGGATCGTCAGGCGGCTCAGCGCCTGCAGCAGGCGGCTTCGGCCTGAAACTCTTGAACGATGCCCACGCCTCGACGAGCGTGCCATCTACCGAGAAATGATCGTCGGACAACAGGGCCGCAACTTTCTCGTGCGCCAAGATTGCTGCCATCAGCTTGCGCGCGATATCAGTCGTCAACAGACGGTCACGGTTCTTCGTGAACACGGTCGGCACCCAAACAGCTTCGTCAATGCCAAGCCCGACGAACCAACGGAACAACAAATTGTATTCCAGTTGCTCCATAAGTTGGCGCTCGGATCGGATCGAGAATAAAATCTGGATCAGCGCTGCGCGCAGCAGGCGTTCCGGTGCGATCGATGGGCGACCGTCGACAGCATAAAGCCGGTCGAAATCGGCGTTCAAACTGCTCAGCGCCAAGTCCACCACAGCCTTGATCTTGCGCAAGGGATGCCGCGCTGGGATCCGCTCCTCAAGGTTCACGTAGCTGAACAACGAGCCATTCTGCTGATCCAATCCGCGCATGCCGCCCCCTTAAGTTGGAGACCGAACGGAATCATATTCGCATAATCGCGTCGAGTGCCGGGTTTTTCAGCGGCCTGCTAGGGGCACCAACCCCAACTAGTCAGCCAAGGCACAATCCGATGTCGAACGCGGGATCCGCAAATGGCCTGTTGCTTGCCCCATTTTAACTTTGATCTGGAACCCAAACTTGGCTGCCGATTTCAGCATTGCCGTGTTTGCACACAAGACCGACAGCAAGAGACTTTGATATAGTTGTCGCTGGGCCTGCTCCAAGGCATGCCTCATAAGAGAGTGCGCAATACCTTGGTCCTTGAAGTCAGCATCGACGGACAGCGCGACTTCAGCGGTGCCCGGAGGTTCGGATCTAGCAATGTGGCAAAGTCCCACCAATGCGCCGTCCCAAAAGACACCGAAGAAAAAACTGCCTCTCTCCGATAGGTGCTGAGCAACTAGCTGCTTGATGCTGCGACTACTGATGCTGTAGCCAAATCTCAAATATCGTTCGTGGGCATTGAGCCGCAGAAAGTGCTGCAAGATTGTCTCCGCGTCGAGATGGGTCAATTCCTTCACACTGACGTTCGGTGCCATCGGTCTTTTGGTTTGCTTCGTCATAGCTATAGTACGGCCGCTGCCGCGTGTAGGTTCACCCCTTTGAGTTGGCAATTCGCCGCGCTTCTTCGCTTCGCACGCGGATGCATTGCACTAAGCCAAAATGCGTTGGGCCTTTGCGAGAGCGACCATGAAAGAGTCGACTTCAGTTCCGGTATTGTAGAGGCCAAACGAGACGCGGCACATGGCATCGACGCCGTATCGTTTCATTAACGGGGACGCACAATGATGGCCGGCGCGGACGGCAACACCATAACGGTCCAAAACTGTCGCTAGGTCATGGGGATGAATTCCGTCGAGATTAAATGAAATAATGCCTCCTTTGCCTGGAGCGGTGCCGTAGAGCGTTACGCCGTCCAGTCCGTTCATTCGGTTCTGTGCATAGTCAAGGAGTGTCTTTTCGTGGTCGCGTATATTGTCAACCCCGACTTCCATCATGAATTTCAGGGCGGCATCTAGGCCGACGGCCTCGACGATGGGAGGTGTTCCCGCCTCAAATCGATCTGGCACAGGTCCGTAGGTAACATCATCTTGGGAAACGCTCTCGATCATCGCTCCGCCGCCTAGAAAAGGGGGCATTTTGTCGAGCAGTGCACGCTTGCCATAAAGAACACCAATACCGCTCGGTCCGTAGACCTTGTGACCGGTGAAACCAAAGAAATCGACATCGAGTGCCTGAACATCTATCGGCATGTGCATGGCTGATTGTGCTCCGTCGGCGACAACGGGGACGCCATGGCCGTGCGCTATGCGACAGATTTTTGCGAGCGGCACAAGTGTTCCAAGCACGTTGCTCATGTGCGAAATGGCAACGAGTTTCGTTCTTGGTGAGAATAGCCGCTCAAATTCTTCTAAGTCGAGCACTCCGCTCTCGCATATCGGTGCCCATCTCAAAACGGCGCCCTTTCGCTCCCGGAGAAAATGCCAGGGCACGATATTGGAGTGATGCTCCATAACTGAAAGAATAATCTCGTCACCTTCGGAAATATTTTCCTGTCCCCAGGAGTAAGCCAGAAGGTTAAACGCTTCCGTGACGTTCTTCGTAAAAATAATCTCGTCGGCGCTTGCGGCGTTGATGAACGACCGTGTTGTCTCTCGAGCGGCCTCGTATCGCTCAGTTGCCGCGTTGGACAAGAGGTGGATACCGCGGTGAACGTTGGCGTACTCATTACGCTGCATGTCGGTCATTGCGTCGAGAACCTCAATCGGTTTTTGTGACGACGCGGCGCTGTCAAAATAGATGAGTGAGGCGCCGTTGACTTCTCGACTTAGGATCGGGAAATGATCGCGCAGTGCAGCCATTTTCGGTTCGTCAGACCGACTACGTTCAAAGTCGATTGGATGTGTTGTCATTCGTTAACTCGCGATGGAAGAACTAAACCACTGGTATGAAGACAACGAACGGCGACCACTGCTTGGATTGCATTCATCCTGTCGCACGTGTGAAAGACGCAACTCGAGGAAGCACCGCAACGAAAGGGGGCGAGTTCACCGGAATGCCGCAAGTTGGGTGCGACGATTTTTGGATGCAGGATGACAAGTCTGATAACCCACTTGCCACGTTACCTAATTGTCGACAGCGACCCCGCCGCTGGAGGCATTGAGACGGCGCCGCACCCTGCCTCCCTCAGCGGCGCCGTCCTTTTCAAACGTCTAAGTGTGGCAGTGGGCCGCGTCTCCAGCAGGCGATGTTTAAAACTCTGGCTCCGCGTCATTCCAGCTCAGTTGCTATTTCGATCTGCACGAACCAATTCCGGCATACACAAAAACAAGGAGTCGCCCGAATGATCCCGTCCCGACTATCTCGCGCTCTTCACGGAATCGCTACACTCGTTGCCGTTGTTGCGCTAACGACTGCATCTCAGGCCGCCGGTAAGGTTCACGTGGTTGAAATGCTAAACAAGAGTTCAGCAAACAAAAAAGAGCGGATGGTTTTCGAACCAAGCGTCGTAAAAATTGAGGTTGGTGATACCGTCCGTTTTGTCTCGAAAGACCGAGGTCACAACACAGCGTCAATCAAAGGCATGCTGCCAGCAGGGGCCGAGAAGTGGAAAAGCCGCATTGGTAAGGACTTTGAGGTTACGTACACAGCAGACGGCACATACGGGTACATGTGCTCTCCCCATTACGGTTTAGGCATGGTCGGCGTGGTTTTGGTTGGAGACTACAGCCGTAATCTGGAGCAGGTGGCAGCAAGGCGGCACCCTTCGAAAGCGCGCAAGCGTTTTGAAAAGATGTTCGCAAAGATCCGTGCGATGGAGCCCGCCGAGACTTCTGGCGCAACGAATTAGACGGCCCCCGAGCTGGCGCTCGCTGAAGCGCCCGCTCTAGAAAACCGGAAGTTTTCATTGTCGAGGATCCCTGGCCTCATAGTAAATTGCGCCGGGCCGCGTCCGATAGTGTTTTGTGATCCGCCGCTCGTTTATACGCGTTACATAATTGGACAAATGAGTTTGCGGCTCGCCAGTATTGCGTCAGCGCTTTTTTCCAAGTTGGGGTTCGTTTCGATGATCCAGAATTCAGGCGAAAATTTTGTTCGCAGGCGCCCAGACGGTGATACTCACGACCGCGAAATGTGCGGTACATGCGGGTTCATCAACTATCAAAACCCCAAAGTCGTGGTTGGATCTGTTGTTCATCACGGAGAACGCATCCTCATGTGCCGGCGAGCAATTGAGCCCAGTTTGGGCTATTGGACCTTGCCTGCTGGATATCTAGAGTTAGGCGAGAGCGTGGCCGATGGCGCAAGGCGCGAAGCAATGGAAGAAGCCTGCGCCAATATACGAATTGATGCGGTACTTGCTGTTTACAGTCTTGCGCACATTGGACAGGTGCAGATTATTCACCTTGCGCAGCTAGATGTGCCTGAATTTGCACCAGGCCCCGAGAGTTCCGAAGTAAAGCTCTTTGACTGGGATGACATACCTCGGGGCGACCTTGCGTTTCCTTCGGTCGCCTGGGCTTTGAAGCATTCCCGCATGGCCAAGACAACGACTGCTTCGCTTCCCTATACGTGCCCGCCGTCGTGAGTAAATACAGGCACTCCTCAAGTGCCGCGCGGCAGCCTAACAAGAGATAGAAGTCATGAAGAAAATGATAGTAAGTGCAATTGCGTTCGTGTTTGGCGTCTGGGGCGCATCCGCTAGTGAACTTACATCGATATCCGTTTCATTCAAGGAGAGCGCACCCAAAGATATTTTTGTCATCCGAAATATTGGTAATTGTCATGTCAAACCAATGGAGCTCAAAATTAACTTGGCGGCTTCGCAAGGTCAATTGATTTTCGATCCCACTGCGTCGGGCGCCGGGGTCGAAGTATTTCAACCTTTCGAAGTTACAGATGGCCGGCAACTGGTTTCCAAATTGCCGCGCGTGCGCGACGGCGATGACCAACTCAAACTAACATTCTTGAGTTTGCCGCCAAAGTGGAACTTCGCTTTCACCATTGATGTTGACGATACGTTGATTGATAGCAAACTCGGTCAGATCCGTGTTGCGAACGCTGAGATAAAGGGCGCTGTTGTGTCGATGCAGTTGCAAGATAAATCCCCCACTCTCCGGGCCACCTTCTCCTCGGACGCGGTCGCTGTCTTGCGGCGCGTGCCATGCGGTAGCTCGTGATCGGTTCGACCTAAATGCCCGAGGGACATACCATTCACCGCGCGGCGCGAGACTTAAGCCGCATGCTTGTTGGCTCAATCATAGATGTCACCTCTCCTCAGGGTCGGTTTGCCAGCGGCGCCGCAGTCCTGGACGGGCGTGAATGCTACGTTGCCGAAGCCTATGGAAAGCATCTTCTTCTCCACTTCGATGGCGAGATTTTTCTACACATTCACCTCGGTCTGTTTGGGCGCATTCGTAAACACAAAATACCTGCCAAGGATCCTCGAGGCGCCGTCCGAGTGAGGTTGGTCAGTGCGACACATGTCGTCGATATCAACGGACCAACCATCTGCGAGATCATCGAACGCGAGAGTATGGAGAAGCTCATCTGCCGTATCGGCCCGGATCTGATCCGGGATGATGCAGACCCGGATCGTGCCTACGAAAGAATTTCGAAAAGTCGCGTTACGATTGGCAAACTCCTGATGGACCAATCGGAAATCGCTGGAATCGGCAACATCTACCGGACCGAAATCCTTTGGCGTCAGTCGATCCACCCTGACACTGCTGGTCGCGCCATCACGCGGAGGCAATTCGAAAGCTTTTGGACGGATGCGAAAGAGCTTCTTACAATTGGCGTAAAGCGCAATGCCATCATAACTGTCGATGATCCTCCAGCGAGGTCCCGTGTCGGCGAGCGCTTGAATATTTTCAACAAGGCCGAGTGTCCAACGTGCGCCGGGCCTATCGCACGTCTGAAAATCAACGGCCGACGGGCATTCGTTTGCGTAAACTGTCAACCCCTTGTCCCAAACAAGAAGCTTAGAGTCTGACGCGTCTACTACATGCGACCCGATAAACCCCTATGCGCAGGAGTCTAGCGTGACTGAGCTTTCCAATGAAGAACGATTGCGGCGAATTCCAATGGATGTCGCGGCGATTATCGGTGCCGCAGAACGCGGTGATCCCGATATTGTCCAAGCAAATCTTGAGGAGTTGACGTCCTTGTTTGCTCAAATGGCAGCGAGTTATGCAGCTGTCGTAACAACTATCGGTATGCAACGACAGCCGTCCGTCAGAATGGCACGCGATAAAGCAGTCGAACAGTTGGATAAGGAAATATCTCGTCAAATGGATTTGTGGGCAAGGATGGGGCCGGAAGGACAGGCATAGTTACGATAAGCCTGTCTAGCCGGGCGGATGTGTGCCGACCTACAAGAGATGATCCATTCGGTCCCGTTTAGTCGAAAGATAGCGGGCGTTGTGTTCGCAAGGCGATGTTTTTGTTTCGACCTGCTCCATCACCTCAATGCCGTGTTTTGCCAGCGCTTTGAACTTGGCCGGATTGTTGCTCAACAAGCGGATGCTTTCATAGCCCAAGTGTTTGAGGATTTTGGCCGGCAATTGATAATCCCTCGCGTCGATCGGTGCTCCAATTGACACGTTTGCATCAACAGTGTCCAAGCCGCGGTCCTGTTCAGCATATGCCTTGATTTTGTTTACCAAGCCGATGCCACGACCTTCATGGTGGGGCAAATATATTATGATGCCGAGCTCTGAGTTGACGATCTTGTCCAAAGACAACTGGAGTTGCGCGTAGCAATCACAGCGCAGCGAGTGGAAAATGTCTCCAGTGACACATCCGCTATGCACTCGAACGAGAGGGACGTTTTGAGGCGAAGTGGTCGATGGCTTGCCACGGTGGACAACGGCCATTGCTTGAAACGACACTGTTTCATCCTCGAAGGCGTGTGCTTCAAGCTGCACTTCCTGACCTTGAAATTCGATCGGCAGCACGGTGCTCGCAATATCTACGAACTTAGCGTTTTCGGAATTCTTCAAAGTCGATCGATTGCCAGTCTTCAGCTTCGGAAAACCAGGGAAAGGTATCACCCTATCCCAATCGCTATCGTCGCCGGCATGTTCGTATGCTTCAAGAGCAGTCTCTTCCAAGTCTAATGCATCTGTCATGGCGTTCCTCAATTTGTGCAACTGGTGTTCGAGAGCGGTAATCTGACCGCTATTCGGAATCACGTTGCCCAAGGCGGCAGGCCAAAATTTGGGTTGTGAGGTCGCAAGCCTGCGAACGCAAGCCATCGCGTTCCAACATTCCAGCTTGGATTTCAAGGAGATCGAGCATGAAAGGACTAGGAAGACTGGACATGATTGGTCGCTCCACTGGTGAGGGGTAATGTTATGCAAACGGGACAATTTGACCATCGGATCACTATTAAATTGAGTAGCAGTTCGAGACGTCGCCCGAAACCTGCTATCAATTCAAAGCGACCGGTCCATTTGGTGTCGACGCGGAAGATCCAATCTGGAACTCGCTGCGTTAAAGCTGTTCTGATAATAACAATGCGCTTCCTGACAGGTCGGGACGAAGCAAAGGTTAGGACCTCAAATCAATGGCGATTTCCAGTCACCCTGATATAGCAACGCTGATGACCTGCTCCGCGGGCAGTACGCCTGAAGCTCTCTGCGCTGTGGTCACCTCTCATCTGTCGATGTGTCCGATATGCCTGGAAGATCTCCGATCAATGGAGTCGATTGGGGTCGCCCTATTCGAAGAACTTGAACCGGTCAAGACCGATGCGAGCACCCCTAATATAGGCGCAACTGAAACCGATTATCGCTTGGGAGGAGACGCTGCCAGCGCGGATGGCGATGTGCCCAGTCCTCTCGTTGAGGTCATCGGAAGCAATTTGGATTCGCTAACATGGCAACAGTTAGCACCTGGGATATGGAACTTCACGATTCCTATGACGGCGCAGTTGAAGGGGGACCTCCGGCTCATCAAACTCGATCCGGGTAGCAAGCTCCCCGAGCATCGGCACAAGGGTGAAGAGCTGATTCTGGTTTTGCGGGGCAGTTACCGAAATGGCACCGGCAGCTTCAAACCCGGAGATTTTGCCGAGTTAGATGATGAGAACAAGTCCCCAATGATAGCAAAACAGGACGGGTGCATTCTGCTTATCGGGAATGAAGCGATGCCAGCGTTCATTGGACAACTCAGCTGAGTAAGGCTGGATTGCGAAAGCAATCACTTCCTTCAGGCGCGACCGGTTATACTTACCGCAATTTATCAACGAGCGGACGTAGCTTCTGGTAGGCAAGTCTCATACGGGATTTCACAGTACCGATCGGCAAATCCAATCGCTCGGATATGTCACTGTGCGCCAGCCCTTCCAAATAAGATAACTGAACTACTTCCAGCTGTTCCGGCGGCAGCACCTTTAGGGCCTCTTGCAAAGTCGTCAATCTTTCTTGGCGCGAGACGAGTTCATCTGGCCCCGCATCGTTTGATGGAATTTCCGAATGTTCCTCCGGGAGTGGCTGCCAGACACGCTCGCGACGAATTCGATCAATCCTCAAATTGCGCACGATCGTAAAGATCCAGGTCGTCGGATTACCTTTGTCTGGCGAATACATATGCGCCTTGCGCCATACGGCGCTCAGGGCTTCTTGTGCCAGGTCGTCCGCGGCAGCGGCATCTGCGCCGCTGCGGATCATGAAGCCCTTTATTCTCGGCGCATAGTCTTCAAACAGTTGCTGGAAGGCGGATTGATCTTTCTTGTCAGCAATTTTTTGAAGAAGCTCTTTGGCAAGCTCAGGGCTCATAGTTTTGGCGATCCAAGTCTTCAATTTTCTATGCGGATTGTAAGTCATCTCGACAGCAAGTCCAACAGTCGATTGGAGCAAATGAGTGAGTAATCCCGATCTTCAAAGCGTTGGGCGCATCGTCGCAGATGGCGGTCAACGTCAACTCGAGCAACTCGAAAGCGCAAACCTAACGCTTGATGAATGCAGCAGCGACTTTCCTATGATCCGCGCTAGCCAAATTCCCGTTCTACCTTCACCAAGTCAATCATGGAGACTTCGATGCTTAAAGCAACCTACGGTTTGATCATGGATCCCGAGACAAATGGCTTATGGAGGTTACCCAAGATGGTACGCTTTCAGTTTATGTCCATTCTGGCGTTTATGTGGTCTGCAATTTTCACAATTTGGACTGGGTGGATCAGCTTGTTCGGCCCATCCGCCATGGCTCATGCGATCTTGTTGGTGGGTATTTTTTTTACCGCCGACTTGTTCCGTCGCGCTAACCAACGATATCAGCGCCAGCCAGCTCATCACCGAGACGCAATGCGAAATAAATCTGACGGCACCGCGCTCTATGATGACCTCTGGGGCGCGCCTTGAAACAAGGCTAATCAAGAGCAGGTTTGATCACTGAGATGCCAGTCATTCGGAACTTGATATTGATTCTCGGCGATCAGCTCTCGCCGAGGATCTCGTCGCTTCAAGGAGCAAACCGAACAAGCGATCGAATTCTATTGGTCGAAGTGCATGATGAAACAACATATGTTCCGCATCACCCTAAGAAGATAGCGTTTTTATTTTCTGCAATGCGCCACTTCGCGGCCAAGTTGCGTGCAGCAGGTTGGGCCGTCGACTACGTCACGCTTGATGATACTGACAATTCTGGTTCGTTCACCGGTGAAGTGGAGCGGGCAATCGCTCGGCACGACCCAGAACGAGTTGTGTTGACTGAACCAAGCGAGTGGCGTGTTCTCGACGCAGTAGACGGTTGGTCAGATCAATTTAGCATAGACGTTCAGGTCGTCCCGGATGATCGGTTCATATGTTCCATAGCCGAGTTCGGCGAATGGGCGGATGGACGCAAACAGCTGCGCATGGAGTTCTTCTATCGCGAAATGAGACGCAAAACTGGATTGCTGATGGATGGCGATCAACCGACCGGCGGCCGTTGGAATTTTGATGCCGAAAACCGGAAGTCAGCAAAGCCAGATCTGTTTGTACCGCAGCCCTTGCGCAGTATTCCGGATGACATAACGACCGAAGTCCTGCAACTTGTTGCCTCTCGGTTCAAAAACCATTTTGGCGATCTCGAACCATTCTGGTTCGCAGTGACCACTGAACAAGCTGACGGCGTTGTTGATCATTTCATTAAAGAAGCACTTCAGGCGTTCGGAGATTATCAAGATGCCATGTTGCAAGGACAGCCGTTTCTCTATCACTCGCTGATCGCGCTCTACATCAACGCCGGTCTGCTCGATCCGCTTGATGTTTGCCGCCGAGTCGAGACGGAATATCGCGACGGACGTGCGCCACTTAATGCCGTCGAGGGCTTTATTCGACAAATCATCGGTTGGCGTGAATACATGCATGGGATCTACTGGTTGAAGATGCCCGGTTATGTCGAATCCAACTTCTTCGATGCGGCGCGTGCCTTACCTGATTTTTATTGGACCGGCGAAACAGACATGGCTTGTCTCAAGGCTGCGATCAAGCAAACCAAGGAAGAAGCATACGCCCACCACATTCAACGCCTCATGGTTACCGGCAACTTTGCAATGCTCGTAGGTGTCGACCCCAAAGCGGTGCACGAGTGGTACTTGGCCGTTTATGCGGATGCCTACGAATGGGTCGAACTACCAAACACGCTTGGCATGAGCCAGTTTGCAGATGGCGGCCTGCTCGGTTCCAAGCCCTACGCGGCAAGTGGCAATTACATCAACAAGATGTCCAATTACTGCGGCGATTGCCACTATGATGTAAAGAAAAAGACTGGCAACGAGGCGTGTCCCTTCAACCCGCTCTATTGGGACTTCTTGGTCCGCAACGAAGACAAACTGCGCGGCAATCCACGCATGGCTCAAACCTACAGAACATGGGATCGCATGAGCGATGACAAACGGGCCGAGTACCTGTCGAGTGCGGCGCGGTTTCTCAACACGCTGAACTAGCGACCGATCTCATCAACAGAGAGCTGCATTCATGACTTCGATCGCAATTATTGGTGCTGGCCTGTCCGGGCTGGTTTTAGCCGGGCAGCTTCAGAACAGCGCACGCGTGACCGTCTTCGAAAAATCACGTGGGGTCGGCGGACGAATGTCGACGCGCTATCAGGATGACTATTCGTTTGATCATGGTGCACAATACTTCACGGCAAAGACGCCTGAGTTCAGAGCATTCTTAGAACCACACATCGCAACAGGCTTGGTGCAAGAATGGCACCCCAGGCTTGTTACGATTGAACATGGGACGATGCCCAAAGAACTGGACGACACAAAGCAATTTTATACTGCTGTGCCGCGCATGACATCTTTGTGCAAGAAGCTTTCAGCAGAGCTCGACATTCGCCAGCAACATGAGATCGGCGCTATCGATCGATTGGAAACTGCATGGCAGCTAACTACAACCAATGGCAAGAATGCGGGCGCATTCGATTGGATTGTTTCAACGGCGCCTGCGCTTCAGAGCCGTCGCATTTTGCCTGACAACTTTCGACATCGCCGGGAGCTTGCGTCAACGAAGATGGCTGCGTGCTTCACTCTCATGCTTGGATACGCGCGCACGTCCGCAATTGCTTGGGACGCGGCAAAAGTAGTCGGCTCGCCGATCGGTTGGATCGCGGTCAACTCAACCAAACCTGGTCGGCCGATAGGGCATTCGCTTGTGGTGCAGACGACCAACCAATGGGCCGAAGCCCATCTCGAAAGCCCAAAGGATGAAGTTACTACTGGGCTTCTCAAAGATCTGACGGAGTTGACGCACCAGGATTTTTCTGGAGCGACATACATGTCTCTTCACCGATGGCGCTATGCGAGTACGCCATCACCGACAGGCGCGTCGTATCTAGTCGATGTGGATAGTCAACTAGCCGCATGCGGAGACTGGTGCATCAAAGGGCGCGTCGAGGCGGCGTTCACAAGCGCAAACAGTCTGGCAAATGTTTTGCGACAGGAACTCACCTAACCATTCAATCCTTCGATCAACTTTGGAATTTTGGCCTTCAGCTTGAAGAAGCCCTTGGTTGCGTGCGGCCATGCGGCTTCGTCATAGGCGCGGCGAATCTCCACGAGTTGAATACCAGCTGCGGCGAGTTGCGGCCGTGCCGAAGCCAATCGCTCGGCGACAGGCCCCGCGGGTGCATAAGATGTAACGATGTTCTTGATGTTAGACGCTGTAGCGAATTCAGTCAGTTGATCTGTCCAATCATCGGCCTCCAGACGGCTGCTCTCAAACCTATCGATCTCAAACTGCGCTTCGGCTCTACTGATTGCATCTTCAACGGCGCAGCGCGCAAAGATGGCGGCGCGTTCGCCTACAGGAAGCGGCGACCGCTGATTGGTTGCAGCCAGACCCATTACGCCGACCGGGTTGCTCTTGAAGTCCAGGCTTTCCGGATGGCAATCTTCCTCGGTGATCAGAAGGCCGTATGGCAAAGCCTGGTTCAAGACATCGGTCGGTCGAAGCGCTGTGATCACGGCTGGCCCATCGTCTGCTAACGGGGGTGTCGCGGCTGCAAGCTGACCTGCTGGGTCAAAACGGCCATTAGTGAAACGCGAAATATTGGACGACCTTGCCAGGTACGTCTTGCCCTTCGTGTGCAGCCCCCCAACCCAACGCCAGGACAGCGTGTTGGACGCAGGATCTCCATCCAGTAAGTACCGATAAAAGAAGTCCGCACCGAGTTGCCAAGGCAGCTTCAACGTGAAAATCCAGATGCTGGCGAACCACATTCGGCTATGGTTATGAAGATAACCGGTCTCAACCAGCTCGCGTGCCCATGCGTCGAAACACTCGATACCGGTTCGCGCTTCGATTGCTGTTTGGTATCGCGCACTTAACTGGCCATCGCTCGGCAGAAGATCCAGTAAGCGTTGCAGTTCACTCCTATACGACGACCAGATTCCAGGATGCTGCTCAAGCCAACCTTTGAAGTAGGCGCGCCAAAATACTTCTTGCATGAATTTTTCCGCAGCGTGTAGCGAATGTCGGGTAAGCGTTGCCGAGATCACCTCCTGCTCAAGAATAAGACGGTGGCGCAACCATGGCGACAGGCAGGATATGTTCGACCGATCCATAGGACCGAGGTCAAAGTTGCGTGTCCTGGCGTATGTTCGGCCTGCTCGCGGAAGAAAGTTTTCCAGGCGCTGCAATCCTACCTGACGCGTTGCAACCCAATCCACAGATTGGGTGGTCGGAACATCTTCGAGAAACGAAAGCTGATCCATGGATTTCTGCCCTGATAGAGATGTCCTGCGCGCGTTACGTTCACAGTCGCTCAATGGATTGCAAATCAATGCACCTCCGAACTCAACGTGAGCATTACAAAACATTTATATTTTTTTGAGATCCACACTTGTCAGCAGCGCGTTATTCCCTCGAGTGTCCGAAACGGTCCAGCGCTTCGCAATCAAGTTGCGGGTGTCCAACCAATAACTGGGAGTTGAGAATATGAATTTCATGAAAGCAACCGTTATCGCGATCGCCATGACGCTGCCAATGGCAGTAACAACTGCACACGCAGGCGCCGCGAAGAAGGACATCGTAGACACAGCTGTCAGCGCCGGTCAGTTCAACACGCTCGTGGCCGCGGCAAAAGCAGCCGGACTTGTCGGCACGCTCAAGGGCAAAGGGCCATTCACTGTATTCGCGCCGACCGACGCCGCGTTCAAGAAATTGCCAAAAGGCACCGTAGCGACGCTGCTAAAACCAGAAAACAAAGCTAAGCTGGCCGCAATTCTGACTTACCATGTCGTACCCGGAAAGGTGATGTCTGGCGACATCGCCGGTAAGAAGCTGCAGGCGGCATCAGTCCAGGGTCAGAAGATTTCGATTGATGCCACGAATGGTGTGAAGGTCGATGGTGCGAACGTCGTTAAGGCCGACATTGCAACCTCAAATGGCGTAATCCATGTGATCGACGCGGTGATCTTGCCGAAGTCGTAGAACACGGCTGTGTCGAAATATATTGGCCGGGCATTTCGATGTCCGGCCAATTTTTGTGAACCGAGCACTCGTGGATCACAGATGATGCCGGACATCGACAACATTCCAAAACCCGCTTTACTGCTTGGCTGGGCCGGTGTCCTGCCGTTCGCCGGCATGAGCCTTGCCTTGCTGCTCGGCTTCCCAAGTCCCGGCATTCGGCTGGAATCACTGCTCGTCTCCTACGCTGCGATCATTTTGTCATTTATGGGTGGCGTTCACTGGGGGCTTGCTATGAAATCCTTAGATGATGACGGTTTCGCGGGATCAGCGTGGCATTACCTACTAAGCGTGATACCCGCCCTTGTCGGATGTACCGCCGTTGCCATCGAAGCGTATGCCTTCGCCATTTTGTCGGTAGCATTTTTTGCTTTGTTATTTTTGGATATGGCATGGGCAAGCGGCCGTTGCGCCCCGGCTTGGTACGGTCGGTTACGCCTACAGCTCACCGCGACCGTATTATTGTGTCTCGGAGTTGCGTGGTCAGCCACATGATTGAGCAACCGCAATCGTCTGGTCACTCCCAGATCTCATCGTTTAAGTCAGACGCCCGCGTGCTGGTGGTTGGTGGGCAAGGCGGCATAGGGGGCGCGCTGATCGATCAATTGAGTAGCGATCCTTTGATTGCCGAATTGCACGTCTGGTCGAGACAACACATCGAAGGCGATGACAATGCGATAAAGCGGGTTGACGTCGACATCACAGACGAAACTTCAATAGCCGCTGCCGCGGCATCCCTCGAGCACATCGACCTTGTCATTGTTGCGACTGGTATGCTTCATGGCCGCGACGGCACCGCCCCCGAGAAGTCTTGGAAAGATCTCAGCGTCGGCCAGTTCACGGATAACTTTCTCGTCAACACGATCGGACCTGCGCTGATTGCCAAGCATGTCTTGCCGCGTTTTCCGCGCCGTGGGCGCGCGGTCTTCGCAGCCCTCTCTGCGCGGGTCGGCAGCATCGAAGACAATCGTCTCGGTGGCTGGTACAGCTATCGCGCATCGAAAGCGGCGCTCAATCAGGTCATCAAATCTCTTAGCATCGAATTGTCCCGGCTTCGACCTGACGCCGTCTGTGTCGGCCTTCACCCTGGCACGGTCGACACGAACCTGTCGCGGCCGTTCCAAGCCAACGTCGATGCGGCGAAACTATTCACTCAGTCTGCTGCTGCGGGACACCTTCTCAAGGTCATTGATGGATTGACGACAGAAGATACAGGCGGTGTCTTTGCATGGGATGGCACCCGCGTTCCTTCCTAAGGTGCACCGCACGCGGGCTCCCCAACCAATTCTCACAGTGGAAACCGAATGAGAACCGGCTTCTTGCCAATCATCGCGGCACTATCGATCTGCGATACAATGAAGTCCGCAACGTCGGCGCGAGAGATCACACCGTTGCGCCAATCGGCTTCCTCCGCGAGGACTTTGTAGCTGCCGGATTTGCCTTGTCCGGTTAAAACACCCGGTCTGACGATGGTCCAATCCAGCCCACTCTTGCCGATTCCCTCTTCTTGGATTGATTTGTCGTTGTAAGCATTCGCCAGAAGCAAATTGAATGGGACCCGTTGCAAGCAGTTGATGCTGTCTCTGCTGTCACCGGCACCGTAACCGGTCACGCTAATCAATCGGCGGATACCGGCTGCCTCCAATTCCGGCACCAATATTCTTGTCGCTTCAGAGAACAGAGTGACAGGTTTGGTGAACATGGCCAGGTTGAGTGGTATCCCCAGTGCTTGGACCACGACGTCAACGCCTTTCAGAGCGGACCGAATGTCGTCAGGGTTGAGCGCGTCTCCAGCAAATTTTTCCAAGTTGTCGCTAGAAAGCTGCAGGCTTTCTGCGCTCCGAGCCATGGCACGCACTCGGTGACCAGCATCAAGAGCCTGTCGCACAACCTCGCGTCCGATACCTTTGCTCGCGCCGATAACGAGAACATGCATCATTACTCATTCCAATCATTCTTGTGGCCGATGCTTCAAGATACGGGCGAGCATGATCTTAGGATCAGCTCAAGCCGCCGCCAGCTTCTTGGTTGCGCTTGATCGAAGCTCTGACTCATCCAGTTGGCTCCTTGGGCCGTTTAACTATCAATTCAATTTTCAAACGCCGAAGGGACAGATCGAATGCCGGATTTGGCTGCTATCGTGATCGCAGTATCTTTAGGAGCAATGTTGTTCTTCTCCAGCGTCGTGGCGCCAACCATATTCCGGTTGCTGGCAGACGATTCGGCTGGCCGGCTACTACGCGCAATTTTCCCGACTTACTTTCTGGTGAATGGACTAGCCGCGTTAATTGCCGCGATTATCGCGTTCCAGCCGTTGGAGAGTACCCTGCTTATCGTTTGTGGAGCGGCAATGTTGGCTATCTTCTATGTTGCAATCCCAATCATAAACAACGCGCGAGACATGGCGATCTCAGGCGACTCAACAGCCAAAGTCCGGTTTGACCGCTGGCACCGCGCCACTGTTCTTATCAATGCAGTCGAAATGGTAGCGCTTGGCGCCGTCATCTATTTGCTCCTCAACTCCAATGGTTCCGTTATAGTTGACGGAGCTTAATCCCAATGCTCATACAATCAGCTCTAGATCAGTATAACTCGCCTGAACGGAATCTGGCGAAAGCTTCGGCACGACAGATCGAAGACAAGGGTTTTGTGACCTTACCGGGAGGGCATCTTGCGGCAGCATTGCGGTATGAACCAGGTAGTGCGGATTGGTCGAATTTCGCTGCAGCATGGAATGACCTCTGCCTTGACGAATACATGGCCGATGGTGGGCGTTACAGGAGACGCCGATACGCCTCTTTCGAAGCGGCGCATGATGAGCCCATTCGTCGGAACACGCCACAGCCGCACTTTCAAAAACTCGCTCACAATCCTCTGAACGGTGGCATTGAGCGCTGGTTCGCGCCAATCGAAGAACAAGTTATCAATGCGCCAGTATGGACATCGCTGCTTTCATTTGCGCGCACGACGTTTGAATTGTGCGACCCTGCGGCAACAAACTGGGCGATTGAAGCTCATCAATTCCGCATCGATGCGCGTCCAGGCGAGACTGGGCTGCCAACACCAGAGGGGCCGCATCGTGACGGTGTTGATTACGTCTTGATGATGCTAATCGATCGGCGAAATGTGGTCGGTGGCACAACGTACCTGACGAGTGAGGACGGCAGAAAATTGGCTGAAGTAGATCTTTTTCTCCCTGGTGACGCTATTCTGTTGCACGATCCAAGCTTGCATCACGGGGTGTCCGCTATCTCGGTGCAGGAGCAGGGCAAGCCTGCCTTCAGGGACACCCTAGTCGTGACTTTCTCCAGCCAAAAATAGAGCGGTGCCAGTGGCCCCCGCGTTATTGTCTGCGACAGTTCGCCATGAAACCGGAATGCCTCTCCTTGCGTTTTCCAAACAAGGAGAACGCCATGTCAAAGATCATGATTGTAGAGGACGACGAAATCTTCGCCGGGATTCTCGCGAAAAATTTGAATAAACGCGGTTACGAGGCCAAGGTAACCAAAGACCTACACGCCGCTAAGAGAGGAATAACAGAATTTGAGCCTGACACCGTTCTTCTGGACGTCAATGTCAAAGGCGACAATGGCCTGGACCTTATACCTATTGTCAAAGCTCACAACGCTTCGGCAAGGATCGTGGTCCTCTCCTCGTTTGGTGCACCTCGCACTGCTGCCTGGGCGATCCGAAACGGCGCGTCCGAGTATCTATCGAAGCCGGCTGACATTAATGAAATCATTCATGCTATCAAAGGGAAAGAATCCGCCATCGAAAGCGTGCCGTCCACGTTCATGTCTCCGGACGAAGTGCGCGATGCTCATATTCTCCAATTTTTCGAACAGAATGATCGCAACGTGTCGCAAACCGCTCGTGCACTCGGCATGCATCGCCGCACGCTGCAGCGGATTCTTGATCGGCTCCGATCGTTTGCTCGAAGTAGCGAGAGCACAAAGTTCGGCTGGTTGAGGCGTCAATTCAATCTTCAGTCGCATTGGCTGGACCGGTCTTGGCCGCATGACCGAGGTGAAAAAAGGCCGAGACAGGATGAGGCTAAGTCTCGAGAAGTTCAGCCTGCATCAGCTAGTGGAGCGTAATAGTGCCTGTAACAGAAATCATTGCCGGCGAAGGGGCGGGCGTCCAGCGCGCAGCTCTGGACGTCGCAATCGGACTCTGCATTCCAACCAGAAGCTTCTGCATGGAAGCGACCGCCAGTTCCAAACCTTTGGCCACCGTTGGCAAGTTATCGAACCGCCAGATTATAGAACGCAACGTACTAGGATCTGATGCCACTCTGGTGCTCTTTGACAAATTGGGCATCAGCTGCTCGACACGGGCAATGGTTACACAGCAGTTCGCAGCTGATCACTGCCGTCCTACTCTTGTTGTCAACATTGGTGACTACATGGACCTTCATAGAGCGCAGATGTGGTTAGAAAGCTTCCCGGCGTCATTAGTTTTGAATATCGCAGGTCCTGATAGCAGCGAGGCGCCCGGTATCTACGAAGCTTCCTACTACTTTCTTGAGGAGTTGTTGGATAGCAGCAAGCCGATCTCCGGGATTCGGGGGCGCTCGTGATGAACAACAACGAACCCGTTACGGTATACTATGATGGAGCCTGCCATCTGTGCCGCTTCGAGATTGCTCACTACAACCGCCAGAACAAGGACGGCTGCGTATTGTTCGTCGATGCATCTCAACCTGATGCGGATCTGGGCGAAGGTTTGACATATGATCGAGCAATGGCTCGACTTCATTTGAGATTCAGCGATGGCAGAATGAAATCCGGTGCTGCTGCTTTTGTTGAGATTTGGAAATTGCTGCCAAGGTGGCGTTGGGCCGCGCGCATTGCCCAGTTGCCAGGCATAATTCACCTGCTCGAATTCATGTATCGACTATTTCTGCCTGTGCGACCTTTTATATCTCGCTTGTTTGGATGGCTGAGTGGAGCTCCGTCGAAAGATGCCAAAAGAACGCCATCTAGATCGTAAATAGCTTGCATCTATCTGCGGTGACCAAGGAACTAGTCATCAATCTGGATAGCACGCATGGTCCGCTATTTGATCTTAGCGACGGTCACTGACCTCGGCGATGCTGCACTTGCTCAGGTCCGCTTATAGCAGTGTCCATCGTTAATGCGGCGCGAAATGAGAAAGTCGGCGATGACCGAGTTGGGTCAAAACGCGAGATGGCCCATCTGAGCACAGCACGCCCGCTCATCCATGAACAGCAGAGATTGCCCCTCCCTATCAGTTGAGCTCCTGATTGCCCTCGGCATCGATGTCTTCGTTGTGCCAGTCAAGTAGAAGGCTTTCGTCGCTGTCGACGTGCGTCACGTGAAAAGTGACCTTTCTCTCAGCAAACCTGCGCTCGACGATCAGCAGGTCCCAGAGATTCCAGGACTGAACCCTGAATTGATCCGCTTTAGCAACGCCCAAGACATCGCCATTTGTCGTTTCAAACCATGATCCATCTTCGGCTCGTCTGTTGACGTGCTCGTAGCAGCGATCTTCATCGATCTTTTCGCCGACGCGGTCCGGTGGCAGCGGTTCATATTCGGGCATGGTCACCGCCCAGATTTGCCTGAACGCATCCAACGCAACGTCGGCAAGTGAACAAAGACATCCTTGCTACCATCCGTTGGCAATAGCCAACCAAACCGGCCGCTTCGATTCCACCACTTGATATTGTATGCCTTCATTTTCAACTATCCCACTCGCGAATGACCGCCGTCAGGCAAGCCACCATCCTCTGCCAGTCCTGATGCCTCTTGGTACTTTACGACATCCAGTTCGCCGCTGTCGCAACTGGTCGCGATTATCCTGCCTTAGAAACTAGCCATCTTCTGGGCGCGTGGAACGGCACGAACATCTAAGCCAGAAGCCACTAGCTTCTTGTCCACAAGAATTCTCCTGGCATGGGGCTCGTTCAATTTCAGCCTTGAACGTGACTGGATCACGAACCTCCCTTCTTGTCCTACCCCTGCTCGCACCACTCGGGCGATGCCCGACCGTATTGGGGGACAAGGGCGTGAGAACCGTGATCGACTCCAGACACGGGCTGAATGAACAGCCCCAAAAACAAAAGGAGAAAATCCATGAGTACAAAAAACCAACCATTATACAGAGCCAAGTTCTGCGCCGTCACCGGCACAGACGAAAACGGCAAAGACAAGCTCGGGCGATCCGTCGAAATAGGCGCCGTCTGGGAACGACGCGAGGCGGGCAAAGGTGCCATCCTGAAGCTCGACATTGTCCCCGAAGGTCTGCGCGATGGCGTCCTGTTCCTACATCCGGTCAATTCCGGAGATCGGGGGTTCGCATGATCCCCGACATCACGAACCAAGGCTCGGCAATTCGGCCGAGCCGCCGCTTCTCCGCCTATCGTGCACCATTTGAGTTTTATCCGACGCCACCAGAGGCAACACGAGCCTTCCTGGCAGCCGAGACCTTCGATGGAGATATCTGGGAGCCAGCTTGCGGCCAGGGCGCCATCAGCAAGGTGCTGTTGAAGTCAGGGTACCAGGTCGTATCGACAGATCTGGCGGACTACGGGTACGGCAAACCAGACGTCGACTTCCTTCAAACGAAGTTGCCACGTGCCAAGCATATCGTGACCAACCCACCGTATGGTCGAGGGCTTGGTGATCGCTTTGTCCGAAAGGCACTCGAACATACCGAGTTAACCCGAGGCAAAGTGGCGATGCTGCTCAACTTGTCGAGCCTTTGCCATCCCAGTCGGCATGATAGTTTCATGCGGCGACCGCCTGCAAGGATCTATGCCCTTGATGATTGCGTATGTTACCCGAATGGTGACGCAAAGCTCGCATCACGGCACACACATCAACATCGCTATGCATGGCTGGTGTGGACGCAAGAACGAGAGGTTCAGACCGCATTTCATTGGCTGACGACCGCTCCTTATCGGAAAGGAGGTGCGTAATGCCTGTATCAGAATGCGAATGTTGCGGCGGTAACCTGCATTGGTTCTGGGAAGACGCTTTCGACAAGTTTGGCTTCGACGATGGCGAAGGCCAGGTCGAAACGGAAACCGTAGCGGACGTGCTGCGAAGTGCCGGATATGTCGTCGCCACGGAACCATGGGGCTTGCACAACATCGTCATTGTCTCGATCAAACGTGATGGGACCGAATTAATTCCCTATGGTGATCCGAACTTCACTTTCGGTTATGACCCGATCCGATCTCATCTCCCAAAAGCGATTGTCGATCTGCTCGACAGCAGTCTCTGAGAGACCTGTCTAAACAGTAAACAGCCCGCAGTTGAACACCGCGGGCTGTTTCTCTGACGATCGGCGCCATGCAGACCGTCCATCAGATTCGATCGCTAACCGATATCCGAATACTCCGAAGTTGAATTGAATTCCAGGTCGTGGAGCCACGCATCAAGATGCTCCAGCTTGTAGAGTACCTTCGCGCGTTTGCCGGGGCCTGCCTTTGCGTATCTCGGACCGGTGCCTTCGACACGAAACCGCTCCAGGGTGCGCGCTGAGAGGCGTACATGCTGTGCCGCCTCTGTTGTCGTAAGATAGGCTTTGGCGTTGCCGTTAGACGTGCGCTTGGTGTCATGCTCCATTTTCGTTCTCCTGCGGAGGGTGGATGTAATTAACCTGATCAGTCGAGGCGGCGACGCCTTGACCATCGAAGCGCTCACGCGCCTTCGAAAAAACGGATTCCTCAATGGCGCGCCGCGCGCGGCGCAGGCGCCATATCGGGCCGAACACAGACTCGTCGCGGATCGAGAGGGAGTGCACGCGAAGTTCACCAACGCTGAACGCGAGGCCGGTGAAGACGGCTGCCGTGCCAAGCAGCACGGTCGTCTCTGTCGGATACCAATCTGCGTTAAAAACGCCCCATAGACCGATCATGAAGGCCGCCGAAGGTAGCAGCATAAATAGTAGCGGCCGACGCACGGAGATCATATCAATCTTGTCGAGGGCGATCGTCTCGCGCGGCGTGCGCACATAAGTCTCCGTCACACGCAGAGAGCCACTATCGAACAGCGTGTTTTTTTCAGTTGTCATGAAACCTCCTTTCCGCAGCGTCCAGAACGCAGAACGCCCGAGATGCCTTTGTCCAGTTCGGCGACAGAAACCGGCTTGATCAAACGCAGACTGCCGATATAGACCGCGTGAGCCAGACGCGTGTCTTCACGCACGCTTATGCGAATGGCGCACTGGCACCGGCCGACCGCAGTGTTCGTCTGTACGCGTTGCCGATTGAGGTTTTCCAGGCGGCGGACGGCCATTGCCTGACCGACCAGGCCTTCGATATCGATCGACTGGCGCATCACGTTCCACAGCGGTCCGTACGAGCGCTTTAGACGATCGATCATCTGCTGAGCCATGCGAGCGCGAAGATCCTCTACGCTGCGTCCGCCTTGGCCGACGCGCGTCAGTCCTTGAACACATGGGTCGTGGTAGAGACGGATCGCACGGCGCTCACCCAGCTCGCCGCCCGCATAGTAGGCGATGCCGCCGGCAATCAGGATGCCAAGAGCGGCACCGGCGGGAAGGCCACGGAGAAGTTCGTTGATCATGATTCATCTCCATCGAGCTTGGACCCATTGAAGCGAGAGCGACCTGACCAACCATGCGGACCATCCACCGGATCGCTATCCAGTGTGGGCACCCGCTTTGCGACGCTGCCTCCAGAGCCATTCGGCCCCTCTGGATCACGAGGCGGGGAAATGACCTTCATGCCATCGCCACGATCCCGGTCGATACGGAGGGCGTCACGACGCTTCAACCAATCTCGCAGTGCCATATACTCGCGATAGATGCTGAACCAGAGATAGAGAACCGCAACCTCTAAAAGGTAAGCGAGGACAGCGAGCGGCCAAGTCAACTCAAGCTTTTGCCAGCCGGCGGCAATGCCTGGAGGCTGCGGAAATGGATCAAGCGCGATACTTACCTGTTGGACACCGCCAAGAGCTTCTTCCAACTGATCGGCATTGGAGGCCAAGCGTACGGCGACATCCACTCGTCCCGGTTTGGCTGATGATGTTTCGAGTGCACGCAACTGGGAAACAAAGCCCTTGGCGGCAACGGTCGGTATCGCATTCTCAATCTCGATAACAACGCGCTGCGCTTTGAGATAGATCGAGAGCAGGGCTGCTCGCTTCTCACCCCAATTTTCGTGCGATGAATTCAGCGTACGCTCGTACGATTGCGCGAGACGGTTCAACTTCGACGCGAGCCGCACCCGTTTACGATCGCCCGCACGATACTGATCCAGCAGGAGTTTATATTTCCCGACAATCTGCTGGAGTTTCGCAACTTCACTGCCGACTCCGGCACGTCCTGACACGCAACCTGAAGTGATTTCGCAACTCACAATTGCGCTGATATCACCTTTGCCCGCTTCAATAGCCGGCACCACGCGTTTTGCGCGAATACTCAAGTGGTTGACGTTTTTTTCCGCTTTTGCGACGGCCTGGCCTGCATCGCGGAGGACTGCTTCTCGCACGATCTTGTAAGCCATGCCGGTAAAGCCAAGCGTTCCGGCCATGCTGCCAAATATCGTGAACCACCCAACGACAAAGACAATCGCGAGCGTGTCGCCGCGAGCGGCCAGCAATGTTCCCTTGCGCACGGAAATCTTATTGCCAAGGAATGAGATCAATCCGGCAAACAGTCCGTAACCGATGACCTGCAAGAAATGTTCGGTGCCTGTTCCCGGGAGGATTGTGTGCACTGCGTTCGCAATGAGCAGCGCCACGAAAATAGAAATGATCGCCAGGAATAGATCGTATTGATGTTCTGGCGGCTTTGGCGCGGGTTCCAGCTCCGCATAGCGCTCCAGCTTGTTTATCAACTGCACTTCATCACGACGCTCACCGTCGGGCGCCGAATGTTTATCTGTCATATTTCTCGCACTCCCAGTTCACGCTCTGGCAATGACGCACAGCTTTCCCGTTGGCTGCAGACGCATGGCCTGCAGCCCCTCTTGACCTGTGGTCGGTTGGGGCACGGTTTGATCCATTCATCGGATCATTGCGGGTGCGACGACGCCCTATTTCGATAAGCGCAATTTCTCGTTCATGGATCGGTTAAAACGGCAGAAACACCGCATCCACCCATGCGCTGAACATAGTTGGTGCAAGCCAAGTTGTCTAGAAAAAAATATTTGCTCGATGAATTTTAATAATTAGCCACTTGTCAAACGTACCTCGGCCCGTTTCTGCTTGCGCGGTGTTCCTTTGTCCGCCCGTTCAAACTTGGCTGGCAAATTGATGTCATCGGGCAGGGCACCATAGTGGCCGACATAGCCGCGTATTGCTGCCGCCAGTGGCGGATCCAGAATATCGAAGTGGACCGTCATCAACTGCCCGTTTAAGAGGCCAGCTTGGCCGTAGACTCTGCGCAGGAACTCGGGCAGTTCTTCGCTCGCTTGCCGGTCTTGATACAGCTCAGGAGCACGCTTCGGCACGCCTTCCCATTTGGCTACTTTTTTCTTCAAAGACTCGCGTGACCGTTTCAGCTCTCCGTCTGGCAGTTTCGCAAGTAAATCAAATATTTCAGAAAGTGTATCATTCTCCGCTTTTGGCATAGAAGCTATATTTAGCGTATCAGAAGAATAAAACTCAAGAATTTTATTCAGCACAAAGACCTTTAATTCTGTATCTATACTACTTTCTTCTATAATCTTATTTGCCAAATCTTCTGCAGCATCGGGAATAGACCCCAATTCTTCGACTGCGCCTTGCGCGTCAGGCCTCGCGACCCGCTGCATTATGGATTTAAACGAGACTGGCTTGGTTTCAGGTGATGATTGGCCTATGAAGCTTGCCAGTCCACGTCCTTCTCGTTTCGGTTTTCGCACCATCTCGGATCTCCTAATGATGCCTGTGTACACCGATTTGACTGTCTATAAAAATTTTTTCATTGCAACATCATCCACGTGGCATCCCTGCCTCGATCTGTCTAGTGCCCGAGGAAGATCAAGGCGTTAGTCGGGGTTTGCGAAGGCATTAGACCGGCATACTGAGCGAGCGAACGCCCATCAGGCTGTCCATGCTGCAATCCGGCGCAGCAAGATCTGTACTAGCGAGAAGATAGGAATCGGCAGCCTGCAAACGCCCCGTCTCTCTGTGGAAGACGGATATGAACATCGAAGTTCCAGTCAACGTATTCACATCTGTGGGCCCCATATTTCCAAAGAACCATAGGCTTACCGAATACAAAAATGGTGAGCATGAGCCCGAGCCAGGCGATTACCCAGGCACGCGGTCGAACGACCCACAGGATGCGGCCCACGGAACTTGCAAACGGTGATGGCGTCGGAACCGCAAGATTGACTGCACCCATGGCATGACCAAGACCGATAGCGGCCATAAAGACACCGACGGCGCGGGTCACGGGATCATTGATCCCAAGGTCGATCAGCCACCATGCAATGATCCAGAACAACACGGCGAAAAAATAGAGTGTGCCGGATGATGGCGTTTTCCCTTGTCCCATTATGCTGGCTCCACACGCTCATGTCCGAAGTCCTCGTCGTCGAGCCCGCGCGTGACGAACATGTTTTCCTCGGTCAGTTGGCGAACGATAGCGCGTGCATCGACTTCTTCCGAGACTGCGACCATGAAGCGGACATCACGTCCGGTTTCGCACCATACTTCCCAAGCGTCGCGGTATTCATAGCCAATCGGGTGTTCCACCCGGCGCTCATCACGCTCTTCATATTTGCCACGTCGATGTGGTCGCGAGCTAAAACGGAGTTCGCTGGCGTCGCGATGCAATGTGAAGCTACCGTCAGAGCCATCAATGGCGATCGCACGTTCCGTAAGGTGAACATCCAGGCGGTCGACCGTCATCCGGTTGCGAGCCTGCCAGAAGCGATTGCCATTGATTGCGATCCAATAGGCAATGCTCGATACGATGCAGTAGATGACCACTGCATGGGCCGTCCGGCCAAGCCCTCCCTCCCAGGCAAACCATGCCAGCGCCGCGCTAAAGACGAACCATGCGGAGACCGCAGCGACTGCTCCTGATCCATGGAGTGCCTTGGCGAGTTCGGGGGATCGCAACGTGACCGTCACAACGCTGTCACTGCGATTGCGGCGTTTCGTCGAGATGTCAGAAACCCGGCGCATCATACCTCCCACGAAACAGTTCGTGGCTGTCGTAGTTGACGCGCTGCAAAATGACCGGATCGAAGCTCGGGAAAATCACAAGCTGACGCGCCTGCGGATCAAAACGACCGAACAGCCGCGCGATCTCATCAATGGTCATCAACGGTTGTGTCTGGATCGACCAACTTGCCCCTACTCTGCCGGAGCGGGTGGCATCCTGGTCCGAGACTTCCGACTTGTTGCGCACGATGAGGCTGGTGGTGCCGAGACGTTTGGAAACCCATTCAAGTGTTTCCAGCTCGTTCAACCCGAAAAACTGCACGGCGCCGGCGTTACCGAGGAAGGACTGCCAACGGTCTTTGTAGAGTGCCTTCAGCTGGCCGAGATCCTGGACGATCGGCCAAAGCCGCACGCCATAACCAGCCATCAAACCGACAGCGTTCTCGATCGATTTGACGGTGCCAAGCACAGGAAATTCATCGAGGCAAAATAAGACTGATGGGTCAGGCTTGCCGGGCGTACTCTCCATCGCGGCAAGCGCCAGGTTGACGAACAAGCGCAGCCACCGGTTACAGGTCGTCATACGCATGGCGGGAAGACAGAGGTATATAGAGACGGGCTTGCCGTTGATGCCGGTCTTGAGATCGCTCAGGTCGAAATCATGACCGCTGACGGACTCGCGGATTTGCGGATAGCTGAGGAATCGTAGATGCCGACGCGTGTTCGACAATACCGAGCCACGCTCGTCGTCAGGCTTTGTGAAAAAGTCCTCCGCCGCATCGAGGACGGCTTGATGCACAATCGGATCGGCAGCGTTGTTCGCCCGCATCTGCGCCCCAAGTACGTCCATGCCCTTTTCGTCGCCACTTTCAGCCTGCCCGGCAATCAGGTCACGTACAGTCGCGAGATGTCGGCGGCTTTCGTAGAGCTGGTCGGTCGCAACGAATAAAATGACGCCCAGAATCAGTGCAAAAGCGCTCTCATCCCAGTGGGGGTCCTGTGTATTGCCTTGAACGATCAGTGCATCAGCAATCAGGCCGGCGTCTTCTATCATGGTCTTGGAGCCGGGCTTCAGGATCGTCATAGGATTGAATCGCGCGCGATGCCGGGCCGCCCGTCCTGTTGTGACGCCAAAGGGATCAGGGCAGAAGATGCGATGCCCCATGTCCGCGCGAGGGCCGGCCGTGATGTTGGCCAGTTCGCCCTTTGGATCGGTCGCAAGAACAGAGCCGGCGTAGTGAATGAGTGTCGGCACAATGACCGTACGCCCCTTACCGGCGCGGGTTTGCGCAACAGTGATAAGATGGTTGTCATCGCCGAAGCCAATCGGCTGTCCACCACGAACGATGCTGTGACCGTGTTGCGCGCCCGCACCGACCGTTCCGTCAACAACGCCCAGGAATATCTTGGTGGGATCATAACTGAGGAGCCGCGATGAACGGATCGCATCTTCTCGCATGAACGCGGCGCGCGGCATGGACTGTTGTTCAAGCGTCCTGCGTTCACCGTTCGATTCCAGAATGCCTCTTGCAAACCCGGCAAACAGATCGTGCCCACTCATAGCGCCACCCCTTGTTCCGAGTGCAGCATCGTCAGGTGGTGGCGATTGGTGGTTTGAGAGGCATTTGGTCTCCACCTGTTCGTGGTCAGGCGCTGACCAGTCCGACCTTCCACATGCACGCGATCAGTCGCGCCACTCTCTACAAGGGACAAGCCCTCGGACTCTGCGCAAAGCGCAGGCCGCCGGCCGCCAAAACGGCCGGTTCCGCTCGGAGCTTTACGACTGAATATCACGGGGCATGGGTCGGAATGGTTCGGCCCGACAACAAAAGGAGACCAAACATGTCCAACAACAACCAAAGCCAACGTCCGATGTACCGCATTAGCTTCGCCCGCATCACTGGGCGCGATGACAAGGGCAAGGATATACTCGGAAGCGCGCGCGAGATCGGTGCCGTCTGGAAACGTCGCGGCAGCAATGCAGGCATCATCCGATTGGATCACATGCCAATTGAGCTTACGCGCCACAACGGTGTGTTGTTTCTGAACCCGGTTGATCAACCGAGCTAGGCGCACCACCAAACACCCACGAACCCGACCGAAAGTATTCGGCCGGGTTTCGTCGTGTTCACTCACTCTCATCACACTCAACAGTGCACTCCTATATATGCGCGTTAATGGGACGCATCAGGCACGACCCAGATTCGGATCATGCGCCCATGACGGCAATGTAAAGAGCGACGTGCTTGTTTGAAATCACTACCTTTACGCAATAACGTCCAGGATTATGCTGGCGCATTTAAAAAGAACCTAAAGTTGCGAAAGTAATTGCGAATTCATTTGAATGTATATAAACGCGTAAACGTGTCGGCTATTGACACTTGAATGATTATCGAAGAAATTATTTTCTGGAAATATATTTGAAATTCTGCATACTCTATCGATGGAAATAGTGGAAATATATTTGAAATTCTGCATACTCTATCGATGGAAATAGCAAGATATGTTTTTCGTGCCGAAAAACTAAAAAAGGGGCGCTAGCGCCCGCCCCTTCTTGACCGCAAAGCGGTCAATTCAACCCAGCTTGGCTCCGCCAGCCTGACACGATGCAGGACCGGTGCAGAGCGGATCATGATGCGGTTAGCGGACTGATGGGATAAGCGCAGAGTTTAATGTGTGATGACTTGAGTATGACTGACAGCAAGACACAGAATCGCGCAGGCGGTCGGCCAACAATGCCGATCGAACAGCGCCGCACCGAGCGGATCAGCTTTGGTGTCACAAAGGCGCAAAAGGCCGCCTTTCTGATCAACGCAGCACAAGCGGGCGTGACCAGCAACGAATATGCGCGGAACGTTCTCTGCAACCATGGCGCCCGTGCTGGTGTTGACGCCGCTCGGGCGCCAAATTTCGAACTCATCGATATTCTGTCACGTATCGGCGCCGATCTCGCACGATTGCGCTTCATTGCCGATGAGACCGGCACCGTGCCGACAGCCTTCGACGACGTCATTGCGCGTCTCGACCGCAAGCTCGATCATCTAATCGTCGGCGCCGGTATTGCTGACGAACTGCTGATCCATCGCGCCAAGCTGTTCGAGATCGCCGAAAAGCTTGAGACGCGCCGCGAGATGACCGCCAAAGCGCGAGGCATCATCACCACCTTCGATCGCGTCGTGAACAAGGTGCTCAGTGCATGATCCCACGCGTCGCCAAGCTTGGAACAGGCTTTGTCGGCGCCGGCATGTACTACATGCACAACAAGCGCGAGGAAGATGCGCAAAAAAGCGAAAACAAGCGTCCTTCCGCCGCCGAATATTTTCTCTCAGATAAGGGGCCTGCCCAGAGCGCCGACCGCGTCGGCTTTACGGCAACACGCAATCTCTCGACCGACGATCCCCTGACGGCGTTGCGCCAGATGGCGTTCACCGCCGCCCATGCCCGCGACATTCGGATTGCCGCCGTAGCGGCGTCCGCCAAAGCCGCCGGTATCAGCTATGACGCCTACGTCAAGGCGACCAACCCGTTCCGAGGCCGCAAGGGCAGCAAGCCTGTCTATTCGCTGTCGCTGTCCTTCGAGCCCGGTGACAAGACGGCAACCAAAGAAAACATGCTCAAGGCCGCCGATGAGGTGCGCCATGTCCTCGGGCTGCAGGATCATCAGTGCGTCATCATCCAGCACACCGACACCAAGCACCCGCATGTCCACCTGGTCATCAATCGCGTGAACCAGCACACCGGCAAATATGCTCCCGTCTCCAATGATCGCCTCAAACTCAGCGAATGGGCACTCGACTGGGAGCAGCGCCACGGCAAGGTCGTCTGCCCGCAGCGGCCGGAAAACTGGAAGAAGCGCGATCGCAATACGGCCGCCAAACAGACGGCTCGCGCTGCAGGGAATCCCAGAACCAAGGCTGGCTACGTCAAGAGCAAAGGCCTGCCGCCGTCCGAGATCGCCTTCTGGAACGAGCATGGCAGTCACGACCTACGCAAGGTTCGCGCTGCTAGAGCTGAAAAGCAAAAGGCCGAGTACGAGTCCCACAAGCGCGCAACGGCAATGCGGCTCAAGGACGTTGACCAACATCATCAACGCGCCAACGGCCCAACTCTCGCGCGGATCGATCGCACTTTGCGCGTTCTGCGTGGCGAGGCGCCATCCAGAGATCGAGCAAAGCCGACATCGCCGGTCGCCCAGATGTTTGCCGCCGTCCGAGGGGCCGCGCACGGCATTGTTGCCCGCATCAGCAATCGCTCAGATCTCGCCAAGCTGACTAAGATCAAAGATCAGCTGAACCGCGAGCGCGACATTCGCCGTGCCGAAGCCCTCAAAGATCGGCGTCAGGCCTTCAAAAAAATGCAGCGCATCCATGCCTGGCAGAACTGGCTTGATGAAAAGCGCTGCAAAACCTATCGCGACAGCGACACGCGAGACTATCGCGAGCGCCGTGACCGGTGGGATCTGAGCAAGGTCAAGCCGCCTCTGTTCGGCAGCCAGGAGATCACGTTCTACGATGTCGAAGAAAGCAGGGACTGGCGGGAGGCGGTCGAGGATCGGCGGAAGCTCAATGAGCCGATTGAAATGAAGCCAATCGAACAGTCGCCTCCACCGCAGCTCAATTCGACCTATGCCGCGAGAGATGAAAGAAAACACACAGAAAAGGTGGCAGCAGCAGCCCGGCAAGCAGCCAGACAACGCAAAGAGAAAAGCCGTGGCCGTACAACGGGCCGAAAGCGTACGCCGCGCCCCAGAAGATAACCTATTAGTCGATCATCAAGTTTTTCCTCATCAGGGATGGACGAACGATTGATAGATTTCGGTCGATTGCACCATCACCAACCTTACAGGATGCCCCTCAGGGCTTCGGAGTTTAGGCGCCCTGGAATCGATTTGTCGTCGCTTCCGTCCAACGACCTCATTGCGCCGCTCCGGGAGCATGCCTGACCGAAGAAATCGATAACTACTTGGGTGCGATTGCCAATGGTTCCGCAACGAGGTCTCGACTCTTTGGCGGATGAACAAGTCCAGTCGATAAGGTTTTAAAAATCAGAGATGACTTGAAGGAGCACGAAAGAAGGCCAAGTGCGATAAGCTCAGGTCGGCTTCGAATTCTCGCCCAATTGCAACGAAACTGATGCGCCTCAAACAAGACAGATCAAGCGGTGTATCAATGCGGTGCGGCGTGAAATCAATGAATGGCAACCGTACCGTTTGCCAGACTTCTGATGCCTTGAACGACTGCCGATAGGACTGCCAGGGGCGCTTAGTATCGGTCGTCCTCACATGGACGTTGTACCGCTCGTTGTTTCCGATAACGGTCGCCTCAACACCCGCGAATTCACTGACGTTGATGGGGCCTCCATCGGCCGAAAGATCGAGGGACGCCTGTACAAAACCGCCGTTGTTATCCAGAAGCACACCGCCCCGCACATGCAGCGCCGTTCGCCCCGCCACCGTCTCCCACGCGATCGCTCCGCGGGAAATCCCGCCCATCACCTGATCTGTATAAAGCTCCCAGCGGGCACCGCTGGACGCCCGTGCTGGATCTGCAAAATCGTCGATGATCATCAAGTCCTCGTTCGGCATGCCATATTTCCCAATATGTGGTTCAAAAAAACAGAGCCCGCCGGCTGCATCATATCTTCCCGGCCATGCGCCCAATCCAACTAACTAGTGAGATTTCCTATTCGCCAAGCAGCCTCTTAAGAAATCTGTCGATCTGCCGATCATGCCACGTTTCGGCAAAGCCCTGTTCGTGAAACCCGACGTGTCCACCACTGCCGGTGAGCATGATCTCTACGCTGTCCGAGGATCGAGACTGTAGATTTCTGTAAGACGAAGCCGGGATCCAAGGGTCGTTCAACGCGTGCAAAATAAGGGTGGGCACTTTGATGGAACCGACATGGCGGGCACCTGCCGTCTTCTCATAATAATCGCGTGCATCAGCGAAGCCGTTACGTGGCGCCACGAAGCTATCATCGAATTCGTAAACCGACGTGGTCCGCTCGATGTCCTGGCGTTCCTGCTGCGACAGGTCGGCGGATGACAGCACGTCTCTCTTCATGCGGCTGAGAAGAAATCTCTGATAGAGCGCATTGCGTGGTGCCATTATCCGCCGGCAGGCTTCGAGCGGTTCGATCGGCGCCGAAACCGTGGCAGCACCAATCAGGCCGCGCTTCACGTTTGAACGACCCAGCAGGTTCAAAAGGATATTGCCACCGAGTGAAAAGCCGACCGCGAAAATTCCGTTACCGGCTTGCTCAGGAGGCAGTCTGACGAGCACGTCTTGAAGGTCCGAAGCGCAACCCGCATGGTAGTAACCACGCGCCAATTGGCCCGAGCTGCCGGCGCCACGCAAATTGAGCCGGAGCACCGATCGGCCACGCACCAAATGGAAGTGCGCTGACTCCCGCACGTAGGTACTATCCTCACACCCCGTCAGGCCGTGGATCAGCAGGATCAGAGGACTTTGTGCAGGCTCTCGGGGTTGTTCAAGCGTGGCAGAGAGTTGATCTCCGCTGCCATCCGATGTCGGGAATGTCAGAGCCGAGGACCGGCCCGGCAAGGGCCCTCTTGCGGGCAGCAGGTGATTGCGCAGGGTTTGCAAATCGCCGCCCCACCAGGGCGCGCGCGCTTTGAGATCATAGACGCCATCGGCGATAATGCTTGCGGATTCGGACTTAGACGTCACTTGCTCCATATCAAAGCGTCATAGTGGATAACGAATGAGTACAGGCTTTTCGCAATTCAGTTCTTCCGCTTCTATACGTTGAACGATAAAGTCCGCTACGTCAGCTCTGGAAATGATACCGTTGCGCCATTCGGCAGGCTTTGTGAGAACGCGATATTTCCCGCTCGCGGGGCCACTGGTGAGTACGCCGGGCCGCACAATCAGCCAGTCCAGGTCGCTCGCCTCAATGAGCTCTTCCTGAACAGACTTGTCATCGTAGGCCCGCTTCAACAGCATGTTGAAAGGGAGCCGCTGCAGGATATTGATGCTTGCATTGCTGTCGCCGGCGCCAAATCCCGTGACGCTCACGAGCTTTAGGACACCGGCCTTCTTCATTTCTGGAAGCAACACGCGGGTCGCCTCGGAAAACAGGGTCACGGGCTTTAGAATAAGATCCAGTGAAGGCGGAACCCCTAACGCTTGGACGACTACATTAATCCCGTCGAGCGCGCGAGCAACATCGGCCGTGTTCAGGGCATCTCCCTTTATGGCCTCGCAATTACCGCCAACATTATCCGGCATCTCGCCGCTACGCGACATGGCGCGAACCGTGTGTCCGTTAGCCGCTGCGGCCTGGCAAACGGCCCGCCCGATGCCCCGGCTTCCTCCGATGACGAGTATACGTGCCACTGAATGTCCTTCAATTGAATGATGTTGCTACTTTGACTACGTGTGGTGCGCAGATGGCGATCACACCTCTTTCGACAGATCATGTCCCGACCATGGCCGTCGGCAAGGAAAAGCAGGCCTGGTCAATCGTAATATGTTCGCACTTTCAACATAAACGCCTATATCCAGACCAGTCGTGTCACGGCGGAACATAAAGGGCAGCCGATGCTATTCAAACGATCGAGGATTTTATGGGGGCTCGCAGGATTTGTCCTGATCTTAGGCATAGCCGCCATTGCCGCCGGGCCGATCATGAGCATGGTTGAGCAGCCTGAATACAAGGCCGTGACGTCTAAAGGCGCGATCGAGATCAGGGACTACGGCAGTATGATCGCCGCAGAGGCCGAGGTTGCCGGCGAGCGCCAGGCAGCAATCGGAGAAGGCTTCCGCATTATCGCAGCCTATATCTTCGGCGCCAACAAGCCGAACGCCAAGATCGAGATGACCGCGCCGGTCCAGCAACAGCGCGAGCAGACCATCGCCATGACGGCACCGGTCACACAGCAAGGCGATGGCAGCAAATGGAAGGTGCGGTTCATCATGCCCAAAACCTGGACCATGGAGACATTGCCGGCACCCTCTGACACGCGTGTCAGGTTGATCCAACTGCCGGCCAAGCGGATGGTCGCCATCACTTTCACATGGCGCGCGACGGATAGCCTGATCGCCGAAAAGACGGCAGAGCTTCGCAAATACGTGCGCGCCGAAAAGCTTGTAACCGTCGGGGAGCCTCTGTTCGCCTTCTACAACCCGCCATGGACCCTGCCGTTCTTTCGTAGAAACGAAATTATGTTAGAGCTTGCCGGAACATAGTCTAGCGAGAGGTGCCGGCATGAAGTTGGGTGACATCATTGACGTCAACGACAAGATGCAATCCGATTATTCATATGAGCTCGTTGCGCCGATGGGCAAAGACTTCTCAGACCGGTTCCAGCCGTTTCATACGCCAAAGGAAATGCTCGCAATGGGTGTCTTCGAGGGAAAATACTGCAACGATTGCATCGATGAATTTCCTGCTGACTGGTTTCAATCAGCCAAGCTCAGCGATACGCCGGATGCCTCCGTGAATTATTTCGGAATTAAAAGCCGTCAGCCTCTGTCTGTCTGGAGGCAAAAGGGTTGGATTTACGGTCCTGATCCCAGAGGCTGGTTCCAATGGTACTGCCGATATTTCCTGGGAAGGCGGCTCCCAGAAATCGACGACATCCAGATCAAGCGTTGGAGAGCGTTTGCGCGACACGCCGGCCAGATCAGAGCCAATTGTGATCCCGGCGACATCTTCTGCCGCCGGCGTCAGCGACAGGCGCTTCTGCAGTGGGCTTACGACCCTTTGATATAGTCCTACCTCTCCGTTCCTCTGATTGATTCACCGCGCGGGAGCTGCCATGAGCGACGTACCCTTAACCCGAAAGCGGTTTCTCGAAGCGTTGTGCGGAATGGCCAATGGGCAAACCATGTCCGAGGAGCTGACGCTGAAACTAAGGCAGGCGCTGCTCGATTTTGGATCGGAGACGCCTGACAATCTCAATTGCGCAAGTCGGGTTGAGGTCGGCCGAGTCGGCCCCGAGACTGGCCCGAAAATCACCGGTCAGGACGCGTTGTTCAGCGACATTTCTCATGCTCTGGAGTCTGCGGCCATGCCTGCAGAAATCAGGAAACAGTTCCCCGAGATCTCAGAAAAAGACTGGGATGCGTTCACGCGCATGACCACCCTGATTTACATCCTGCTGAGCCCTGATGGATCGCCGGACCGATGAACGCGCAAGACACTCCCTACGCCCGTTTCCCAGCAGGCGTGCCATCGGTCAAATGGCTTAGTCAGAAGCAGTGCTTAACGCCGTGTAAAGATCATCGACCAAGGCGCCAAGTACGCCCTTTCCTGACGTATATACGCCATCGGGGTCATGATAGTGTGCCGCCAGGTCCTGAAGTCTCGATAGCAATGAGGCTGCATATTCTTTGTCGGTTCCGTCGTCGGAAACTGCCGCAATCACCTCGCGCGCCGTGCTAATGGCTGTTATCGCGACCGAGCGATCATACTCGCTCTCGCGCGCTTTTTGTGCGTGCTTCTCAAGCAGCCCAGAGACGACTTCTCTGTGGTTGGCCATATCACCCCGCTTCTTCGGTTTTTCAGATCATAATGTCGTGCAGTGCGGCACCTCGGTGAGACGGTTGTCGCATGTCAATTACGCGATGGGAAATTTTCTCAGGTGAGAAATTGGGCGGCTAAACAATCACCTCTACAGTCGCCTTGCGTCGCACGACGCGACCGACGCGTGAGCGCTCGCGTTCCTCAACCGCGAGCTGACGCGCCTCAGGGTCTTTTTTTAACCATAGCAGTTGGATGCTCTCGACCCGGCGCTTGCGCTTCTTGAGCGCGATCGTGACGACGTAGTCTGTCAGCTGGTTGATCTCACCGACTGCCGGCTTCAGGCATTGACTGTTGAAGTCAGCAAACCGCTTGAGCTTTCCCCTCGGTACGCCCAACATCCCTCTCAGATCGGCCTCAGAAAATGTTTCAGATTGGCGGCGCATGTTGATGCGCTGCTCGATCATCTCGTACAGTCGGATCGAATATTTTGAGCGCAGCAGATACAGGATCTCGGACTTGAGCCGCGCCCAGGTCCGGCTTGTCTGCAGCACATCCAGCAAGGTAGGGTGCAGCGTATAATGGAACTGGCCTTCGTCGCCGTCTTCCTCGACGTTGGGCCCAAGCAGGCTGATCCGGACCGTCTTGGTGAGCCCCGTTACCGGATCGCGGTATTTGACTTTGGCGAATGCCCCCATCAGCCGATCGAACGCCTCATGCAGTCGGTCGTTGCTTTCATGGCTGCCGCGCAATCGTGACTTTGAAACGGAGTATATTTTGTCAGGTGCAATATCGTTCCAGGCATGCGCCAGCAGTTGATTGTAGAGGATAAGCTCCGAGCGCTTGAGCGTGCTGATTTCGACAGCATCGACTAATTCGGCCGGCTTGATGAAAGAGCCCCTGCCCTCAGGATCAAGCGGATCACCCGACACCTTGAGCGCCAATGTCGGCAGGCTGCTCGTCGTTGATTTGGGTTCGGCACTGGCATAGGTCGTCGATCTCACATGACCAGTGTGCCGGACATCAGAAGGATTGGGTGAGATGATTTTGGTTTCGCCTCACTTATCCACATTGGCTTTCTGGACAAGCGCCCAATGCCTCACCGAAACCCGCCCGAAACCTCACTTGAAGCAGCCCATTTTCTCACTCGACTCGGCCCAGTTTCTCACCTAACGCGCCCGTTTTCTCACTTCATGGCTCGCAAACCGGTAGTCACCAACGGTTTAATCGTTTGCGAATTTGAATCAGAATCAAAAAAGAATCTTAGAACGGTGAGACGGCATCTAAATCGAAGCATCGCACAGCGTTATGACAATGGACGCGCCCGCCTGACGTCGGATCGCGCCTTGTTTGATTTCCTCACCCTCCCTTGTCACGCACTATGTGCGTGCTCAGTCGCCGCGCCTGCTGCTGCAAGATTCGAGATTGAAGCCGATAGATTTGTTGCGGCGGAGAGATCTCTATTTGCTTGGCAAGGAGGTCTTGTGGCTGAGTTAAACGCGCTTCAAGCAGCTTGGTCTGGCTTGGATGGTGTCTTATTGGCGATCTGGGCAACCTGGAGGCAGTCTTCCACCCACAACGTGTCTGGCACCATCAAAAAGCATCGTGCCTCAGTGGGCCTTCTCGGGCCAATGTCGCGAACTGCATTCTGGAAAACAATCTTGACTAGATCTATAGACAAAAGATCAGCAACGCATTCAAGGCCAGACTGACAGGCAAATGTAGGTTTGCATGTTTGCCCATCTACCGACTTGCCCAAATGCACTTTTACACGAGCCTGTGTTTGCTGACTTGCCGCAATGCGCATTTGCCGATCTGGATAAGTTTCGATTTGCGTGAAACAACACTTGCTCAAATCCAAATCTCCGGCACCATGGTGTCAGGAGTTATATTTTGATCATTTCATTTGCCTCATCGAAAGGCGGCGTCGGGAAATCAACCTGCTGTGCAGCGATCGCCGCAAAACTTGGCCAGGATGGCGATCGCGTCCTGGTGCTGGATCTGGACCTCAATCAAACCGTGGCCCGTTGGGGCCGCAAATCCAAGCTTGAGCGCGTCACAGTTGAAGCCGTTGCGCCGGAGGCGTTTACGAGCGTCTTTCGCGCCAAGACGGCATCGGAGAACTTCGATCACGTTCTGATTGATCTTGCCGGCACGCGCGAAGCAACGCTGCTCAAAGCCATGGCGCGATCAGATCTGGTCATCATTCCGGCGCAGGCATCCGAACCGGATTTGCGCGAAGCGCTCGTCATCATTGACGATATCGCCGATGTTATTGAAGCAGGCGCCACCAAGCTCGACTATCGCTTGCTGCTGACAAAGTTGTTCCCGTTGCCAACGCGGGTCACGGCGTTCGCACATCAGGAAATAAAGCGTCACAAGATCCGCAGATTAAACACCGGTCTCGTCGAGCGCGCCGCCTACCGCGAAATGTTCCTCACCGGCAAGGCGCCAACCGAAGCCGCGCCAAACGGCAAGGCCGCGCAGGAGGTTGCTGAGCTGGTCGATGAGATCCGGCAAATTGTCGAAACCGACAGCAGGCAAGGAGGGCGGGCAGCATGAGCGGACAGAACTTTCAGCCCGTCGAGATCGATCTGCTGGATCAGAAACTCGCAGAGACGGCAACGCGCAAGCGAATTCCAACACTAAATGTCACAACGGGCAGTGAGCCGTTAGGTGAGCATGCAGAAACGATCGCTGATCCGCAGCTAGGCAACAAACCGGCACCGCGCAAGCCGATCAGCGTCGAAATGCCGGACTATCTGGCGACCGCACTCAAGGTCGCTGCGGCTCAGCAGTCCGTTACAGTCCGGCATCTCATTCTCAATGCCCTGGTCGATGCCGGATTTGATGTTCGTGCCATCGATCGTGAAGAAGATGGTCGACGATTACGCTAATACATATGAGTTGGGCGCGCCGGCGCCGGAAGAGGCGCCGACCATGCTCTATGCGCCAAAGGGCGCACCGAGCCCGTCGCGAAAAGCGCCGGTCTCGTCCCATTCGGGTCACGATCATTCGCGCGAGATGATCGTGGGATTGTCAGGTAGCAAGTATTTGCTGACTGGTGTCGCTCAAGGTCGCTGTCTATCACGGACAACCACAGCACTTCTGGACTCACCAGAAACGACCCCGCCCGCGCGATTGGTGTCGGGCAACCGGTCGGCCAGGCGGGCTTTTCCGCCCCGGAGCCGGTGAGGGCGGGAAAAGCCCTTCAGCGCTGACGGACAGGCTCCGGAAACGACCCCAAACGCACAATAGAGAATAACTGCGTAATAAATATAAATAATAATGCATTGACATATTCTATTTAACTTAATAATTAAAATACAATTGAAACTAAAATATGGAGTATAAAATGAGTTCATTTATTCAAATAAATAAAACAACGAAAATCCCAACCGATACGATCAGGTTTATTCGCCCGATCGGTGACGAAGAGCGAACCCGCATCGCAGAACGCTACGGCGCTGATGCCGGCGAGTTCAACGTCTCGATCCAATTTGGTGACAAAACCACAAAGCTGGCCGTCGAAACCGTTGAGCAGCTGCGCGATCAGGGCGTCAGTCTCGTCGATATCGGTGGCGACCGCCATGTCGTTGCGGCCAACATCAAGTCGGCCAAGCCGTTCACGGCCAAGGATGCTGCTAAGATCGAAGAGCGTGGCTACAATCTCAGCCAGGACTTTAAGTCTCGCGTAGAGACCACAGCAGGCGCCGTCCTTTCAAGCGCGACACCGACGCAAATCATGGATCGGCGCGCCCGCGCCAATCAAGGTGGCAGCCAGCCAGCACCGCAGTTAGCCAACAGCTAGCAGCTTTGCATTGATTGGGGAAAGCGATGCAACGATGGGTCTCTCAAATCTGAGAGGCCCATTTTTTTCGGCGCCAGGTTCTGCGATGCTAACCAAGCATTGTGGATGCGCCCTTCGACCCCACCCGAACACCTAAGGGAAGGGGCGTAAGGCAGATACGGGGTACCACCTATTGCTTCGGCGGCCTATCTCCAAGCTTTTCGTTTTCAGTCTCGTTGAAACACGTGATGATCACTTCATTACAGACCTGGAGCGGCGCAGAATTGATACCGCGAGAGGGACTTGCTGCTAGAAATCGATAGAATTGAATGGATCAAACTGACTAAGAGAACTTTCATCTATGCTCGTTCACGCCTTGCCTTGTCTCTCATCCGCTGCGCAACGTTGCTGGTTCAGCTCGAATAACCGTTCTAGGACCACATCATCTGAAAGTCCGCCAGTGCCCCAATCGGTCCATCCATATGCTTGAGCGACGGCAGCATCCAGGTCACGGTGTGCGTTATCGAGCCAAGCCGGGCGCTGGTTATAAAGGTTGGTCAGCGTCCGTTTCTTGAGTTGCTTGGCCGCTTCGTCATCGACCGCCAGAATGCGATCCGGATAGCTTGGCACAACCTCCGGCTCGCGTTTCACAAGGTCTGCAGGATTGAGCCAATTTTCGCGAAGGTCATTGAGGCGAGATGCTGCCGTTGCAATTGCTTGCGCGTGAACGTTGTCTACGTAATCACTCGCCGGGATATCCGGGGTTAGTCCCAGGGGGAAGGGGTAGGTTTCGAAGCAGCTTCCTGTCGTATAAACTGGATCGTTTCCGACACCGTGATATTGACACAGGTTCAATGTCCAAGTTGTATGGAACGAGGATGATAGTATTCCAAACGAAGTGTCATCATCGCGAGCAATAGTGACAATCCTTGTATCGGGTAGCGTGTTTGATCCAGCCTGCCAGCAGAAGAAGCGGTGCTTAGTGACTAAACCGGTGACGATGTACCGTCGTAAGTTGCGGGTGTACTTGGAGAAGTGCTCGCCTGAACGCCGGAAGAGCCACCACTGCGATGCCGTACGGCTCTCTCGATTGCTACTTCGCGAACCTTTTATCTCCTTTTCAGCATGTTTAAAGACTTTTTCATAGATCGCAGCATCTGCCTCGCTGCAACCAGAAAAGTCGATTAGCCAAAGGTCCCGATCACGACCTAATAGATCTCGTACTGTATAGAACCGTTTCAGAACATCGGCATTTTTCTGGCCGTTCGAGTTTGCTGGCAGAGTCAGCCATGCGCGCGCTATCTCTCCTGTTACGTGGAAAGCCCCCCCGCGTTCAATTCCCCTAACGGAAATATCTTTGTTCTCAGTCAATTTGCATGCGTGTGTTAGATCCACCTGCCCTGCCGAGAGATCAGCATAGATTTTACGTGTCTTCACGCCGTCACGTTGAGGCGAATTCATTTGATTGTCGCCAAAACATACGATCGACACGCGCACATCAGCGCCGTCCACCACCCAGGGCTCATCGGCCCATGCGTTGAAAATGCCCACACCGTTCGCAATGGAATTCATTACTCGGCGATTGGCTCGCGATCTAATCATTTGTGTCGCAACGAGCCCGGCGCGAGTGCATCTCTTTGACGTGATCGCTTCGCGACTTTTCTCAAACCAGTAAGATACCAGATCGGATGTATCATCTATGCCATCGGAGTAGCAGGATCGAATTCGTTGAGTGTATTGTTCGCCTAGCCGGTCCAACATCCATTTTGAACCGAGAAATGGAGGATTTCCCACAATTACGTCTGTTGTCGGCCAAGCAGATTTTTTTCCAACTTCATCCACTAGCGCATCACGACACTCGATTGTATCCAAAGCTTTCAAGATCGGGTTGCGGGAGGCGTCAAAACCATGCTCGCGCATCCACTGGATTTCACCAATCCAGACCGAAACTCGAGCCAGCTCTGCTGCGAATGGATTGATTTCGATCCCGAGCATATTCTCAGGTCCAGTAGCTGGGAAGTCACGTGCAATGCCAAGGTCTTCGCATTCCGTGTTTACCCGGTGCTCTATGTCCTTGAGCGCCTTCAATCCAAGATAGAGAAAGTTGCCGGAACCGCAGGCCGGATCAAGAATTCGGTAGGATTTTAGTCGTTCGAGAAACTTGGTCTTTCGCTCGCGAGCTCGATTGTATGCTTGGGTCTTGGCGCCCGCGCTCTTGGCGGCTGAACGCTTTTCCATTTCCGATTTTATCTCAGCCAGTTCGCCGTCCCATTCGCGCATCAGTGGCTGAACGATGACCGGACGCACGATCATCATGATCTTGTCGGTATCGGTATAATGTGTACCTAGCTGGCTACGTTTATCCGGGTCGAGGGCTCGTTCGAACAGTGTACCCATTATTGCAGGGTCTATATCTGACCAAGTGAGCGAAGTCAGATACTGGAGATCGTCTATATCTTCTTGGTCAGCGGGCAGCGCCAATGCATCTTCAAAAAGTCCGCCATTGAAATATTCTACCTTTTCGTAGTTGACCTCACCACCTGTCTTCATAGCGGCAAAAAGCTCTTGCGCTCGCTGTTGAAACGTCGCTGGGCCGTCACGCTGGCAAAACCGAATCAAGTTGCTGAACAGTTTTGGTTTTATTAGGCCTACGCTCTCTCCGAATAGGCATAAGATAATGCGATTGATGAAACGAGCCGTTGGGATGGCATCATGACCGCGATTACGCAGTCGCTCTGCCATAATCGCTAAACGAGTAGCTGCCCTCTCTGTAGCGCTTGTGCCGACCTTCGATGGCTGAACATTCCGCTGTTTCAGAGCTTTTAATATAAGATCAAAGTCCTCAGCAACGACAGTGTGGAGCTCGTCGAATGGGACCGGAATGTCCTCGTTTGGCAGCGTATTGTCCCGCACAGGTACTAGCTTGTTTTCTGCCTTGGCCAGTGTCGCTTCATGTTCGACCCACTTCGATCTGACTGAGTTGGTCGTCCAGATCACAATTACGGCCTGTGCTAAAGCAACTTCCCCCTCTATAACGCTGCTAAATCGTTCGCCAGCACGCAGACTTGTATCCCACCACACCGTAAACCCATGCGCGCTCAGACGCTGATCAAGCCACTCAACTGAACCGCCCCGGGTTTGTCGGAGGCTCCAACTCTTGAGAGACTGGAGCTATGACGAATCATCACAAGAAGACATCGCCGAGATATTCGCCAGAGGTGCGTGAGCGCGCCGTGCGGATGGTTTTCGATCTTGCCGACCAACACACCTCGCAGTGGGCTGCGATTGAATCCATTGCATCGAAGATCGGCTGCGCAGCACAGACGCTATCCACTTGGGTCCGCCAAGCTGAGCGTGACCAGGGTCTCAAGCCCGGGCCAACCAGCGAAGAACGCGAACGGCTCAAACAGCTTGAACGCGAGGTGCGCGAGTTGCGTCAGGCCAATGAGATCCTGCGCAAGGCGTCGGCGTATTTTGCGCAAGCGGAGCTCGACCGCCGGTCCAAGACATGATCAGCTTTGTCGATGAGTACCGGTCCGCGTACGGGGTCGAGCCGATCTGCCGCGTCATTAAGATCGCCCCGTCGACCTACCACGCGCATGCGAACCGCCGCATCAACCCTGGCACCGCACCGCCTCGAATCAAGCGTGACGCTGTGCTGATGCCTGAGATCCAAAGGGTTTTCGATGAGAACTTCTGCGTCTATGGCGCACGCAAAGTCTGGCGCCAACTCAAGCGCGAAGGCTTTGATGTCGCGCGCTGCACGGTCGAGCGGCTCATGAAAGCCATGGGTTTGCAAGGCGTGATCCGTGGCAGGCGAGTACGCACAACAGTGCCGGATAAATCCGCGCCGTGCCCGCTCGATCTCGTCAACCGGCAGTTCAAGGCACCGAGGCCCAACGTGTTGTGGGTGTCTGACTTTACCTATGTCTCAACCTGGACCGGCTTCGTTTATGTCGCCTTCATCATCGATGCCTACGCCCGCCGGATCGTTGGCTGGCGCGTCAGCCGGACGGCACATGCCGGCTTCGTGCTCGATGCGCTGGAGCAGGCCTTGCATGATCGAAAACCCCTTGGCGGCGGTGGCCTCATCCACCATTCGGATCGTGGTGTGCAAGGTGGATTCAAATGGTTGTCGCAACGGCTCAACAAATGAGGTTGCGATGACTATTCGAAAAAGGCGCTCAGATCGATCAGGGAGGAGCAAGTTACATTCTCCGGGCCGCCCCCCGACGGCGCGACGTGGAAACTATCAACAGTTTTGGACGTCGATTGCTACAGGCTGCTCTACCGAAGACGCGGCGATTGATGCTGGGGTGTCGCCGGCCGTGGGTGGCCGATGGTTCCGCGGAGCGGGCGGCATGCCACCGTCACATTATTCAAAGCCGACAAAACCTTTGTCTGGCCGTTATCTGTCGTTTGCCGAGCGGGAAGAGATCGCACTGCTTCGCGTTCAGGGGTATGGCGTTTGCAAGATCGCCCGCAAGTTGGGGCGAGCCTCTTCAACAATCTCACGCGAGCTCCGCCGCAATGCTGCGACACGCAGCGGTGGTCTCGACTATCGAGCGACGACAGCACAATGGCACGCTGATCGGGCTGCCCGTCGTCCCAAGCCTGCGAAGTTGGCAGTCAACGATGCGCTACGTCACTACGTGCAAGATAGATTGTCAGGTGCGGTCGCTGCACCAGATGGTGTAAGGGTCGCTGGACCAAAAGTGACATGGAAGGGGAGACGATCTGTACGCAGGCAGCATAGGCGTTGGGCCATGGCGTGGAGCCCGGAACAGATTGCTTGCCGTCTGCCGATCGACTTCCCCGAGGACGAGACCATGCGCATCAGCCATGAGGCGATATATCAGGCACTATATGTGCAGGGTCGCGGTGCGTTACGCCGCGAACTGACAGCCTGTCTGCGCACAGGACGGGCATTGCGAATGCCGCGAGCCCGGACACGCGGAAAAGGTAAATCCTTCGTCTCCCACGAGATCATGATCAGTGAGCGTCCCGCCGAGGTCGCGGACCGAGCCGTCCCAGGCCACTGGGAAGGAGATCTTATCATCGGACTGGATAGTTCAGCGATTGGCACGTTGGTCGAGCGCAAGACGCGATTTACGATCTTGCTGCATCTGCCCCGCATGGCGGGCTACGGCGATGATGCACGTGTCAAGAACGGCCCAGCGCTCGCAGGTCATGGCGCTGAGGCGGTCCGCAATGCCATCACGCAAACCATAACCGCCTTGCCTGAACAATTACGCCGATCTTTGACCTGGGACCAGGGAGCAGAGATGGCACAGCATGCAAAACTGAAGGTCGACACAGGGCTGCTGGTTTACTTCTGCGACCCCCAGAGTCCATGGCAACGTGGCACGAACGAGAATACCAACGGTCTGCTACGCCAATACTTCCCAAAAGGAACCGACCTCAACTCCCATAGCGCAGACGAAATCGAGGCTGTCGCCATGGCACTCAATACGAGACCGCGAAAAACCCTCGGGTGGATGACGCCTGCAGAAGCCTTGGACCAATATCTTCGATGAAGTAAAGTCAACGTTGCGACGACCATTTGAATCCGCCCTGCGAGCCCTGATCGGAATGGTGGATGACTTCGTCCGGCCGGCGCCGCTGCAACGCCATGTCAAGCGCATCGAGCACCACCTTGGTGTGCAGCGTGGCCGCAAACGACCAACCGACGACACGACGCGAATAGACATCAATGACGACCGCCAGATAGAGAAAGCCGGCCCATGTCGGAAGGTACGTTATGTCAGCAACCCATAGCTTGTTCGGCTTGTCAGCGGTGAAGTTGCGATCCACCAGGTCGGGCGCCGGTCGCGCGCCGTTGCGCATTGTCGTTGTCACGAACCGGCGGCGCGTCACGCCTTTGAGGCCGGCCTCACGCATCAACCGCGCAACCCGTTTGCGGTTGACCGTGTACCCAAGCGCGACAAGATCGGCATGGATGCGTGGTGCGCCATAGGTGCCGTGCGACGCCGCATGGCATTTGCGGATCCCGTCGAGCAACACCGCATCTTGCTTGGCACGCTTCAATGCCTGACGGCCAGCCCACGCATAGTACCCGCTGGTGGAGACACCCAGCACGCGGCACATCGTAGTGATCGGATAAGCGGCCTGATACTTGCTCACGAATCTGAACCGTTCTTCGGCACAGCGTTCGTCTCCCGAGCAAACCAGGCCGCCGCCTTTGAGAGAATATCGCGCTCGATTCTGAGTTGTTTGTTCTCGCGTCTCAGCCGGTGCAACTCATCGCGTTCCGCCAACGTTGTGCCATCGCAGCCCACGCCGTCGTCGCGGTCGGCCCGCGCCACCCAGTTGCGGATCGTCTGTGGCGTCGGATCAAACTCCTTCGCCAACTCATCTGGTGAGCGCCCGGCACGCACCAGCTCAATCAGTTGTCGCCGGTATTCCAGTGGATAAAATGGTCGCTTCTTTGCCATCGTGAACTCCTCGAACACCAATGTTCGTATGTCCACTCAACGGGGGCAACTTCAGTCAGTACATCCGCGATCGCAACGGCCATTACCTGTTCGTCGTCAAAGATAATCAGCGCACATTGAAAGCTGGTATCGCCGAGGCCTTCGGCGACCATTCCCCCCCTGTGATGTGGATCGAGCCGACAACGGGCCGCCGCCCGATATCGATCACTTTGAGACGAACGACAAGGGACATGGCCGCCTTGAGACGCGCCGCATTGCTGTCAGCGCCGAAGCTGTCGCCTATCTCGATTGGCCAGGGTTGGCGCAGATCGCGCGTCTTACACGCATGCGCAAAATCGGCGACAAGATTAGCAGTGAAACGGTTTATCTGATCACCTCCTTGCCGATCAGCGAGGCTGGACCTGAGCGCTTGCTCGCTTTGTCGCGTGCTCATTGGAGCATCGAGAACCGGCTGCATTATGTGCGTGATGTCTCTATGGATGAGGATCGCTGCCGTGTACGGTGTGGCGCCCGTGCGTTGGCTGGTGTGCGCAATACAGCCCTCGGTATCATCCGCCGCCTCGGCCTGCCTATTCGTGAAGCCCGAGAAAACTTCCGCGAAGATCGCTCGCACGCTATCCACGCCGTCACCGGACGGATTCTTTGAATGGCCCTGGCCAGATATAGACGTAACGGCGCGCCGACAGATCGCGGCTCTACCAGCGTGCCAGATCAGCCTTCCAATCCACCTTGAGCCGGGCGATGACCTGCGGCGATAGGTTCGGCGCCTGTCGACAGAGCAGCGCTGACAAGGCCTCTTGAAAGTCGCCGGTAGAGATGCAACGCACATACAATATCGGCAACAGGGCATCCAGTGAGACGCTACGCCGAGCCCATTTCAGCAAGATCGCTGAGCTGAAGCGAATGCGGTCGCCAACCATCTCATCACCGCCTCGGTCACGGACTTTGGCGCGGCGGACTGCAACTGGCCCGATACCGGTTTGTACTTGGCGCTCAGGGCCGTGACCATGACGCACGATGCGCTTCAGGCCGTCGGCTGTACGCAAGTTGGCATGGGCGGCCGGAAACTCCTCAACCTCAGCATTATCGGCTTTGGCCAGCAGCCCACGGGCACCAGATCGCAGAACATCAGTCAGCGGGTCATCGATTGTATCTGGCTGGCGCAACGGGATGATTGTATTGTTCGACATAGGCGTATCGCTCCTCTGGAGTTTATGGCTGGTCTCGACAACCGCCACGATACGTCGCCTCTCTCCGATTCAGTCGCCTAGTTTCGGTCATAGCTCTGATGTCAGGTGCATGGCGTAAGCCCGAATTGGAACATCGACGATACAAAAAAGCCGCCTCATTTGAGGCGGCTTCCAGGTAATCATTGTCAACCATGAAAACGCAGAGTTAGAACCTGACGCGGGTGCCAACGGAAACCACGTTCACATCCTCGGTACCAACGATGTCGGTATCATAGTTTTCCCAAAGCAAGTAAACATCCATCGCGGCAGCATCGATATTCTGTGATATACCAACGCCATATGAATGCGGATTGACATTCTGTGTCGCAGATTCGAAATCGGTGTACCTAATTTCAATACTTGTCTTGCCAAGTGGCAACCATTTTCTTGCGATACCACCACTGATACCCCAACCGTCATAGTCGTTTGTAGAGCCACCAGCGGCACCAAAGCGACCAGTTATACCGTTCTGAACGTCACCATAAGCGCCGTTAAGGAAAAGGCCTGAGGCCACATGCATAATTGATGCAGAACCTGAAAATATTTCCTGATCTGCATTTAGTCCTGTAAGCTGTTCGGTCCGCGAATAACCGACACCAGCAGCAATACGTACGCCATTAAACTCGTTCGCGAAACGAAGAGCTGCCTGATATGTCGTTGCATTATTTACGGTGTTTTGATTAGTCCCGTTATACCAACCGCTGTAGAAAACAAAGCCGGCCATTTCAGGACTGCTATATGTCACGCCAGTCTGGCGACCGCCATCAAAACTGTTGTTGTGAGCCGTAGCTGCTGTCGGACTAGCATCGACGCTTTCCCCACCTGAAAACAGACCAGACAATGCTCCGCCTAGCTTGATTTCAGTGATACCATCCGTCGCCTGGCTACCCTGTCCAATTTTAACGGTACCCATACGCTTTGAAGTGATAATCACTTGACTAAAGCGCGAAGAACTGGCGCCATGAATGGGTTGTGAATTATCAACGCCAATTTCTATCAAGAAACCTGCACTCAAATCACTGTTGATCTTAGCGTTACCTTTAAAACCAAAACGCGTTCCCGATCGACCATTCATATCGCGAATAGTAGCTCGGTTACTCGCGGTTACGTCGGCATCATCATGAATAACAATACCTTTAGCAACTTGACCATAAATGGTCAGCGATTGCATCCGATTGCCCTTGCGAGCCGTCGTGGCTTCGAGTTCAGCGACACGCTCTTCGAGATCCGCACAGCAGTTGCCACCGAGGTCGGCTGCCATAGCACCGGTCGTTGCGAATGCAGCGAACGCAGTTGCAATTGTTAAGCGACTAGTCATTTTCATAAGTCCCCCAATCATATCCATCTCCACAGTGTGGTTGTAGTTGTTTGCAGAAGGCATCACGCACTGCCCGGCGACAGCTCACATTCGGACTGAGAAGCACACAAGCGCGTCTACGCTAGTTGCTCCGACCGAACGCGCTACTCATGATGATTACAAACTGGATACAATGAATGCGGCTTACATCAATTGCCGGGCTTGCCCCCTGCATTCCTGTCTTGGCCTGTTCGCGTTTTACGCGGGTTAATAAGCCAATAGGGAAAGGTCAGATCGACCAAAAACGCCGCACAACTCGATTACTATGTGTTCTATTTAGGTGAGGAAAAGATTCTCAGCAAACCCAACAAGCAGTTTTCCAAACCATTTGATCGTCATGTGGCCGGTCCGCAACGAAAAACAAAATGGCCACACTCTGTGGAGGGCGCTCATTCTTGCTCAAATGGCAGGAACAAACAATTTTGCAAAGGAGACATTCCAAAGTGGCCCAGGATACAGTCCCCTCATCCCGTAAATTAACGAGAAATTTAAAAACCAGCACCATCCAACCTAGGAGCCTGTGCATTTAGTCGGCTCCATCAGCAAGGAGGCAATTTCAACTCTGAAAACGACCTCTCTCGTCGGGCAAGACAGTGATTGACATGACATTCGTCGCTCAGCTTGATCTCTTGCAACGACATCGTGACTACT
>CAJQQK010000021.1 GCA_905480435.1 uncultured Hyphomicrobiaceae bacterium | reverse complement strand
CTACGTGTGGCTCTACAATCAGCAGCTTCCTCAATCAGCCTTGGGCAGTAAGACGCCCTTGCAGACGATGAAAGAATGGCACAAAATCAAACCAGAGCTGTTCTGGAAACAGCCAAACTACCTTCCGGGATGTGACAGGTAGCTCCTAGGCGAATAAGTAAGTGGATCAATGCGCTCTGTTAAAATCTTTTGCCGGCAATCAGGCCAAAGCCACTAATACCTCCCAACCGGGGAACCAAGTGGCACGCGAGAGAAATAGGTTTCACAACTAGTAATTGCTAGGCTTCTATAATGGGAAACTGTTGTTCGTAATGAAGAGAAATAGGGTGCTGATTGCGCTTGGCGCCAACGTTGATGGAGCTTGGGGCACTCCCGAAGAAACACTAAAGCAGTGCCTAAACGTCCTCAGGCTTCAAGGTTTCAGCGCAATCCGAATGTCGCCTCTCTATTTGACCAAAGCCCACGGGGCGGTTCGCCAGCCGCCGTATTTCAATACGGTCCTGGAAGCGGCATGTGTCACTACGCCACGCCAAACTCTTGAATTATTTAAACAAAATGAGCGTCGTTCAGGGCGTCGATTAGTTGGCCGCAACGGGCCACGGCCTCTGGATATCGATTTGCTCGATTTTGCGGGACGCATTGTAAATTGGCGGGCGGGGCATCCTCGACCAAAATTGGTATTGCCGCACCCATTGTTAGCGGAACGGGCTTTTGTATTGGTGCCATTGGTCGACCTTGCACCAGATTGGCGGCATCCGGTATCTGGATTGACAGCACACCAATTGTTGATCCGGCAGGGCGGTCGGCGAAGGTTCATTCTACGGCGAGAGATTTTCCAGGTTGATCACAGCTTGCTTCCGTGCGATTCTAACATTCGTGCGTGCAGCGCACCATTTCATTGTGATAACTAGCAATTTTTGCCACGTTGACCGCTGGAGCGATAGCCTATGGCCCGAGTGACCGTTGAAGACTGCGTCGACAAAGTTCCGAACCGTTTCGAGCTTGTGCTGTTGGCAGCTCATCGTGCCCGAGCAATCAGCAATGGTAGCCCGATTACTCTGGAGCGCGAAAACGACAAGACTCCTGTGGTATCGTTGCGCGAGATTGCCGAGCAGACGGTACCTGCGGAAGATATGAAGGAAGGGTTGATCCATTCCATTCAGAAGAATGTCGAAGTGGACGAGCCTGAGGAAGGCTCGGCACCAGTGTTGATCAGCGAACGCCGCGGTCCGATGCTCGGTCGTGACGATCAGACAACCGACACAGTCGTCGATGTCCTGACCGAAGAGCAATTGCTGCGCGGTATGGAAAGCCTGACACCGACGGAACCTTCAGCCGCAATTGGTGGCGGTTCTGGCGGCGGGCGTGGCAGCCGCTAGGTTTTAAGCGGACAAGTTATCCAATAACTGAATAGGCGGGGTTCGATTTCGAGCCCCGCTTTTTTTGTGACAGCCAACAAGCCAGACGGGGCGGTTTGAGGTGTGTGTAGAGCTGGCAAGGTGCAGCTTTTCATGGCTAAATAGGTCGATGACAATAATTCAATCCTCAACCAGTCCCGGTAAGGCGTTGCCATCTCTGGCATCTCTTCAAAATGCAGGCAGGTTTTCGCTATGATGCGCCAGTACGAACTGGTGGAACGTGTGCTGGCTTACGATCCGGACGCCGATGAGGCCCTTCTAAATCGGGCTTATGTCTATGCAATGAAGGCGCATGCGAACCAGCAGCGTGCTTCGGGTGATCCGTACTTTTCTCATCCGCTCGAGGTCGCGGCGATCCTGACCGAGATGAATCTTGATGGCGCTACGATTGCAACCGCCCTTTTGCACGACGTCATTGAAGATACAGATGCAACGCGCGCTGAGATTGATGAACTGTTCGGCCTTGAAATTGGCAATTTGGTAGACGGTCTGACGAAGATTAAGCGGATCGACCTTGTTACCAAGAAAGCCGAGCAGGCTGAGAATTTCCGAAAACTGCTGATCGCCATATCGAGCGACATCCGCGTTTTGCTCGTCAAGTTGGCTGACCGTCTTCACAACATGCGCACGCTTGAGCATATGAAGCCCACAAGCCGCGCCCGAATATCCGAAGAGACGTTGGAAATTTACGCGCCATTGGCAAGCCGCATGGGCATGCGTTGGCTCGTGGAAGAACTGCAGGACCACGCTTTCCGCTGGCTGCATCCAAAAGCATACCAGACGGTGACGTCGCGTCTCGAAGTACTACGCGACCGCAACAAAGGACTGATCGAGGATATTGGCGTTGCCCTGAGGTCGCGTCTTGATCAGGAGGGCATCGACTGCAAAATCGATGCCCGCGAGAAGAAGCCTTACATGATCTGGCGCAAGATGGAGAACAAGCAGATCTCCCTTGAGCAACTCTCCGACATCTATGGGTTTCGGGTGATCGCAGAGCGCACCAGTGATTGCTATCGCGTCGTCGGCGTCGCGCATACCTCCTGGCGAGCCGTTCCAGGCCGTTTCAAGGATTACATCTCGACGCCCAAGCAGAACGGTTATCAGTCGTTGCACACCACGGTGGTTGGTCCGCGCCACCAACGTGTCGAGCTTCAAGTGCGCACAGCTGAGATGCATTCTATCGCAGATTATGGCGTGGCATCGCACCTGCTGTACAAGGAAGGTGACGCCGCGAACACTAGCGCGGGTAGTCACTCAAGCGGCCAAGCTAACGGCATCGCGGGCGATGGTGTCGAGGCGAAAGACATCAATCCCTACATGTGGCTGCGTCGGCTGGTCGAGACCTTACTGGATGGGCCGAACCCAGAGGAGTTTCTCGAGCACACCAAGCTTGAGTTGTTTCATGATCAAGTTTTCTGTTTCAGCCCACAGGGGCGTCTGATCGCTTTGCCAAGTGGGGCAACGCCCATTGATTTCGCTTATGCCGTGCACACCGACGTCGGCAATATGGCGCATGGCGCGCTAATAAATGGCCGTCAGATGCCCATGGCAACACGTCTCACGAATGGCGATGAAGTAGAAATTCTGACGGACAAAGAGCGCACGCCCCCTTCAGCCTGGGAACGTGTTGCTGTGACGGGTCGCGCACGCGCCGCTATTCGCCGCGCATCAAGAGATGCGCTGCGGCGACAGTATCTCGAACTCGGTCGCCGCCTTACAGCTGCGCATTTCAACCGGGTCAAACTCACTTTTTCTGACGATCAGTTAGAAGCAGTTTTGCCGAAGCTATCGGCTAAATCCGTCGAGGAAGCGCTCGTCGATGTTGGGCGCGGCGAACTGCCGGCAGCCGATATCCTGAAGGCGATCGCGCCGGACAAAATTGCACACGCAGCGCGGCCTGGGCGCCGCCCGCGCAACACGTTCGATCATGGTCGTGGGCAGGACGGTTGGTTCAACCTAGCCAGGGTTATGGGCTTGAAATTTCGAGCAGCCAACAGGCAGGAAAGAACCGACAATTTGCCAATCCGTGGCTTACGTCAAGACCTGCCGGTTCGCTTTGACGACAGCGGCGCGGTGCCGGGAGATCGGATTGTCGGGGTGCTCAAGCCGGGCGAAGGCATCAAGATATATCAGATTCATTCACCGAAATTGCGAGACCTTGAGGAAGCCGAATGGATCGACGTCACTTGGGATATTGATCCTGAGCGCCCAGAACGGTTTCCCGCGCGGATTGGCGTAACGGCTGTGAATGAGCCAGGTTCATTGGCGCAACTCGCACAGCTAATCGGTGAGAATGATGGTAACATCGACAATGTTCAAATGGTTGAACGTGCCTTGGATTTCACATTAATGAGCATTGAGATTGAGGTTTGGGATCTTGAGCATCTCAATCGTATTATTGCCGGCTTGAAAAACCTGCCAGCTGTGAGCAAGGTTGAACGGTTTTTCGAGTAAATTGCGGGCGCGAAGAGAGGATCGAACGACATGAACGGAACGGTGCCGCAGAAGTATCAACGGTTAGGCGTCAACATTGATCACGTTGCAACGATCCGCAACGCCCGCGGTGGTCGGCATCCCGACCCTGTGCGAGCAGCTCATATTGCGATCAATGCGGGCGCGGACGGTATTACTGCGCACCTGAGGGAAGACCGCCGGCATATATCCGACGCTGATATCGCGCGGCTCAAAGATGAGCTGACCCGCCCTCTAAATTTCGAGATGGCAGCGACCGAGGAAATGCTCAAGATTGCACTGCAACACCAGCCGCACGCTTGTTGCCTAGTGCCGGAGAACCGGGAGGAGCGCACAACTGAAGGCGGCCTTGATGTGGTTGGCCGGCATGCGCCATTGGAGCCGGTGGTTAAAGCTTTGCGCGATGCTGGTTGCCGCGTATCACTGTTTATTGAAGCTGATCGGGCACAACTCGATGCTGCGGCCGAGTTAGGGGCTGACATTGTCGAGCTCCACACTGGACAATATTGCGAACTCGCCCTTTGTGGAGATACGGGCGCAGCAGATGCAGAGCTTGCCCGTCTGCGAGATGGAGCGACTCACGCTTCAGAATTAGGCCTCGAGGTTCATGCCGGTCACGGCCTCACGTTCAATACGGTCAAAGCCATTGCGGCCATTCCTGAAGTTGTTGAGCTCAACATCGGTCACTTCTTGATTGGTGAAGGCATTTTCGTTGGTCTTGATCGCGCAGTTGCTCAGATGCGGGCCATGATGGCCGATGCCCGGGGCCCAGTTATCGCGTATCCGTCTGTCCAGACTGTCTCAGGGGCCGCCTGATGATCCTCGGGATAGGCAACGACATGATCGATATTCGCCGCATTGAGCAATCATTGGCGCGCTTCGGCGAACGTTTTGAGGGACGGATCTTCACAGACGTGGAGCGGGCGCGCTCGGAGAGCAAGGTAATGCGGGCCGCATCGTACGCCAAACGCTTCGCGGCCAAAGAGGCATGCTCGAAGGCGCTCGGAACAGGCCTTCGGCGAGGCGTCTTTTGGCGCGACATGGGCGTGGTGAATATGAAGTCCGGTCGGCCAACGATGAAGTTGACGGGCGGGGCTGAGGCCCAATTGCAACGGATTACGCCGGAAGGCTACACAGCACAGGTCGATTTGACATTAACTGATGATTTTCCGTGGGCGCAGGCCATCGTGATCATATCTTGCGTAACAGTTTCTTCTGCAGTGGTTTAATCTAATTGTCTTAATGATGGCTCGCTGGTTTGCGCCTCTCTATGATAGCCGCTATAGCGGACACTCATGTGTCGGGTTGGAGTGGTTGTAGAGCAGCAACAGTAGTGTTGCTCCAGCCGATCACGCCCCATTTTGGGTGTTTTATAGCGTTTTACTATGGCCATTGCCATGAATGGCGAGAGCCGAATTATCCATCGGTGGCGCTTGTGATTTGTGTGCCAGCGTCCAAAGTCCGAGGTTGACGCAAGTTATAGGCACAACGGGTCGCGGGGCGGATGGCTCCAGGAGTAGGGCCAGGAGTAGGGAATGAGCATCGAGAGCGGTTCAAAGCGCGACAACGTCAATGGCCTATGGGAAACTGGCAAAATCATCATCCAGGCTTTGATTCTGGCGATGATTGTGCGCGTGTTTTTCTATCAGCCGTTCAACATCCCATCCGGCTCGATGAAGGACACGCTCCTCGTTGGTGATTACCTTTTTGTGTCGAAGCTGTCGTATGGCTACAGCCGTTATTCCTTCCCTTGGGGACCGCCTCTTTTCAAGGGACGGGTTTTTGCGAGCAAGCCGAAGCGAGGCGATGTTGCTGTTTTCAAGCTGCCGCGTGACAACTCCACCGATTACATTAAGCGCGTTATTGGCCTGCCTGGCGACGAGATCCAGATGGTCAAGGGCGTGCTGCACATCAATGGCAAGCAGATACCCAAGCGCCGGGCCGGCAATTTTATAGCGCGCCGGGAAAATGGTTTAACGTATCGCGTCCCTAAGTTTGAAGAGACACTGCCAAACGGCGTTAAGTACTTCGTCCTCGATGCCGAACCGAATGCGCCGTTCGATAATACGCGCGTTTTTAAAGTGCCAGCTGGTCACTATTTCATGATGGGTGACAACCGCGATAACTCAACCGACAGCCGTGCTCAGTGGGGCGTTGGATTTGTCCCGTATCAGAATTTTGTCGGGAGAGCTGAGATCATATTTTTCTCAGGAGCTTTCGGCGAACCAGATGCGTTCCGACTCCTGACGCCGTGGCGCTGGCCGTTTGATATTCGTTGGGGCCGCTTCTTTGATTTGGTGCGGTAAGACGTGGCACGTGCGCGAAAGTATGCGGATCTCGAAACGGCCCTGGGCCATAAGTTCAAAGATCGCAAGTTGCTCGAACGTGCCTTGACGCATGCCAGCGTCCGCTCGGTGTCGTCGAAACGCCTCGATAACGAACGGCTTGAGTTTTTGGGCGATCGGGTACTCGGGCTCGCGGTAGCTGAAATGCTTCATGGGGCGCTGCCAGATCATCAAGAAGGTGAGCTGGCACGCTACTTTAACCGTTTGGTGCGCGGTGCAACGTGTGCTGTTGTCGGCCGTGAGGTTGGGATCGGCCAACACTTGATCCTGTCCGACAGTGAAGCGAACGCAGGCGGCCGCGATAAAGATACAATTCTGTCAGACGCAGTCGAGGCCGTGCTCGGCGCTGTATTTATTGATGGTGGATTTGACGCCGGCAGTGAGGCGGTGCGCCGACTTTGGGGTGATCGCTTTGAGTTGACCGCCAACTCGTTCATTGATGCCAAATCGGCGTTGCAGGAATGGGCACAAGGCCGGGGTAAGCCACTCCCACAGTACGCTGAGATATCTCGGGAGGGGCCGGACCACGCACCCCGCTTCGTCACTGAGGTGCGCATCAAGGGCGTTAAGTCCGCGCAGGGCGTAGGCGCATCGAAACGACATGCAGAGCAAGCTGCAGCGAGCACACTCTTGCTGCGCGAAGGCGTATGGGACAAGGATAGCAAGTGACCGACGCCAGGAAAGAATCTGACATGTCAGAAGAAAAGCCATCCGAAAACATTGAAACCGGTGATGAACCGCGCTGCGGGTTCGTTGCCATCATCGGCGCGCCTAATGCCGGCAAGTCGACGCTCGTCAATCAATTGGTTGGCACCAAGGTGACGATTGTCAGCCGGAAGGTCCAGACGACGCGTACGCCGGTCCGCGGGATCGTGATGGTTGGCAACAGTCAATTGGTGTTGATCGATACACCAGGTATTTTCGAGCCACGCCGCAGATTGGATCGCGCCATGGTTGGTGCTGCCTGGGGCGGTGCCAATGAGGCCGACGCGATTGTACTTATGGTCGATGCGGCACGTGGTATTGACGCAGACGTACGACGTATCATCGATCGATTGAAGGAAATCGGCGCGAAGCCATTGATCGCACTTAACAAGGTCGACCGTCTACGCGACAAAGCGGAGCTGCTGCCGCTTGCCACCACTTTAACTGAAGAACTCGATCCCGTCGGCATTTATTTCGTGTCGGCTCTCAAAGGGGAGGGTGTCGAGGAACTCAAGCAAGTGCTTGGCCAAGCAATGCCTATCGGGCCGTGGCACTATCCCGAAGACGACGTATCAGATCTGCCTTTGCGGATGCTCGCAGCCGAACTGACGCGTGAAAAGGTCTACGATCGTTTGCATCAGGAATTGCCCTATTCGATCACGGTCGAAACGAGCGACTGGAAAGAGCTGCGCAATAAGTCGGTGCGCATCGAGCAAACGGTCTATGTCGAGCGCGAAAGCCAGAAGAAGATTGTCGTCGGCAAAAGCGGTGAGGCGATCAAGCAGGTATCATCCGAAACGCGCGCCGAGTTGGCAGACATAATCGGTCAGCCAGTGCATCTCTTTTTGTTCGTCAAGGTTCGCGAAAACTGGTCGGACGACCCTGCACGCTATCGCGAAATGGGACTCGATTTCCCGAAAAACTAAAGCACGTCGCGTTTTAAGGCGCATTTGAAACCATTGAAACGCGCCATGCTGTAATGGTCGGCATCGAGCATGGCGCCGCTGCTGGTGTGGCGCTTCGGCCGCGCTGTGCGCCCTTCGTGTGTGGTGCTCTCGGACGAGCCGCAGCCACATGATACTGATTTAAAGGATACAGTACGCGTAACCAGTAAAGGCGCAGAGCGTCCAAAATGCCACGACCAGTTCTGCTGACTTTGTCAGTCGCAGCGTCTCTGACAACGCTGCTGTTTATCGGTGTAACGCACTCCGGCATAGCGCATGCCTCCCAGGAAATTCACGTATCGATCCAGCATGACCTGGCTGACATTGATGAAATCGCCGAACCAAAAGCGATAGCATCCATTGCGGTACCAGCACGTTCGAACGCGGCACCAGCGCGATATACAACGCTGACAATCGGCGGCGACCTCGGTTTTGGCGGCAGCAGACAACCAGTTTCGCCAACGGCCGGTGTGCGTCATGGACGACGCGTCGCCTATGCGGATCTTACTCGAAATATTCGCGGCTTGCTCATAGGCAGCGACTTGGCGTTTGCCAACCTTGAAACCGTCGTGACGGCAACCAACAGTCTTTCCGCTGCGGACAAAAAATTCAATTTTCGGATGCATCCAAACGGCGTCGCGCATCTTGTCAAAGCCGGCTTCAATCTGCTCTCGACAGCCAACAATCACTCGATCGACTATGGGTTGCCCGGTATGCGGCACACGATCAGGCATATGAAGGGCCTGACGTCGAGCGGACTACTGGCGGCGCATGGTATTGCGCCTTCGTCTGAAGACTTGTTCGAACCAGCACGATTTTCGATGAAGAACAATGCCTTTGCATTTGCTGCAGCTGGGATCGGGGGTGCTCGAGCTAGGCGGAATTCTCCGGGACAAGTGCATTTTCGTAGACGCGAGGACTTTGAGCGGGTCACTGAGGCTCTGCGAGACGTTAAGGCAGACTATCGGATGCTTTCTCTCCACTATGGCCAGGAACTTCAGGTGCGGCCTGGACGTAAGAACCGCAAAAAGTTGGTTGATGCTACTGCCGGGCAAACTGGTGCCGATCTCGTCATTGGGCACCACGCCCATACGCCGGCCGGTGTGCAGCGGTTGGGCGACAAGCTGATATTCTATGGCCTTGGCAATCTGCTCCACCTCGGTATGCAGGATATGGGAAAACATAATGTCTGCCGCGATTTCGGAGTGATGGCAAAGCTGCATCTGGTATCCAACGCTGCACATGGCGGCCGATTGGTTGCGCAGGCGGTCGAACTGTTTGCCCTTAAAGACATGCATCTGGTGAGCAAGGTTCGTAAGGGAAATGATGGTCGCCGGCGGATCAGTGTGATCAATTACCTAAGCGCTGAATTGGCAGACGATGCCAAAGATCGCGTCCAATTTACTCTGCGCGACAATGGTTCGGGTCTCTACTGCGCTCCAGGTGCCAAGGGGCTCGAAGGCCCTGTCGGCAAGCTGTGCCGTGGTTGGCAACCGCCATCTCCGCTGGAAGCGGCGGCAAAACGAAAACTACGTCATGCATGTCGCTACATGATCAAGCAGTCCGGCCCCGCACGCGTTGCCAAGCTGCGAGGCACAATCACACCACCAAAGAGCAAGAAAAGCGGCTATCCAGCTTTCGCGCGCAACGCATTCAATCCAAGTGATTGAGATTGCATCTTGTTAGAGGCGGACCCTGGGGCATTTCCCACGTCGTGTGTTCATAGTAGCTTCGGAACACTGATCCGAACAAGGCAACGCGCCGTGGATGAATGATGGAATGGGTTGATGAGGCATTGGTGTTGTCCGTGCGCCCGCACGGTGAAACAGCGGCTCTAGTAGAGCTGTTGACGCGCGAGCATGGCCGTTACCTGGCGATGGTACATGGTGGGCGCTCACGTAAAAATCGACCGGTGCTCCAGATTGGCAACCATGTTGATGTGACCTGGAAAGCCCGGCTTGCGGATCAACTTGGCCACGCGAACGTCTCAATCCGTCGGGGTTTCGCAGCTGAAACGATGAATGACAGGCTTTCATTGTGCGCGCTGACGTCGCTGTGCGCTCTGTCGCGAACGCTGGCCGAACGCGACCCGCATCCGAGTTTGTTTGAGGTTTCGCTGTTTGTTTTGGGGTTCCTCGATGATGCAACGGTATGGCCGGCACTCTACGTGCGCTGGGAAATGGCGTTGCTTGAGGAGCTTGGTTTTGGGCTCGATTTGAACGAGTGCGCGGTTAGTGGGTTAACCGATGATTTGGCCTATGTGTCGCCGAACTCTGGTCGTGCCGTTTCGGTTGGTGCTGCGGCCCCATACGTCGATCGCTTGTTGACGTTGCCCGGGTTTATGCTGAGTGGGCGCCGTGGCGTGGTCACGCGTGATGACATGTTGGCCGGTCTGAAACTGACTGGACATTTCCTGGAGCATCGAATCCTGGTGCCACGCGAGGCGCTGATGCCTGATGCGCGTGTGCAATTGCCAGCTCTGCTTGCGCGAGAAAAAATCTAGTTCACTCGCGGATAATGTTCGACGACGAGCTTGCCCAAGCGGCTGGCGCGCACAACGAACAGGTCGCCATCACGAGTGGCGAATTCGGCGCGGCGATTGCGTGATCGCTTTGCTTTAAAGCGCAGGCTGGCTGGGTTGCACTCGGTGTGCTGTACTTCTGTGCGCGGTGGTAGTTCATGATGTCGCCCGGTGTGGGAATACCCAACGCGCTTGCCAGCCATATTACGGATCGTGAATTGATATTGAAGCGCACGTGGTCTGCCAAACAACTGGACTGAGAGATAGCGATGCTCGCGCTTCGCCTTGATCACTCCGACGCCGATTTCTGTGACGTACGGGTCCATCATGGCTTTTCGATGCGGTGGCGATTTCTTCCAGCCTTCAATCGCGCCGCGTGCCAGTTGGCGGCTGCGGAAGCCACGCGAATCGACGTTGAGCGCCAAATTTTCTGAAATGCGGCAGTGTTTGTAGCCAACTGATTTGGTGCGATCAGCCGGACGGCGGCCATCAGCGGTATGAGAAAACTTCCCCGTACGCGCTAGGTATGATGCAAATGCGCGGGCGGCCTGGTCCAGTGTACGGTTCCGTTTGAGTTCGGAAAGTTTGTTCTGGCGTCGAAAACCGTTCGTCATCTCAATAATGGCGATTTCGACATTAGGCAGGTCCGGCGTCACTTGAGCTCCACCCTGTTAAAGTTACCCGTTTGTTATCTAATGTTCCCGTCTCGTGCGCAACGAGAAGCATGGTTGGGCGGCAGAAATGAGGAAGGCGTGGTTAAGTGATGTGGTTGAATGGCCGCAGCTAAGATGTTTACACAACTAATTCTCGAGATGGTGTCACGGCGAGCCCCGGCTGTGGCGATTGCGTCATTGAGCAATGGAGCTGGCTCAGGTAACCGATTGTTATGAGTGACAAACCGATTCTGCCCGGCGATGGACCAATAGAGCCCGTAAATCTGCGCGAGGCGCTCGAAGAGCGTTACCTGGCGTATGCGCTCTCGACGATTATGCACCGTGCACTGCCGGATGTGCGCGATGGCCTGAAGCCGGTCCACCGCCGTATTCTGTTTGCGATGCGCGAGCTGCGCCTGACACCGGATCAAGGCTACAAGAAATGCGCCCGGATCGTTGGCGATGTGATGGGTAAATTCCACCCACACGGCGACCAATCTATCTATGACGCCATTGTACGCCTCGCCCAAGTCTTTGCCGTGCGCTATCCGCTGATCGACGGTCAGGGTAATTTCGGCAATATCGACGGCGATAATCCAGCTGCGATGCGCTACACCGAAGCGCGTATGGAAGAGGTGTCGCTGGCACTGTTGGCCGGTATCGATGAGGACACGGTCGATTTCCGCGAGACGTATGACGGTGAGAACAAAGAACCGGTGGTGTTGCCGGCCTCATTCCCGAACCTGCTGGCCAACGGCTCGTCCGGTATCGCGGTCGGCATGGCGACCAATATTCCACCGCACAATCTCGATGAGCTATGCAGTGCACTGCTGCACCTGATCAAGTATCCGAACGCGACGATCGAAAAGCTGGTCGAGTTTGTGCCGGGCCCGGACTTTCCAACCGGTGGTGTGCTGGTTGAGACGCCCGAGAACATTCTCGAAGCCTACAAGACGGGCCGTGGCGGTTTCCGTCTGCGCGCGCAGTGGCACCGGGAAGATACCGGCCGCGGTATGTACCAGATCGTGATTACGGAAATTCCATATCAGGTGCAGAAATCCAAGCTCGTTGAGAAGCTGGCTGACTTGATCACGGAGCGCCGTCTGCCCTTGATCGGCGATGTGCGTGATGAGAGCGCCGAGGAAATCCGCCTCGTTATCGAGCCGAAAAACCGCACGATCGATGAAACGATCATGATGGAGAGCCTGTTCAAACTCTCTGAACTCGAAGTGCGCTTCGGGCTCAACATGAACGTTCTGTCCGGCGGGCAGATCCCGAATGTACTCAATTTGCGCGAAGTGCTTTGGCAGTGGCTGGAGCATCGCATTGAGGTTCTCATTCGCCGCTCCGAGAACCGCCTCAAGAAGATCGAACATCGCCTTGAAGTGCTTGACGGCTATCTGATCGCGTTCCTGAACATCGATGAAGTGATCCGCATCATCCGTTTCGAAGATGAGCCGAAGCAAACTTTGATGTCGACGTTCAATCTCTCGGATGTTCAGGCCGAGGCGATCCTGAACTTGCGCTTGCGGGCACTCTCCAAGCTTGAAGAAGTGCAGATCAAGGCCGAGCACGAACGTCTATCGGCTGAAAAGCTTGATATCGAAGCGCTGCTAGCATCTGAAACCAAGCAGTGGACAACGATTGCTGGTGAAGTGCGAGATGTGCGCGAAACATACTCGAAGAAAACTGAACTTGGTGCGCGTCGCACAATATTGTCCGATGCACCTGATATTGAAATTGATCTTGAACAAGCCATGATTGAGCGCGAGCCAATCACGATCCTCCTTTCAGAAAAGGGGTGGGTGCGGGCACTCAAAGGGCATCAGGATGACCTGTCGAAGGTCGATTTCAAGCAAGGCGACTCGCTCAAATTCTCGCTCCAGGCGCAGACCACTGACCGCATCCTTATATTCGCCAGCAACGGCAAATTCTTTACGTTGACCGGTGATCAGCTGCCGGGTGGACGCGGCCATGGCGAGCCGCTGCGACTGATGATCGACATGGAAGAAAACCACGACGTCGTTGAGTTCTTTGTGCACAAGCCCGGCCGCAAGCTGCTTGTTGCATCAACGGCTGGTTACGGTTTCGTTGTGCCCGAAGACGATGTCACAGCCTCGACCCGTAAGGGCCGGCAGGTGCTCAATATCAGTGAACCGGATGAAGCAAAACGTTGTGTGCCGGTTCACGGCAACATGGTCGCGATCGTCGGCGATAACCGCAAGCTGATCGTGTTCGGCCTCGATGAAGTCAACGAGATGACACGCGGCAAGGGCATGATCCTGCAGCGGCTCAAGGGCACGACACTATCGGATGTCCGTGTGTTTGATGCGGGCGCGGGCCTCACCTGGCTCGATGGTGCGAACCGGACGTTCACAACGGCGCTGGCTGACCTCGAAGATTGGCATGGCGTTCGTGCCCAGGCGGGTCGGACAGTGCCACGTGGTTTTCCACGCTCGAACAAATTTGGGCCGGCGTTCGAAGGTTAGGCGACTTGCAGGGCGGGATCGTCTCGCCCTTCTTCGGCATCGCTCGGTCTGCCAAGCTAAACTAAAGCACGTCGCGTTCAATAGAATCCTAAAAGCGCCCGAAGGTTGGGCGTTTTAAGGCGCATTATGAATCCACCAAAACGCGACATGCTGTAATCTCTGAACTTCCACCCCACAATCTCCATAGTTTGGTCAGCGTTTCGGCCACGTGTTGGTCTCTTATGGAGCCTCGAACATGGAGGGGGCTCTTCAGGGGGAAGCATGTCGTTTGTTTTGGCTTGGACGGGCAGAGGCCTGTTTCATGCGGACTGCAGTTTTATGAGATTAGCTCAGCAAATCCTGGCGGGGATTACTTTAGCTACCAGTATTGTGGCGGCAGGTAGCACGGTTGCGTGGACTGCTGGTGGAGCTCTAGATGGTCATGTTGTCCTGGAGCGCTTGCCAATTAGCGAGCGCCATACTGGCATCACGCGGGAAATAGCGGCGGGAAAGCCACGTCGGGAAGACGATCAGGTGGTTGTTGATGGCTGGCCGATGTATCGCACAGAGCGCGGCCAAGAATCTTTTAATCACGCGATGGCAACGCTCAAGGCGACGGATCAGCCGCCGCCGGGGCTGGCAGCATTTCAGGGTTGCGCGGATTTGAAATGCCGACTGGCATTGCCGATGCTGACGTCACGCGGTTGGATTCCGGCTGGCAGATTGTGGGTCTCGCCTGCCGAATATGTGCTGATCGTACATAGTCCGCGGCGCAGCAAATACGATCCGGGAAAGCGCCGCTCACGCCGTGGGATGCGCTATTTCGTGTTCCATGAGTTTCACAACTCGACCGGCAACACAGACCTCTTTGATACAATATCGGCGCATCGGCGATCGGTCTTTGTGCCATTCTATCTGGGCAAACCGGGCCGTGATGCGCAGGGCCGGAGATATGGGCTCCTCGACGAATTGAGTGGGTGGATCAGGTGTTTTTGGGTGGTCGGTTTTCTGCTTAATCCTGTTGGCAGAGCATTCCCCGTCGATGTGACGGGCGGCGGTCAAGGACGCGCTCTATAGCGCGCCCGCGAGGGCTT
>CAJQQK010000020.1 GCA_905480435.1 uncultured Hyphomicrobiaceae bacterium | reverse complement strand
CGAATGATCCCGGCAGACCGCAAGCTTGACGAGACCATGAAACGCTGACATCAACCAAGCTATCCAGCGGCACTCAAACCGCCACCCTCCAACTGGTCGCGATGCACCGGAATACCCGGTCGCGATCACCGGAATGCGCAGGCAACCGCCATTTTCAGATTCAGCTTCATTGCAAGCCCATCACCAGCACTTGCAGACAACACCATCTCGTCGAACAACGGCGCTATATTTCACAGCAAAGGCTGGGTAACACCAGCGATCTATAAAAAAGCAGCGAAGCCTGGCACCACCAAAGGTGCCGCGAAAGGCAAGTCTTCAAAGCCGAAGATTGCCCAAAAGGCGCCAGCAAAATCAAAACTCAAAAAGAACGCAAAAGCGCAGAAATCATCAGTCAGCAAGCGCTCATCAAAACTTCGCCGAGCTGCAAGAGCTCGGCTGCCAAATTCCAAACGGCAAAAGCGGTCTGCCAAGCGGCGCATACCGGCCCGTGTCGTAAAGCGTCGTGAGCGCACAATCAGGCGCGCGGCAAGACAAACACGAAACACGCGCGCTTATGCGGTAAAAGTTGCAAGTCTTGGCGTCGACCTCGTTTCAATCCCACGGTCCATGGCGGCGAAGCGTAAGAAGCGCAAAAAAAGCATCACCGGTGGCGGCGGACGGATCACATGGTCTGCCAGCAGCAGATGCGTACCTGGACGGCTACGCGCCGCAATCAACTACGTTGCCCGCAATTTTGGCCGCGTCCGCGTTAATTCGACCTGCCGCAGCCGTAAGCATAATCGCCGGGTCGGAGGCGCCAGTCGCTCGTGGCACCTGAAAAGCCGCGCAGCCGACTTCCGGGTCTTTGGCAACGTTGGCAAAACGGCACGCTACCTGCGTCGCGTCGTCGGCGGTTACAAGCACTATGGCGGTGGGCTATTCCACATTGATACCGGCCCACGCCGCAGCTGGTAGAGAAAGACGATCAGCGCCTTCGCAAGCATTACTGCTGTGAAGGTGCTGCCCCTGCCGCTTCGTCTGCAGCCGATGCCGCTGGCGGTGGTGGTGCTTTGATTGGAACCGGCACACGTATGCCAAGTGGCACACCAGCGAGCCACGCAGCAAAACGATCCTCTAATGCAGCACCATGCTCTGCCCAGAAAACAGCATCAAACAAGAGCCCTTGCCCCAATCGCATGTCAGAGGTTGGCATAAATTTATCCAGCGCAGTGTCTAACAAGTCATGACGCCGAGCCAATGGTAGCGCTGAGCGGCGCATCGGGCCATATGGCCAAATCCGCGCCTGAGCTGCCAAGCTCTCTGCTGACGTCGCAGCTAAAATAAATTGCTTGGCATTGTCGCGGTTCTCCGAGCTGGCTGGTACCGCCCACGATGCGTAGTCGATGATGTGCCCATCCCAGATCGGCAGCAAGCGGCTTGCAATCAAACGTCGAAAGGCGCGCCCACTATATGTCATGGCCATCGTAACGTTACCCTGGTCCAGAGCGATCAACGCTTCGCGCGGGCCATCCACCCATAGAATATACTTCGAGAGACGATCGAGAATCTTAAACGCCTGGTCCTGCCCGTCACGAGTGGCGAGCACCTGATAAACCTCATCACGACTGATGCCGCTCCCAAGAAGCATCATTTCAAGCAAACGGCGAGGCTTGCGGATCAACGCACGTTTTCCAGGATAACGCTTCGGACGGAGCAAGTTTGCGAGCCGTGTTGGCGCCTTATAGCGTCGCCGCGCCAGCTTCTTCATGGCATCGCCATTGGCGATCAGCATGGACGACCAGGCAAACGTCGGCATGCCGCAATCAGAGACCGAATTCGCAATAAAGTCGCCACCGTCAGGACCAGCCGAAATTGCCTCATCATATTCACTAGATGTCAGCAATGATCGCATCTTTACCAGGCGACCAGCACGACACGCAGCAATCAAACTGGATTGGTCCAGCTCAGCCACATCCGCAGTATTCAATGCTGCATTGCCACCAACGTGTGTGCGCCGCTCGATTGCCAATCCAAGATCTCGTGTCAGCGGCTCAATAATCGCCTGCTGCTGCGCCTTTCCGTAGGCGCCAGCCCAGGAACTGACGATAAGTCGCGAATTGGCTGCCGGTTTTTCAACAATCTCCGTCGCGTCAGGTGCCGCGCTCGGCGTGGCGTTCTGAGCTGGAATAGCGTCTTTCGCGTCATTGTTCTTGGGAGCATCATCCGTCGGCGCCGCAGTCGCTGCGTCTGGCGCCTCAGTAGCTCCCCTAGCAGCGTCTGCCTGGCGCGCTGGCACAGAGACCTTGGCTGCGGCCTGATCTTCAGCAAGCGGCTTTGCCCCTTGCGCATCCACTGGGCCTGCCGCAATCAAAGCCATGGCACACATCAACGACGAGAAAAAAAATGCAGCGCGACCGCTACATGAAGACTGAAACAAAATGGCCCCCAAAGACTATCTAATAGAGCTGCTTGCTCTCCGCGAGATACACCTAAGTGTACGCACAAGAGAACGCACAATTATGGTGACCGGAGCACAATACCGCATGCTGGACAGACCATGCCCCGCAGAGCAGTTAAGTTCAATAAACATATGTCCGGAAATTAGTCGGGCAGCGAAATCAAAGTCCGCGGCGCGGAATCTTTGAATAGTTGGGACCAAGAAATCGTTCAAGTTCCTTGAGTGGGCCGATCAGCGTCCGCAGTTGAATATCAGGCTCTGCACCCGAGTTCGCAACAAGCCCAGAAGATCGGCGTTCTTTTTTGTGACTGTTCACAGAAAGCAACGTCGCAGCTGGCGGCACTCGGGGCGCAGGCGCGGCAACGGTTGCTGATTTCTCGCCTTGTGTGCCGCTCTTTTCGTCTGTCTTCGGTTTTGCAATGCCTGCGAACGATAATATGCGGAAGCCGTATGCATTCTGCGTCAGATTAAAACTGCCACTCAGCTTCGCGGTCCCGTTTGCGTGGCCTACCGACGCTTTGACAATCTTCCCAACGCCATCTTTGATCTTCCAAACAGCCTCAAGATCGTTGACCACTGTGGAGCCACCCAATACCCGGGCAAGTATCTCTTTATTCGTTTGCGCGCGTGATTTGTCCTGCGCCAGATTGAGCTCAACTAGCGACAAACCGATAGCGCCGTTTTCTGGGACCGAGAATTCAACGGTGCCTGAAAGATCACCGATGATCTGCTGGATGCTGGTGCCTTGCGATGTCAGATCGGCAACGATGCGACCTTGACCTTCTATGTAGCGATGGCCTGCCAGGGTTTCCGACCATTTGCCGGTCGCAATTTCTTCAAGCCGCCCGCGGAGCGCAAGTTTTGGAATATAGCGATTAAAATCAATCGAAACCTGTCCCGTGGCGCGACCGTTGACCAACATGATCTCCGCGATATCAGCCGACAGCTTGCCATTCTTCATCGAGATTGTGGCAGCGGCCGCCCCCAGGGAATGTTCCCCGGACGAGAGCGTCTTTGCGGATAATCTGATGTCAGCATTGATATGAGGTGCCGCAGGTTGCGACAGCGTGCTGACAAGTTTACTCCACCACTGCCAGGCAAGAGCTGCACGATCAGTTGAGCCATTCGGTAGATAGGGCGCAATATCAAGTGTGTCGAATGCAAGTGTGCTCGAAATCAGTGCGCGCCCGCCAGCCGTTTTGAGCGATGCTGTCCCTTGTGCCTGATTGTCACCAACACGAACCTCGGCCTGATCAAATGCCAGAGTGTCCGATTTCCAGCGTACAGGACCTTCCAAGCGAATATTTTGCACGCTCGTCCCGATCGGCCAGGACGTGCCAAGTGCATTGGCCAGTTTTTCTGTGTTTTTCAGGTGTAAGACCGCGGCACCTTGAACGGTATGCGCACCATCTAGTTCGAGTTTCCCCTCGTAAGTAATCTCTAGAAGGGTTGCTTGGAATGACAGTTTAACGGGAACGATACCATCCTTGATCGCGCCACTCGTCGTCAGTGAAAACTTGCTTCGCTGACCACGCCAGAAACCTTCTCCCTTCGCTTCGATCGTCCCATTGCCTGATGGCACCATTCGAAGATTTGCTCGCGTGAGCCGCTCTCTGTGGCCGTTTGGCAGTGCCACAATGATCGTACCGTGCCGCAAGCCCAGCGCCTTGAAGCGGCCTTCCTGCAAAGCCTTGGCCAAGGGCGCCGATGCTGTGCTTTGCGCATTTGCTATTTCAGCAGCCGATCCACCGATCGACAGCTCGCCGTTGTCCAGCAGCAGCACAGCCTCTCCGCGCTTCAGCAAAGTTGCCGAAGCTTCAGCCGTTAGAATCTTACCTTTAGGAGTAGCGATCGCCAACGTGCCACTAGAAATGGTCGTTCCACTCGCGTCATCGAGCAAAAGCGGGCTGGTAATCTTGAAGCTGTCGCGAGGTGCTGCAACAACACCTGCATTGTCGAATTGAACTTCGTCACCGGCAAAGTTGAAAATCAATGGAGCGCCGACACCAACACCGACCGCAAGCCAGAACAAAATAGCTGCTCCGACCCAAATTCTGCGTTTGCTGGCCTTGATAGGTTTCATTGTCAGCTAACGTTCTTTCGTAACAATAAATACTCAATCAACGGCGACAGGCGGATCCAAATTAAGGGACGCGTTTACAGCCGGTCAACGACTGTTACCAATTATTACCGACTCACTCTTGTTAACCCTTTCGCCAACTAAGAGCAAGTTTTGGCTTGTGTGTGGCAATTTAGTGAAGGCTCTAAAAATGCTCACCTCACTGAATGTCTGCGGTTGTGGTTGAAATGCTATGCGTGGCAGTTAGAATATGGCGAAAATCGCCGAGGAACCGGCGCATTTGCCTTGCATCACCACCACATTTTCCGCGCGTCTGAACGCATGCAACGCGTATAGAAACCGGACACTTAAGCAGCAAGCTCAGCTGACTAAAGCCGCCTCAGTCGCCGCTTTGACATCGTCCAGGGAAACACCGTCTGCCATTTCCACAACTTTAATTCCGCCGTCCACGATATCGAATACGCCCAGATTGCTAATCACGCGGTCAACAACTTTAGAACCGGTCAATGGCAACGAGCATTGCTTGAGAAGCTTGGACTCACCCTTCTTGTTGGTGTGATCCATGATCACAACAACGCGGCGCACGCCGGCGACGAGATCCATGGCGCCTCCCATGCCCTTTACAAGCTTGCCCGGGATCATCCAATTGGCCAGATCGCCCTGCTCGGACACCTCCATCGCACCAAGAATTGAAAGCGCAATGTGGCCACCGCGGATCATCGCGAAGCTGTCAGCTGACGAGAAGTATGACGTGCGGTCCATCTCGGTGATCGTCTGCTTACCCGCATTAATCAGGTCTGCGTCGATCTCGTCATCAGTTGGAAACGGGCCCATGCCAAGCATGCCGTTTTCAGACTGCAATGTTACGTCGACACCCTCAGGGATGTAGTTCGAAACCAAGGTTGGGATGCCAATTCCGAGGTTAACGTACGTGCCGTCTTCAAGCTCTTGCGCAGCGCGCGCGGCCATCTGATTACGATCCCAGCCTGCCATTCGTCTCGCTCCTATTTGGGCCCGCTCCGAGCCCACGTTCATCTGCAGCACATTGCCAAAAGTCAATTATAGGGTTCAGCTCTAAGCGGCACGCGTCGTGCGCTGCTCGATGCGTTTCTCGTGCTCGCCCTTGATGATGCGATTGACGAAAATACCCGGGGTATGAATACTATCAGGCTCCAACGCACCAACTGGCAACAATTCCTCAACCTCAGCAATGCAGACTTTGCCGCAAGTTGCAGCTACGGGATTGAAGTTTCGTGCGGTTTTGCGGAAGATCAGATTGCCCGCCTCATCGCCCTTCCACGCTTTGACAATCGACAGGTCAGCGAAAATACCCTCTTCCAGGATATAGGTTTCGCCGTTGAAATCTTTGTGCTCTTTGCCGTCAGCGATCAGCGTGCCAACGCCGGTCTTGGTATAAAACCCAGCAATCCCGGCCCCTCCAGCGCGCATCCGCTCAGCCAATGTACCTTGAGGGTTGAATTCAATTTCAAGATCACCAGCCAGATACTGACGCATGAACTCGTCGTTCTCACCAACATACGACGAAATCATCTTCTTCACCTGACGCCCCTGCAACAGAACACCAAGACCAAAATCATCAACGCCGGCATTATTGGACGCGACCGTCAAATTCTTGGTGCCAGCATCGCGAATTGCCGCGATCAGATTTTCCGGAATGCCGCAAAGGCCAAATCCGCCGGCTGCCACCAGCATGCCATCTTGCAATACGCCACCCAGCGCCTCAGCTGCGCTTGAGTAAACTTTTTTCATGAGCAGATCTCCGGCGTGTGGCACCGCGCGATGAAAGGCTGCGCGAGGCGGTCAAACAATGCTTGTTGAACCCAAGTTGAGCTGAATTACAGCTTTTGCCTCACGACGTAAAGCTATCCTCGATCCACCTTAGCAAAGAACCCGCGCGCAGATCGACAGCCTTCCCCCGACAGTTCACTAGACGAGATCGAGAGATCGCTTCAAAAGCAATAAAAATAGATCAGAGTGGCGCTGGCCCGAGAAAGCGCACATGGACCTCGCCGACACCGCTACGCGCCAGGCCCAGCTCTTGGGCTGCACGATGGGAAAGGTCGATGATCCGACCATGCGCAAATGGGCCACGATCGTTGACACGCAGAGTAACACGTCGGCCGGTTCGCGTATTCGTCACCTCGACCATAGATGGCAACGGCAATGTCGGGTGAGCGGCTGTCAGCGCGTGCATATCGTAAACTTCGCCATTTGCAGTCAGGCGACCGTGGAAATCCTTGCCATACCAGGAGGCAATACCGGTTCGAGAATAGTTTGGCTCACGGCGCGGCGTATATGTTTTGCCGCCGACTTGATACGGCCGGCCAAGCTTGAAGCGACCACCGCCCTTTGGCACACGCTGGCCGTAAGACACAACCCGCGGCGAATACGTGATCTCCTTCTGGCGATCACCATCGACGCGATGACTACCGCTAGAGCAGGCCGACAACAGCACTGCAACAACGCAGAGCGCAGCGCTCCGAAACAACGTCGCAACCGAGATCGATTCAGATGTCATGCTATTCGCCGCGCGCGCCGTCATCGCCGACACTCCCACCACCAACCGTTGCCTCTCGCCGCAATCATCCCAACCCAACCGCAGATATAGTCCCCGAATGCGGAAGTATACTGGTCGCCGCAAGACCAAAGTGAGGCAATTGCGGACGATAAATCGCTAACCAAGATGATCCTGACAGCCCACACAAAGCCCCTGAGTGCGCCCGTGCCATGGTCCTTCACAGATCCAACAATACCATCAACTTCAAGGCATTGGTGAAATGCCCAGAATGTAAGGCAACAACGCCTTAACCGGACAACTCAAAATCGAACTAAAATCAATGCGCACACGAATCATTGTGAGTTCACCATGCAGCGATCCTGGCTGTTCGGCAATTTCGAGATTGCAACAAACCCAAATCAACAACATCTCACCGCCTGGCAGGAACAGGTCTCGGCGGCACAATTGAAGACGCGTCCAGCACCGCGCGGCATGCGTTTGGCAAACCGGCAAGCGTAATCGGCCCACGACGCTTACGTGGCTTGGTTCGCTTCGGTGGGTTCGTCAGCAGCCGAAACCAATAGTCCAGCTCTTTTGTACAGCCAGGTGCACCACCGATTGGCTTCTGCTTGCGGCAGCCCGTAGAACCTGGCGGACATCCGATCCGGATATGAAAGTGATAATGATGACCCCAGTATGGACGAACCTTTGCAAGCCAGGCACGGCTACCACCAATTTCCTTGGCATTGTCACAGAGCGTCTTCTTGATTGCCGGGTGCACAAATATGCGCTCAACTTGCGGGTATGACGCCGCCCGCTTGATGAGTTTGGCATGACTAAGCGACCAGATCTGCTCGTTAACAGCTGTCTTACCGGCCAGCATTGAGGTCGCAGATAGACGTTCGCGCTCACGTCGCGTCAGGCGCTTCTTCGGCATTGGCGTCAACCAGATATCCGCATCAAGCCCAATCTGATGGCTGGCGTGTCCGGTCAGCATGGGACCACCGCGCGGCTGCGCCAGATCGCCAACCAGCAGTCCGGGCCAACCATCATGTTTGCGCGCCTCAACAGCAAGACGACGCACCAGACGCACAAGGCGCGGGTGCCCCCAGTTACGATTGCGCAAGAGACGCATTGCCTGCCAGGCGGGCCCGTCTTTTTCGAGTTGCTCGCCACCGGCAAGACAGCCACGACTATAGAACCCGTGCGCTTTCGGCAGCAACGGAGCGGCATTCGGCTTGTGGCCAAAGAGCTTCTTCGCGGCAACGCGCTCACGCGGATCTGGCTTCTTCGCCGCAGTCGCGTTCTTTTTCGCAGAGATCGTGCTTTGCGCCTGCACCGCCCCAAATGGCAGCATCGCCAGAACACCCACTGCGAGCAGCTTTGTCACCGCCCAGCTCCATCTCACACAATTCATGGCAAAGCCCTCCAGATAAGTGCCGGATACTTGCCTTAGCATTTGACGAGAATGAGATAAACGGCTCTGAAAGCTGCAGCGCAGTTTGATCTGGCATCTAGACCTTGACGTCAAAGGTCTTGGCGTTAGTGCCCGTGGATGTAATGCTCAAGCTGCTCGATGACAAACTGCTGCTCACCGATGATTGCCCGAACAAGATCTCCGATGGATACAATCCCGACAACGACTTTGTTTTCCAGAACAGGTAGATGACGGACGGCTTGAGAAGTCATCATCCCCATGCATTCTTCGACAGTCTGGGTTGGTGTCGCACAAAGCACCTTGCTCGACATAATCGCACTGACCGGCGTATCGGACGAGGCGCGGCCCAAAAGAATAATTTTGCGCGCGTAGTCACGCTCAGAAACGATACCGGACAGTTTACCGCCGTCCATCACCAACAAAGCACCAACATTCGCTTCAGCCATTTCCTGCAATGCGTCAAAAACAGAAGTGTCTGGAGACACACTACGAACCTCGCTCCCCTTAAAATTGAGGATGCTGCGTATCGACGCTTTCATAATGATCTCCTTACTATGTAGCTGGCGTTACAGTCGTCTCCCGTTATGCAGATCTGAACTCAGCACGCAGTGCCATACCGGCACGTCAACCGCGCTCATCCAGCCCCTAAGCCTACACCACAACCTGGCCAAAAACCAGCCAACATGTCGCACATTCGATATTTGGGTCGCTATAACACCCGGCGGACGTTGCGTCCGTATAATCTTGATTCCATCTGAGTCCAATGCGTTACATTTATCAATTATATTTCAACGTGTTGATCCCCATTGTGTTCCAGTGAGTTCCTTGACGATCGAGTAAAATCCAGTGCATCTATGGGGACGAAAATGGGGACGTAGATGGCAAAGCAATCGCTAACAGATCGAACTGTAAAGTCCAACCTTGCAGCAGGGAGATATTATGACGGGGGCGGTAACGGGCTCCATCTACTCGTCAGAAAGTCTGGCTCCAAAGGCTGGGTTCAGCGCATTAGAGTTCACGGCAAGTATGTCGACATAGGGTTGGGGGGCTACCCTGCCGTATTGCTTGGTAGCGCCCGTAAGATCGCATTCGAGAACAAGTCACTTGCCGCAGAGGGCAAAGACCCACGATTAGTGAAGGCAAAACCTGAGAAAGTGCTTACTTTCTCAGAAGTCGCAGATACCGTGGTAGCCATGAAGGCAAAAGAGCTTTCCAACGCAAAACATCGCGCACAGTGGGCATCCACACTCGATACCTACGCCAAGCCTGTTCTTGGCAAGCTTCCTATTGACCAGATTGAGGTGGAACAGGTGCTTGGCGTTCTCCAGCCCATATGGAGCGACAAGCACGAGACAGCCAGTAGAGTTCGTGGTCGTCTTGAAGCGGTTTTTGACTACGCAATCGCGAGAAAACTTAGACCAGCACCAAATCCAGCAGCATGGAAAGGGAATCTTGCCGCACTTCTTCCGTCAAAGATCAGCAGTTCCGCAGCGAGGCATCATCCTGCTCTACAAATCTCTGATATGAAACGCTGGTGGAGCAAACTTTCACAACGGGATGGGATGGGAACGAAGGCATTGCAGTTCCTTACCCTCACAGCATCTCGCTCAGGGGAAGTGAGAGGCATGACTTGGTCAGAGATTCACAA
>CAJQQK010000019.1 GCA_905480435.1 uncultured Hyphomicrobiaceae bacterium | reverse complement strand
TACATGACACTGGAAACTCTCGGCGGCATCAGCCATGATGGTGCATCAGAACCGGCGGCCCTAACCGCTGACTGACCGTCCGGACAACGTTGCGACGGACCTGACCGGCACTGTTACACCACCTGATGGGACGCGATCGACCGAAGCAACGCGTTTGGCCGCTTGAAATGAGATAATCAAACGAATTGCGGCAGCAGACTTTTTAGGTCTGTTGCCGCAATTCATTATTTCCGTCATGCTTACAAACTAGGCGATTTTCAGTGTTTTGCCCTGTTTGTGTTCAGCACGCGCGCGCGTCAATCTAAGCTGCACGATCTCGGCAGAACTGCGTGTCTTGCGGCATACTGCAGGCGGTTCGATTTTGCGCGAACGTTTTGCGATGATGGCTTGTTTGACGGGACGATTGAGGCCTGTCGTCTTGGACGACGTTCTGGTCATGGCGACCGGCGCTGATTTGCGGTTGAGTGCGCTGACACTCGCTAGGCGGGCTGCAAGTTGCAAATCCCGACCTGTGGCAGCAGCTAATCCAGGCAATGCTGGTTTGGTTGTCGCCTCGGCCAAATCCCTACTCGAGACGAGCCGGAGTGCGATAGGTTTCGCTGCAGGGATAGATGTCTCTGCAATCTCTGATTGTGATGCTTGCGCAATTATTGAGCGATGGGCGATCTGCAAAGAGTTGCTGGCATTCTCCGCATTCTTCGTGCTGATCGGTGAGATCTGGTCCACTTCGCCTGTGTTTGAGGCGACTAAGTCGACCTCCAGCATTTCCCATGGTTGGAAATTTGCCGGGCTATAGGCAGTCCATGGATGCGCGTATTGCGTGTGCTTCGCTTGGCGCCAATGTGAAATAACGCCTTTGATCACAGACAATATTCCGGGCCGACTTCTGCTTGCTAACTCGTATGACATGTAAACCTCTTGGACGCAGAAATAGGGAGAATTGTGCGAGAACGTGATGAACTGATGGCTTGAATCTACGCGCTAGAACTGAAGCCCAAGTTAAATTCTGTTCCAAAATGACTGTTTTCGTCATCATTTTTCGCGCAATTGTGCGGCAAATCGAGACTGGGCAATCTGCTGAAAAGTACATCGGTTAACGTTGTTTTGTGTCAGAGCCGCCAAATGCCGATGGGCTACAGACGTCGTAGAGTTGACTATTTTTGCTTTGGGGTCTGTGCCAGCGTTGAGGCTGCCTGCGCATTGTTGGGGCGTGGTTCCCAGATCGACGTGCGCAGCGCTTTCGGCGGCGTGATGGCTAGATCCGCAGATGTGAGCGTGCCCTGGCTGGTGATCAATGTGCCACGCTGCAGGGGCTGGTCGGCCGCGAGGCTCATTCCAGCTTTCATACGAAATGATTTTCCGCATGGTGCCCCCGAGGTTGCGCCCGTTGCGTGCTGCATCCGAAGGTTTTGGCATGTCGAGCCATCCACCAATACTCGGGCAGTTGTTGTATCTCGGGGCTCAGCCGGTCGCAGATCTGTCGCTGGCAACAGCAGGGACTGTGCGGAAAAAGTGAAAGCGATCCCGGCGATGGCCAGCACGACATAGCGGCGCGCCCACAACAATTCCTTGGCCCCGTAGCCAGGCGGCCAGAGCATTTCGGATATGGGCGGAAATATCTTCACTTGAGATCAGGATGCTCAATTTGGTCTTTTGGCAGGATCGCGATTTCGATGTTAGCCGCGAACTGGCGGCACGTAAATTTTCTTGTTGAGGCACTTATGACGCGGTGCGCGGCCCTTCGTGCAGGCGCGGAAGGCACCTTTGCGGGTCATGCAGAATTTGACTTCCTTTAACCGATTAGCGTTGCCCCGTTTGCAAACAACCTGCATGGCGGCATTTGTCAGAGTTGGATTGACACTGCGGAATTGTTTTACGAGTTCCGATGGCGTTATCAGGATTTGTTTGGTCGGAGCATTGAACATTTTTGGGATTTTGACGTTTCGATACGCGATCCGCGACGCTTTGAAGTAGGTCGGGGCATCAAGGCCCGAACACGTGCCATGTTTCTTGTACTGGTGGATAATCAGACCGCGGCTCGGCATAATGTCCATCATGCCATTGATGATGCCTTTCGGCACGTACGGTTTGCCCCGGGTTTGGCAGAACTGCGGCCAGCCGCGCTCGTACTGCGGCCATAGACCGTGCATAACGAAGCTATAGGGTTTGGCGCGCTTGGTGCCGCATTGGGTATCATTGGAGCCACGACTGTTGTCGGCACAATGTGTCGGGCTCCAACTCAACACGAGCTGATAATAGTCAAACTTTCCCGCGATATGGCGATCGCTGTTGCGCTGCGCGTCGGATGGGGTCGTGCCAGCAATCAGTGCGGCGATGGCCGTCATCAACGACACAGTGGCAACTGCGTAGCTTTTCATATCGGTATGCTCCTTCGGTATGCGCCAGTTCAACTGTCACAATGTTTAACTGTCATAGTGCGGGGCAGGCCCATCAGGCAACCGCATCGCGACACGTTATGGCAGGTTGTTGCACAAGTAATATGGCCATGTCGTGGGTGAAATCGACCGCGCGGGCGTCTCTGTTTAACGTTCCGGAACAATGCTTTCGGCTAATTGATCGAGAACCAGCACCCACGAGCGCGCGCCGAGTTTGAAGCTCTTGAGGTTATATTTCTCGTTTGGTGAGTGGATCTTATCATCGTCGAGGCCGTAGCCGATCAGCAGCGAATTCATGCCAAGGACATCGCGGAAAGACGTGACGATTGGAATGGAGCCACCGCAGCCCATTAGAACGGTGGGTTTGCCCCATTCAGTTTCAAGTGCGGTGGCGGCGGCCGCGACATAGGGAGCTGTCGTGTCAACGGCAATGCCGCCACTGGCATGGCCATAGAGGAACTCGCCTCGGCAATCGGCTGGTAATTGTGCAAGAAGATGTGCCTGCAAGTTATCGAGAACCTGTTGAGCGTTCTGGCCAGGGACCAGCCGGCAGGTGATTTTGGCGGACGCCTCGGCTGGAATGATTGTCTTTGAGCCGACCCCCTGATAGCCGCCTGTTATACCGTTATACTCAACTGTGGGCCGAGCCCAGATTTGTTCCAGTGCACTCTTTGATTGCTCGCCGGCCGGGATCGACAGGCCAACCTCGCCGAGGAATGCCGTGTCGTCGAATTCAAGCGCGTGCCATTGGGCTTGCTGCTGCTGGGTTGGTTCGAAGGCACCTGCATAAAAGTGCTTCACCGAGACGCTGCCGTCATCGTTGTGCAGTGACGCGAGCGCTTTGGCGAGCGCACGGATCGGGTTGATCGCCGGGCCACCATACATGCCTGAATGCAGATCCCGGTCGGGGCCGTGGACGACGAATTCTGTTGCCGCCATGCCGCGCAGGATGGTCGTGATTGCCGGCGTGTCGCGATCCCATTGGCCGGTGTCGCAGACCAAAACCAAATCGCAGGTGATTTCCTTGCCGCTCTTATCGAGGAAGCCAGGCAGGCTCGGGCTGCCAGATTCTTCCTCACCTTCGAGCATCACCGATACCTTTAGCGGCGCTCCGCCGATTGCTTCCTTATAGGCGCGCATCGCCTCGATGAATGTGATCAGTTGGCCCTTGTTGTCTTGAGCGCCACGCGCCACAATCATCGATCCATGTTTCGGATCATCGACGATCTGCGGATCGAATGGATCACTTTTCCAAAGATCCAGTGGATCGGGCGGTTGCACGTCGTAGTGCCCATAAAACAAGACATGCGGCACATCAGGACCATGGTCCCCAAGTGCATGGCCAACAACCATTGGATTGCCGGTCGTCTCGCGAACTTCGGCGTCGAAACCGGCGGCCTGTAGGAGCTGGCGGCACATTTCTGCAGCCTGCAGGCAATCGTCGCGATAAGCAGGGTCGGTCGAAATACTTTTTATGCGTAGGAGATCAAACAGCCGATCAAGAGCTGCATCATGGTTGGCATCCACCTGAGCCAGAACTTTTTCCACGTGCGCGGCCTTTCGCTTGTTTGGAATCTCATCGAATCGTCGTTGTCAAAGACACATTAAGGATCTGAGTTGGTGTTGCGTGCAATTGGCAGTCATTTTGCGCACAAGAATGCCATTCGTCCAATGGCCAATGGTGTTTAGTCGCTCGTTCGACTAGTGGATGGCCCGCATTGAAGGCCGTGTATGGATGGTCTCGTATGTGCGGCTCTGTGCGTGTGGCTCCATACATGTGGCTATGTCACGATCCTGTTGAATGGTAAATCGTCAGTCAGCTCGATGACTGAGAGAAAATGCCGGATGGGCATGAGGCTTCGAGTGTGGAGCCGAACAGATGTCCAGTTCCATTTGGGGTCGTTGCGCTCCAGGTCATGAATGAGCCAGGTCATGAATGAGGATGTCATGCACGAAGCTGCGAAGCTGGTCTACTTCTTCGGTTCAGGCGCGAGTGATGGTGATGCCAGCTTGCGTAACCTGCTTGGTGGCAAGGGTGCCAATCTGGCGGAGATGGCGAGCATCGGTCTGCCGGTTCCTCCGGGCTTCACGATAACGACCGACGTGTGCAGCAAATACTATGAGCTGGCTGAGCGCCTGCCTGACAGTCTAGAGCCGCAAGCACTTGAAGCGCTGAAGCGGATTGGAGAGGCGGTTGATGCCAAGTTTGGCGATGCTGACAATCCACTCCTGGTTTCGGTGCGCTCAGGCTCACGGGCGTCAATGCCCGGCATGATGGACACGATCCTCAATCTTGGCCTCAACGACGTTACGGTCGAAGGCTTGGCAAAAAGAGCCGGCGACAAGCGCTTTGCCTATGATAGCTACCGCCGCTTTATCCAGATGTACGGTGATGTCGTGCTTGGTGTCGATCATGGGCTCTTCGAGGACATTCTTGATACCCACAAGAACAACAAGGGTGCAATCCAAGACACCGAGCTTGATGCCGAGGATTGGCAGGACATTGTCGACGCTTACAAAGTTGTCGTCGAGCAGGAGCTTGGCCGACCGTTCCCACAGGACACTGCCGAGCAGCTCTGGGGCGCGATCAAAGCGGTCTTCAGTTCCTGGCAAAACGCACGCGCTAAAACCTATCGACGCCTGCACGACATTCCGGATGATTGGTTCACAGCCGTCAACGTGCAGGCGATGGTGTTTGGTAATCTTGGCGGGACGTCTGCAACCGGCGTCGCGTTCACGCGCAATCCATCGACGGGCGACAATGAGATTTATGGCGAGTTCTTGGTCAACGCCCAAGGCGAAGATGTCGTCGCTGGCATTCGCACGCCGCAGCCTCTAACTGAAGCAGCCCGTATTGAAGCTGGCGAGACCGAACCGTCACTCGAAGCCATAATGCCGGAGACGTATGGGCAACTTGCAGGTGTTTTCGAGACGCTCGAAAAGCACTACCGCGACATGCAGGACATCGAGTTCACGATCCAGGACAGCAAGCTCTGGATGCTGCAGACGCGATCTGGCAAGCGCACGACCAAAGCTGCACTCAAAATCGCAGTTGATCTTTCGAATGAAGGGCTGATTACGCAGAACGAAGCTGTGATGCGGATCGATCCGGCATCGCTTGATCAACTCTTGCACCCCATGATTGATCCCGATGCCGAAAAGGACGTTATTGCGCGTGGCTTGCCGGCGTCCCCTGGTGCAGCGGTTGGCGAGATTGTGTTCGACTCAGATGAAGCCGAACGTCTCAAGGCGCAGGAAAAAAATGTCATCCTGGTTCGGATTGAAACCAGCCCGGAAGACATTCACGGAATGCATGCGGCAACCGGTATTCTGACCACACGTGGTGGCATGACCAGCCATGCAGCTGTCGTTGCGCGCGGTATGGGCCGGCCTTGCGTGTCTGGTGCCGGTGGCCTGCGCATTGATTATAAAGCTGCGACCATGACGATTGGCAATGAGGTTTTCATGAAGGGCGAGACCGTCACAATTGATGGTACGACCGGTGAAGTTCTGCGTGGTGCGATCGCCATGCGTCAGCCGGAGATGTCGGGTGACTTTACAACGTTGATGACCTGGGCCGACAGTGCGCGCAAACTTGGCGTGCGAGCGAATGCCGATACGCCGCGAGATGCCGGACAGGCGTTGGAATTTGGCGCTGAGGGTATTGGGCTTTGCCGGACCGAGCACATGTTCTTCGATGATGCGCGTATTCTTGCGATGCGTGAGATGATCTGCGCTGCGAACGAAGAAGGGCGCCGGGCGGCATTGGCGAAGATCTTGCCCATGCAGCGCGAAGATTTCGAAGAACTGTTCCGGATCATGGACGGCAAGCCTGTTACGATCCGTCTGCTGGACCCGCCGCTGCATGAATTTCTGCCGCACGGCGATGAAGCCGAAGGCGTCGCTGCCTCGCTCGGCGTGACCGTTGAGCGGTTGCGTGACCGGGTCAACGAACTCAGTGAGTTCAACCCGATGCTTGGCTTCCGTGGTTGTCGGCTTGCGATCCGTTATCCTGAGATCACCGAGATGCAGGCGCGTGCGATCTTTGAGGCTGCCGCTAATGTTGCCAAAGAGACCGGTAAAGAGGTTGCGCCCGAAGTCATGATCCCACTCGTTGCATACCGCAAAGAGTACGACATTCTGGCGGATGTGATCCGGGCGGCTGGAAAGGCTGTTGAAGCGGAAACTGGCTCGAAGCTCACCTATCAGATTGGCACGATGATTGAGTTGCCGCGCGCGTGTCTGCGCGGCGATGAGATCGCGGACGGCGATCTTGGCGCTGAGTTCTTTTCATTCGGCACCAACGATCTGACGCAGACGTGTCTCGGCCTTTCGCGCGATGATGCGGCACCGATCCTGACAAACTACGCAGAACAAGGCATCTACGACATCGACCCGTTCATTTCGATAGACCAGGACGGTGTCGGCGAACTTGTCCGCATTGGGGTCGAGCGCGGTCGGAAAGCGCGTCCTGATCTCAAGCTTGGTATTTGTGGTGAACATGGCGGTGACCCGGCGTCGGTACACTTCTGCCATGAAGTTGGTCTCGACTACGTATCGTGCTCGCCTTACCGCGTGCCCGTCGCGCGCCTCGCCGCAGCTCAAGCTGCGATCGGCAAGGAATGAGCCTGGCGCCCGGCTTGAATTTCCAAGCCGGGCGCACCAAATTTCGCCGCGCTCTGAGAATATGCGATAGCTGTATTTTTAATGCAGTGCTGGCATGACGCGCCGGCAAACTCGTGCGTGGCGACAATGAGAATCTCAGGCTACTCAACCGCGCGGTTTTCGACGTGGTATTATCTCGATGAGCTCAAGCTGCTGTTTGATGCCGGTGACGGTGTCTCATCTGCGCTCGCGTCGAAATGCCAGCGTGTCCAGCATGTCTTCCTCAGCCACGCCGACCGAGATCATATCGGCGGCTTACTGCAGTTCAATCAACTCGCAGCCCGATCTGATCGAGCACTGACCTATTACTATCCGAAGGACAGTGGATCCTTTCCGGCGTTTCGAGATTTTATCGAGCAGTTCGATCCCAACTTGGCCAAGGCGTGCTGGGTGGCAGTTGAAGCTGGACAGCGTATTCCAGTCGCGAGCAATCATGTCGTCGAGGTTGGCGAGAACGATCACATTGCCATTTCCGGTGGCGGTGACGCCGGCTTGACGAAGAGCCTTGATTTCCGGGTGATAGAGAGCCGACGCCGGTTGAAACTGGAGTTTGCTGGTTTAGCAGGTGCTGAGATCGGGCGACTCCGGGCTGAGCACGGCGATGATCACATAACCAACACTCTGGAGCGCCCACTGTTCGGGTTTTCAGGTGATGCGCCGTCGTTTGATGCAGCCCGTTGGCGTAATACTGAAATCCTGGTCCACGAAGCGACTTTTATCGCGCCGGACGCTGCCGACCGAGGTCACTGTGAACTCGGTGAGGTCATTCGCGGTGCAACCGGGCTCGATCTCAAAGCCCTCGTGCTCGGACATTTCTCCACCCGCTATGATGCAGACTTCATTCGGGCCGCCATCATGCGCGAAGCCGAAGCTGCTATGATTGCGTTCCCAATCTACGCCGTGCTGCCATTAACAACCGTTTCGGACGTTCTGGCGGGTGAGCCTGTTTGGCCAGGAAGTTCGGTTAGAAGTGCGCTCTAACGCGGCCGCGCCATCTGCCATTCGAGGTGCGTTTTCACGGTTGACCATTCCGGCGCGATGATTGAATAGACGGCGGTGTCGCGCAGCGTCCCGTTCGGCATGATCATGTGGTTGCGCAGGATGCCGTCGAATTTGGCACCAAGTCGTTCGATCGCGTTGCGGCTTTGATAATTGATAAAGTGCGTGCGGAATTCCACGACGTTGCAGTTCAACGTTTCGAACGCATGGCGCAGCAGCAGAAATTTGCATTCGGTGTTGAGGCCGGAGCGCTGCACGGCTTTACGATACCAGGTGCCGCCAATCTCGACGCGCCGATGCGCTTCGTCGACATTGAGGTAGGTCGTCATGCCAACGGCCTTGCCAGTTGCCTGCTCGACAACCGCGAAAGGGCACATGTTGGCCAACGCGTTGCGTTTGTCGATGTCGCCGGCGACATCCTCGGGGGCTGGGATCGTCGTGTACCAAAGGCGTTCCAAGCCGCCGTCTGCTGACGCTTCAGCAAGGTCCTGTGCGTGTGCCTGCGTAAGCGGCGCAACAGCGACAATTTTGCCTTCGAGTGTGACAGTGGGCGGCCAGGACATGGGAAGCGTTCCTTGATTGGTTGGATGCGCCAATCAATCCCATTTGCCAGCCTGCTGCAAGCCCTGCCCTTTAGGCTAATCGCCTTCGCGTGCATCTTCTTCATCGAGTGACACGCGGCGTGGTCGCTGGCCTTTAATGGTCGGCAGCAGTGCCAGCACAATTAGTGACGGGGGCAATATGAAGGTCCATGCGATCCAGAAGGAATAGTCACGGTTTTTCAGCCCGGCGAGAACGCCGCCGAGAATGCCGCTCAAAACCATGACCGTGGTGACAAAGACGATGAACAGCAATGGTCCGTTTCCCTGTTCCACCGGATTTCTCTCTTGATCAAGTGCGCGCGGATGGTTCGGGCGCATCAGACAATATAGCATGTCGCGTTTTTGACGGAGTTGCAATGCGCCTTAAAACGCCCAATCTTCGGGCGATTTAAGGCTCCTGCTAAACGCGAGGTGCTTTAGCATGTCTTCACATATAAAAACGTTTGACGACCTTTTGTAGGCGGCTTTGTCATGAGCCGCCAACAGCACCGTAAAAAGCGTTTAACGCGTTTATCAGGCGATGGTCGTGTCGAGGCCGATATCGAGCACCGTAACAGAATGGGTGAGCGCCCCAACCGAAATAAGGTCAACGCCTGTTTCTGCGACAGCGCGAATGGTGTCGAAATTGATGGCGCCAGATGCCTCTGTTGTCACGCGACCATCAACTATTTGCACAGCCTCACGCAGCATGGCTGGCGGCATATTGTCGAGTAGAACGGCATCAATCTTGTGATTGAGCGCCTCTTTGAGTTGCTCCAGCGTGTCGACTTCAACCTCAATCTTCACCATATGCCCGGCGCGTGCCCGGGCTGCCGTGATGGCCGCCGTGATGCCGCCGGCAATTGCGACATGGTTGTCCTTGATCAGCACTGCATCGAAGAGCCGGATACGATGGTTCATGCCACCACCGGCGCGGACGGCATATTTTTCAAGCGCGCGCAATCCCGGCGTTGTTTTGCGCGTATCAATCCCGGCCGCGTTCGTACCAGCAATGCGGTCCACATAGGCACGTGTCTGACTTGCGATGCCGGACATGCGGCCCATGAAATTGAGTGCAACACGTTCCGCTGAAAGGATCTGGCGCGCATTGCCGTGAATGGTCGCGATTACGTCGCCCGACTCAAGTGGCGCGCCATCAGCTTTGCTGGCTTCGAATGACACATCGGGGTTCAGGTGCCGGAAGGCTGCCGCTGCAACATCGATGCCGGCGAGAACGCCTGCTTGGCGAGCTGCCATGACACAGGTTGCGGTCTTGTCGCTGGGTATCGTTGCCTCGGACGTAATGTCACCGATCAGACCAAGATCCTCGGCAAGTGCTGCTGCAACAACGCGCTCAATGATCGGGCGAGGGATTGGGGCTAGTTTGGATGGTGTCATGATCGGTCTCTGATGGCTTGGCGTTAGTGCAGTGTGCCGCCGCCTGCGGTGATTTCGGAAAACAGCTCGCCGGATGCCAAGCTGTCACGCAATGTCAGACCGGCGAGTGTCATGGTGCGACTGCGCGCCTGTTCCGGATCGGTGTCCGGATAATCGGTGCGCGCATGTCCACCACGGCTTTCACGACGGCGGAGTGCTGCTTCGACAATAAAACGGGCAGCAATAGTCGCGTTCTCAATCACCGGATCGCCATGACCTGCCTCCGCGATATCTTTCAGGGTTGCGAGTGCCTGGCGTAGTCGCGCGTCATCGCGTTCAACGCCGGCGTTGCTCGACATGGTCTCGCGGATCATCGCCAGGCCAGCTGCGCGCGCGCCGAAATCTGGCAGATGAGTGCTGCGTTCGCGGCTGACTGTGCCGGTCGTCGGTTGTGTGTCGCTTGATACGGTCTTTGCAATGTCGTCCGCCGCGCGAGCTGCCATCACGACAGCTTCCAGCAATGAATTTGATGCGAGCCGATTGGCACCGTGCAGGCCGGTTGCTGCGACCTCGCCAACGGCCCAAAGACCATCGACGTTGGTGCGCCCTGAAGCGTCGGTTCGAAGTCCACCCATGTGATAGTGCTCGGCTGGTGCAACCGGTATCGGTTCGATCGATGGATCGATGCCAGCTTCCATGCATCGCCGATAGACGGTCGGAAAACGGTTGGCGAATTCCTGACCGATCGCCTGGGTACAATCGAGGAAGCAGCCGTTGCCGGTTGCGATCTGATTGTGCACAGCGCGCGCAACGATATCGCGCGGCGCCAGTTCGGCATCTTTGTGGATGTCGACCATGAAGCGACGACCACTTGCGTCAACCAGCGTGGCGCCTTCTCCGCGTAGCGCTTCGGTCGCGAGTGGCGCTGGATCTTGCTCCACGTCAATCGCAGTTGGATGGAATTGCACGAACTCAGCATCTGAGACGATCGCGCCTGCGCGCGCACCGATCGCAAGTCCATCGCCACGTGCGTGGCTTGGGTTGGTGGTCAGCCGGTACAACGCGCCGATGCCACCGGTTGCAAGCACGGCGCTTGAGAGATCGGTGACTTTATAACGTGCAGCCGCGTCGTCGGCGCGCGCCAGATAGAGTCCGGTGACGCGTTGTTGTGGCCCGTCACCAGAGGTAATCAACTCCTGTGCCTCGTAGCCCTCAAGAATGGTGATCGATGGCGTCGCGCGAACCGTCGCGATCAGTGCGCTCATTATTGCATGTCCGGCGCGATCACCTTGCACCCGGACAACCCGTTTGACGGAATGCGCGGCTTCACGCGAGAGCACATAGCGACCGTCTTGATCTCGATCGAACGGCACATCGTAAGCGAGCAGGTCATCGATCCGTTGTCGCGCGTCACCTGCGATGAGCCGCGCAACTCCCTCATCAACGATGCCGGCACCAGCTGCGATGGTATCGTTGGCGTGCGCGTCTGGGGTGTCGTCATTGCCGACAGCTGCTGCGATGCCACCCTGTGCCCAAGCGCTGGAGGCACCCTCACCAAGTGCTGCACCGGAGACGACGGTGACGGGCTGCGGGCTGAGTTTGAGCGCGGTGAACAGTCCGGCCAAACCGGCGCCGACAATCACGACATTTGCGGTGGTTTTTGGCGTTGTCGTCAAGGCGCTCTCCTATGCCGTCAGGTTGACCATGCGTTCAACCGCGCGCCGGGCTTTGCCTGCGATGGCCGGATCAACGGTTACCTCGTGCTGCATATAAAGAAGACTGTCGAGAATATTCTCAAGCGTGATGCGTTTCATGTGAGGACAAAGGTTGCACGGCTTGACGAATTCGACGTCCGGCACTTCGCCCGCAACATTCGAGGCCATCGAACACTCTGTCACCAGCACAACGCGCGGTGGGCGGTTGTCTTTGACGTAGTTGATCATGCCTGATGTTGATCCGGTAAAATCAGCTGCTTCGATCACATCCGGTGGGCATTCGGGATGCGCGATGATCTTGATACTCGGATCAGCTTCTCTAAGCGCTGCGAGCTCCTCGCCGGTAAAACGCTCGTGCACCTCGCAGCGACCTTTCCAGGTGATGATTTCAACGTCCGTCTGCGTCTGGACGTATTTCGCGAGATACTCATCTGGGATCAGAAGCACACGATCGACGCCAAGGCTCTCGACGACTTGTACGGCATTGGCTGAGGTGCAGCAGATATCCGTTTCGGCTTTGACGTCGGCGCTGGTGTTGACGTACGTGACAACAGGTACGCCTGGATATGCCTCACGAAGCGCTCGAACATCGGCACCAGTGATGGATGATGCCAGCGAGCAGCCAGCTTCGAGGTCGGGGATTAGAATCGTTTTGTCGGGGCTCAGCAATTTTGACGTTTCAGCCATGAAGTGCACGCCGGCCTGGACGATCACGTCAGCATCGGTGTTAGCGGCTTCTTTGGCCAGTTGCAGACTGTCGCCACGAATGTCGCCAACGCAGTGGAATATTTCAGGCGTCATGTAGTTGTGCGCCAGGATCGCAGCGTTGCGTTCTTTTTTGAACGTGTTGATGGCCTTGATCAGTGGTGCGAATGCCGGCCACTCAATCGGTGTCACGACATGTTTGACGCGCTCATACAGGGGTTCCATTTCGCGCGCGAGGGCTGGTGTAAACGCGGGCAGGACATCGGCGTGGTCGCGAGCCGGTGCTTTACCTGGATTAGGGACTTTCGATGTTACGTGGGCTTGGTCAAGGGCCATGTTTCACTCCTGTATTTCGATCGATGTATTCCATTAATGCTCATAATGAGTATTAATGGAATACAGTTTCAGACATTACGGAAATGCCCTATATACTCGGACTGAGTATTTAATGCTTACGTAGAATATAGGCTCCTCGACGAATTGAGTGGGTGGGTCAGGTGTTTTTGGGTGGTCGGTTTGCTGCTTAATCCTGTTGGCCGAGCATTCCCCGTCGATGTGACGGGCGGCGGTCAAGGACGCGCTCTATAGCGCGCCCGCGAGGGC
>CAJQQK010000018.1 GCA_905480435.1 uncultured Hyphomicrobiaceae bacterium | reverse complement strand
ATCATCGAGGGCGTCAAATTCTCTGACGGCATCGAAGTGACTGAGCCGACACGAAACGCCGCCTGATCAGCCCGTCACCCAAATTGCGGCATAGCTCCTCCCAAAGTTGACCTCGCCTAAAAGACAAAAAAGCCGGTTAGCTGAGTGTCTTGTTTCAACGTAGATGGGGTTGTTTTTCAATGCCCATTTTCTGATTGACCCTACGCCGGTTCACAAACGGTGCTTAGATCAAGGGATCGTATGACCATTGCAGAAGAGCTTGCCGTTGGCGGCGGCGACAGAAAATATCACCTGGATCGCAGTTGGCGCGAATCTGGCCAGCGTGTCGGGAAAACGCACGCCAGCGCTTCATCTGGATGGCATCGACTTCCGGCAACCGGCGTCCGAGATAATAGCGGCAATACCATTGAAACCAGCCGCGCGGATCGGGCCCGTAAATCCATCCCTTCTGGCGCCATACAGCCAAAGGCTGCCGGCTCTTGATGCCAAAATAATTCAACGACACATCGGGCTTGTCGCTGATCTTGGCATCTTCGAACCATTCCGTGGGAAACTCATCAGTGCAATCGTTGCAGTACTTGCCTTCAAATACACCCATCGCCAGCATTACCGGCGGCGTGTAGAACGGCTGGAAACCGGTGCCGAAGTCGGCTCCAATCGGTGCCACGAGTTCATACGCATAGTCTGATTGCATCGAGTCATTGACTTCAATGCATCGGCCCAAGTGGCTCAAGTCATTCTTCTTATTGTTTTTCATGGCGAAACTGATGCATTGCCGGTCGGTGATAACTTGAACAGGCCGACATCTATTGAACCGTGTCTGAACCCAACAGCACAGTAGGTCAGATAGTAGTTCCACATTCGTCGGAAACGGTCATCAAACCCAAGTCGCTCAATTTCTGGCCAGGCCGCATTGAAGCGCTCATGCCAATGATCCAAGGTTTGTGCATAGCTCAGACCAAACGGTTCGTAATGATCGATGCGGAAGCCGGCCTTCTCAGCCTCAGCCTTCACGATTGCGACGGTGGGCAGCATACCTCCAGGAAAAATATACTGCTGAATAAAGTCAGGCCGGCGACGGTAACTCTCAAACAGCTCGTCAGCAATCGTAATGATTTGCAAAACAGCCGTTCCATCCGCATTCAACGACTGTCGCAACTTCTCGAAGTAGACCGGCCAGAATTGCTCGCCAACCGCTTCAAGCATTTCGATCGATACGATGCGGTCATAGCGTTGCGAGATGCTGCGGTAGTCGCGAAGTTCAAACTGGATAGTCTGTTCAGCATCCATACCAGTGATACTATTGCGTGCATATTCAATCTGCTCAGCTGACAGCGAGATGCCAGTCAGACACCCAACACCGGCATTTGCGACGCGTCGTGCAAGGCTGCCCCAACCACAGCCGATTTCGAGGACGCTTTCGCCGCCGGCAATGTCCATCAATTCCATGACGCGATTGAGCTTGCGCTTTTGTGCATCCTCTAGCGTCTCATGCGCATGAGCAAACATCGCCGAAGAATATGTCATGTCACAGTCTAGCCACAGCTCATAGAACCGGTTGCCGAGATCATAATGAGCCGCAATGTTGCGCCGGCTGCCGCCTCGCGTATTGGCGTTACGGCGATGAGCGACACGGTTCATAAAATGCCCGACGCCTAGTCCGCGCGTGGCAACCGAAACAGAATCCTCGTTTTGCAATCCGAACTCAAGGACAGCCGCCAGATCAGGCGTCGACCAGTCACCATCGACATAGGCGCGCGCGAGACCAATTTCACCCTCCAGAAGGAGCTTACGCAACAACCGCCAACGCTTGACGACGATTGCGGCAATGGATCCGACCTGTGAACCTGTGTGTTCGATCACTTTACCATTCGGCAGCTCCAACCGGAGACCGCCCACTTGGAACAGTTTCAGGCGCGTCTTCAGATAGTGCCTAAAAAGGTGCTCTGGCGACAAAGCTGACGGCACCGCATGATCAGAGAATTCGGTTTGCATTCCAAAGCGTCTCATTGATTGGGCCGAACGATCGTGACCGTGGTGGATGTACTTGGCGTTTCGCGATTGATGGCAAAGCCGCGCCACCAGAGTTTCAGGGCATGCCAATAGATTGCCCCGGTCACTTTCAATGGCAACATAGGATGCGTCGCAGTCAATCGCAGAAGATTGAGATCATTCAGGGCGCGTCTATGGCCGAGAAGAGAGGTATTGATAACCGTGTGGCCATCTTTGCGGGCTTGCACCGAGACCCTGACCTTGTCCGCGGGCACCCTCGTCTGGAAGCGATAGTTCACATCGAGATCCATAAATGGCGAAACGTAAAATTCCTTGTCGCAAGCTTGTCGAACCGTATCGCGGCCCTGATCCGCCGTCACAGTCTTAGGCGTCGGAATGACATAGCTGTGCCGACCGCCGAATGTGTTGCTTACTTCGTAGATGATGGCAACCAGATCACCCCGCGCATCACTGCAAAAATAGACACTCAAAGGATTGAAACCGTAACCGACAACGCGAGGCATGCAAAGCAACTGGACCGATACGCCGGCGTCTTCAATCCCAGCTTCGCGCAGATGCGCCCGAGCCTGATCCAACAACATAACGCTCGTGCCATCGCCGTGGTCGCGGTCGTGAAAGCTCGTCAAGTTCATGCCGTTGTGGGAGAATAGCTTCAGCCTGTCGTTCAGCGCCGGCAGTTCAGCCAGATCAAGCAGCAGCCAATAGACACGATGGCGTAGCGCATGACGTTTCGGCGTCATCCGATGGTGAGAAACAGATCCCACATATAGAGCGGTTCGCAGGCTCAAGCTGCTGCTCCTTCTAACAAACTCATCTGCCGTGTTGGGCCAACATGTATGCGGCCTGATGCGTTCGCAACTTGCCATGGACGTTTGCAGCCCGAGATCTCTTCGGCGACAGCTAATCCTGCTTGAAGACCGTCTTCATGAAAACCCGCGCCGAAATAAGCACCACAATACCAGACTCCACGCTGCCCCTGCAGAGACCAGAGTTGCTTCTGGGCAGCTGTAGCAGCGCTGTCGACAATCGGATGTTCGAACGCTTGGGTGTGATAGGTTTTATCTTGATCGATTTCGCGGTTGGGATTGAGCGTCAAAAATAGCGAATTGTCATTGGGCAGTCCTTGCAGGCTGTTCATCCAGTACGTCACGGTCAGATCGGTGTGCACCTGTTGCTGACTGCGACCAATATAGTTCCAGCTCGCCCAGGCACGTCGGCGCTTCGGCATCAGTCTGTCGTCTACATGCAGAACGGCATGGTTGACGTTGTAACGAAAAGCCTCGAGCAGGCGTCGCTCATCGGGCGTCGGATCGGCCAGCATATCAAGCGCCTGATCAGCGTGCGTCGCGATCACAACCTGATCGTATTGCACACTCTGTCCCGTGCTGGTTCGCAGCAGAATACCGTCCGGTCGCGTTTCGACAGACACTATGCCAACGCCAGGCTGGATCCGATCAGCGAATGGGGATGTCAGCTTCTCTACATAACACCGGCTACCTCCCGTCACGGTCCGCCACAATGGCCTATCGGTGAGTTTGAGCAGGCCGTGATTTTCGTGAAACTGGATAAACGCGTGGGCTGGATATTCGAGTACATCAGAAGTCGGCATCGACCAGATCGCCGCCGCCATCGGCAACAAATGGTCATCGCGAAATGCCTCACCGTATCGGTTTGCGGCAAGGTACGCTCCAAGCGTCATGCCATTGCCCGCGAGCTTGCTGAGATCACCCGGCGCGTTGCGATAGAACCTCACGAGGTCGCGCAGCATCGACCAGAACCGTGGGCGAGCTAGATTGCGCTTCTGAGCAAACAGCTGGCTGAGATAGCCACCAGCATACTCAAGCCGTCCATCATCAAGTGAAACGGCCAGCGACATATCAGTTGTCTGGGTTGCCACATCGAGATGCGCGAACAAGGCGGTCAGATTTGGATATGTCTGCTCGTTATAGACGATGAACCCCACATCAACCGGGGTGTGTCCGCGGCTAACCTCGACATCCACTGTGTGCGAGTGCCCACCAATCCGCGGGTTCTGCTCATAAACCGTAACATCCACCGACTTATCCAGAAGCCACGCAGCCGATAGACCTGATATGCCGGTGCCAATAACGGCAATGCGCTGTCGGCGGCCGCTCGTTTCGGCTATCACTCTTGAACCCCTCGAGAACACAAACCCTTAGTGCTTGCAGCTCCGGTGCCGTAGAGACACTCTTTTCACATCGACGTTACGGGCAGCAAAGAGGGTTGGATCACAATCTTTGTGTTTGGCGGTGATCTAAGCCGTTGGACAGTCCGTAACCAACTGATGCAGAGTAAAGCGACCACGATTCGAGACGTGTTGCCGATCATCTGGACTACTGTGCAGCCATGCGCCAGTCTTCCGGGCACGGCCCAGCCGCACCGTTGTGGAGCCTATATGGACCAATCATCAGGCAATGCCCTTACCGATCCGTCACCCGAACAGCTGATTGACCTCATTGCGCGGTCTCAGGACAAAACGGCATTTACGATCCTGTTTGATGCATATGCGCCCCGGGTCAAATACTTCTTGATCCGCAATGGTGCGAGTTCGGCATCGGCTGACGAACTGGCTCAGGAAGCGCTTTTGACGGTATGGCGAAAAGCGCATTACTTTTCGGCAGATCGCGGCACGGCGTCGTCATGGATATTCACAATCGCCCGGAACCTGAGGATCGATGAGACACGCCGCGATAAACGCGCCCAGCTCTACGCCATGGTTGGAGAATTCGATGACATTGATCCCGACAGGCCTGACGAACTCGTCAGTGCAACAGAGCATGCAAAGCGGGTCCGCTCCGCCATGACCCAATTGCCGGATGATCAGCTTGAAGTGGTCAAATGGTCGTTCGTGGAAGGTGCGGCACATAGCGAGATTGCCGAACGATTGGGGTTACCCCTTGGAACCGTCAAATCTCGATTACGACTGGCCATGCGCCGGATGAGAAAATCGCTTGAGGACCTGGCATGACAATCGTGCATCACCCTTCGGAAGAAACTTTGGTTACCTTCGTCGCCGGCAGCTTGTGCGAGGGCAATAGTCTAGTCGTCGCCACCCATCTTGCGCACTGCAATGAATGTCGGAGCGCAATCCGGGACATGACCGAACTTGCCGGTGGAATCCTGGAACAAGGTGATGTGACAGAGATTACTGAGGCGACGCGCAACGCAGCTCTCGACAAGCTCGACGACACACCGATCGAAGCACGCCCGGATCCGATCGCAATGGCCCCGGCAGACCGCCCATTGGCACCGCTCTCGATCTACGAAGGCGGCAAGTGGCAATGGGTCGGCCCCGGCGTCTATCGTCAATTCATTGATGTGCCCAACGATACTGGAACACGGGTCTTCATGCTCAAAGCCGCGCCGGGGACACGCCTGCCGGATCATCGCCATGTCGGCACGGAGTGGACCTGCATTCTCAAAGGCGCGTTCCGGCATGATCACGGTCGGTTCGGCGCCGGTGATTTCGACGAAGCTGATGGACGCCACGACCACAATCCATTCGTCGAGGAGGGCGAGGCGTGCATCTGTCTGGTCGCGCTCAACGGCCACGTCGAGATGACCGGCTGGCTCGGCCGTCTCATCCAACCTTTTGTTCGGCTTTAGGCATCGACGAATGACGGCAATCAGTCTCAGCAAGCTAGCGAGGAAAGCTGCATGGGCATCCTGACCTTGCTCGCCCTTATCCTGGGCCTTTGGCTAATGCTTGCTGTTTTGATGACGGTGGCCTGGTGGATCGAGCAACGCACCGCCAACTCAGGTTGGGTCGACGTCATGTGGACATCCGCCATGGGGATAACCGGCATCGTCGGGGCAACTGCGCATTCCTTCGGCGATCTCAGCTACCGCCAGCTCCTTATCGTGGCCATGGTTCTGGTTTGGGCGCTGCGTTTGAGCGGCCACATAGCAGGGCGCACAACAACCGTTTCTGATGATCCGAGATACGCTAAGCTGCGGTTGCAATGGGGCACAAGGGCGGCTCGCAATATGTTCTGGCTGTTACAGGCGCAGGCCGCGTTGAGCATGCCGATGGTCTTGACAATACTATTAGGTGCTTGGAATCCGGCACCACTTTTCATGGCCACAGACTGGATCGCGGCGATCCTCTTTTGTATCGGCCTTGGTGGATCAGCGTTAGCAGATCTACAGCTCAATCGTTTCAAGCAAAGCTACGGCTCTTCCGGCCGCGTCTGCAACACTGGCCTATGGGCATGGTCGCGCCATCCAAACTATTTCTTTGAGTGGCTAATTTGGGTTGCCTTCGCCATGTTCGCCGTCAACATATCGGACGGCTGGACTTGGGGTTACGTCGCCTTGATCGGGCCCGCGTGCATGTATTGGCTGCTGAGATATGTCTCCGGTGTGCCGCCCCTGGAAGAGCACATGTTGGCAAAATACGGCGCAGCGTATGCACACTACCAGAAGTCGACGAGCGTGTTTTTTCCGCTGCCACCAAGCACCCCATCACAATAACGTAGAACCGCATTGGAATGTATCGTCCCATGACTATTGTTGAACAAGCCATTGCCGCATCGGAACGTGTGCCCTTACCGGATGTCGCCACGCGTGCGGGTATTCGTTACTTGGTTGATCGCACAAAAAAACAATTGGCACATCAGGGCGACCAGGACACCAAGCAATTCGCAAAGAACATGACAGACTTCCCGATAGCGTTGGCAACGCAAGCGGCGAACGAACAACACTATGAGATCCCCTCGAGGTTCTTCGAACTCACTCTCGGCAAGCGCCGCAAATATTCCTGCGGATACTACGACACGCCCGATATCACGTTGGATGCCGCCGAAGAAGCCGCTCTGGCGCTGACTGCCGAACATGCCGACATTGCCAATGGTCATGACATCCTCGAACTCGGCTGTGGCTGGGGTTCTCTGACGTTGTGGATGGCCGAAAAATACCCAGCAAGCCGCATCACTGCCGTTTCTAACTCAAACTCGCAGCGCGATTATATTCTTTGGCAGGCGAAAATGCTGGGGCTCGACAATGTCAAAGTCATCACCGCCGACATGAATGATTTCGTCGCTGAGGACCGCTATGATCGCGTCGTCTCAGTCGAGATGTTCGAACATATTGCCAATTGGCGGGAGTTAATCGCCAAGGTCACGCAATGGTTGAAGCCAGATGGCCGCTTCTTCATGCATGTCTTCAGTCATAAGGCCGCGCCTTACCGGTTCGATCATACCGACAAGCTCGACTGGATCGCACAGCACTTCTTCACTGGTGGCATTATGCCGAGCCACAAACTGGTTCATCAGTTTTCCGACCTGATCGAAGTTGAGAATGAGTGGCGCTGGACCGGCGATCACTACGAAAAGACGGCACGCGACTGGTTGGCAAATTTCGACGCCAATGGCCCCGAGATAGATCAGATCCTAGGGAGTGTTTATGGCAAGGAGGCCAGCTTGTGGAAGCGGCGCTGGCGCTTATTCTTCCTTGCCACAATGGGTTTGTTCGGCCATGACGGCGGTCGAGAATGGGGCGTCAGTCACTACCTGATACGGGCCAAATAGATCACGTAAAACGGATCCTGGTTGCCCCGCTCTCAATAACTGCGTCACTATCGCCCCTCAATGGCCTGCACCGCCACAACGGCGACCGCCGCACAGACACCAGAGACCAAAGCGCCATAGATGATGTCGACAACTGTGACTTGGAGCGTCCAGCTCTTCAGCGTTGCGTAGTTGGTCAGGTCATACGTTGCGTAACACAACGCTCCCAACAAGGCTCCAGCTGCCAACGCCGACCATGCCGACCCATCACGCAATGCCGGTATGACAGCGAACACGACAAGGCCTACAGGGAAGAACAGGTAGAAAACCAATGCTGGTATGATCCGCACATTTTCGACCATCATATCGCCAAGCATGGGCCGATAGAGCTTCGCTGCCATTTGGCTAAGCCAGATCGCGTCCATGATCCCGAAAACAACCAGAATTGTAACGTAGGCAATCAAGTAGGTCATGGTTCGCTCTCGGCCTGATCAATAAAAAGTTGCCATGGTTACGTCGCGCGTTTCAGCACGGATAACCAATGACTGAGTGCCAACATGGAAAGTGAGCAAACGCGCTCACCTTCCCCACAAGCGCACCGTTAGTTGGACGGCAGCATCACTTTGTCGATGACATGAATGATACCATTGCTGGCCCGTATATTTGGCTCCTCGACGAATTGAGTGGGTGGGTCAGGTGTTTTTGGGTGGTCGGTTTGCTGGGTGCCAGGATCAACCCAACTCCAGGTAGCTGCATGCGTGACAATGACCTCTTTCAACTCGCCCTCGGCGTCACGTCGCCATGGTTCGTCGCATCATCAAACTTCGACACCGACAATCGCCGCCTCGATATCCGGA
>CAJQQK010000017.1 GCA_905480435.1 uncultured Hyphomicrobiaceae bacterium | reverse complement strand
TTCGACAATCAGCAAGCTGACAACCAGCGAAACGCGACCTCTGTCGTCGATCAGAATGAGGTTAAGCACGATGAGCGATACTCTGCTCGACGTGAGAGCATTTTCGTCGGGGTCGAAAAACGAATTTCAACAGCCTGCTAGTCGACAGTACATCATGGCCTAGTTCCTCTCATTAAATGTAGTTCTGTCGTAAAAGGACTTTTCGACTATCCTACAAGCAATCGGGTTGAAGCAAATGTGGAATTGGAGTTGCCCCGGTTTGATTGACATAAAAACTCCAACTCTTCACGTGGAGACGGCACCTCGACAGCAGCTGTAACAGCTGCAAAAAACGATTGATCATCGGGTGTCAGACAGATTTGAAACATAGCAACGTCGGTCGTTTCAACCAATCTTTCTCAGCTTCTGCGGCGGCGACAACTGCCGGCTTTGTTGCTGGCCGATAGCGATGCAGCGATCGACGTCGCAGCCATGATGATGCCGCCTCAGAGCCGCGCGGCCTAATCTTCGAGATGTGTGCTGACCGCGTCAACATTGACTTCGTCAGATCGTGGCGCTCCAGCCCGCTGCTCTGAGGGATGAAGTTGATTGCATGTTTGCTCGCCACTCCCGCTTAAAATTTGACCAAAATTTAAGATTGCCGGTATCCACTTTCATCAATAGGCTACGATGCAGCATTCGACGCTGAATAGGAGTCCGTCTCTTTTGCGTATCGCGGTTCAAGCAAAATTCGACAGGGTATGCGAAGTCGTTTGCAGATTGTTGGGCAAATTGACGCCAGCCGAATCTCAAAATCTATCGTTCAGAACCCATTCCTATTGTGCAACTGAATCCCTCTCGATCCTCTGGCAGAAGATGGCAATTACGAAATTTGCTTGCTATCTGATGTCTAGCCTTTTCCCCAAACTAGGTAGCTAAAGGACATTGCGATGAAAACACGAAATCAAATTCTGACCGCGTTGATGATGGGCTGCGCCGCCCTTGCGATAACGCCAGCGTCAGCTAAAAACACGATCCGTTGGGCGAGCCAGGGTGACGCCCTCACGTCAGACCCACATGCAGCCAATGAATCGCCGACCCACTCAGCGTCGCGCAAGGTTTATGATGTTCTCTACTATAACAACAAGAACATGAAACTCACGCCATGGCTTGCGACGGGCTTTAAACTCAAAGATTCGACCACGTGGGAATTTTCCCTACGTAAAGGTGTCAAGTTTCATGACGGCACACCGTTCACTGCGGAAGACGTCAAATTTTCGATTGAACGTGCCCAGTCGCCAACGTCAGACTTAAAGGGCGATATTAGCAGCATTAAGGAAGTGAAGATCATTGGCCCGCATACGGTCCAGATCATCACGAAAGAACCGAACCCAATCCTGACAAACCAACTGACCAACGTCTTCATTATGTCCAAGGCCTGGTCTGAAAAGAATAAGGTCACGAAACCGCAAGACCGCGCTGGCAAAGAAGAGACATATGCCGTGCGGCATGCCATGGGGACGGGGCCGTTCAAGCTGAAACTTCGCGAACCCGATATCAAAACTGTGCTGGTCAAAAATACGGAATGGTGGGGATTGAAGGATTATCCTCACGAAGTCGATGAGATCATCTATACCCCAATAGCCAATCCGGCGACCCGGGTCGCTGCGCTCTTGTCCGGTGAACTCGATTTTATTCTCGACCCGCCGCTACAAGATCTCAATCGGATCAAAAACACCCCAGGCCTGCAACTGAAGCAGACCGCTCAAGTTCGAACGATCTTTCTTGGCATGAATCAAGGCCGGCCGGAATTGCTGGCCTCGAATGTGAAAGGCAAGAATCCACTTGCTGATCAGCGTGTCCGTCAGGCCATGTACCAGGCGATCAATATCGATGCGATTAAAAAGAAAGTAATGCGCGGTTACTCCGTTCCAGCCGGCATCATCACGCCACCAGCCGTGCATGGCTACACGGAAGAACTCAACAAGCGCCGACCATACGACTTGGCGGCATCGAAGAAGCTGCTGGCAGCAGCAGGATATCCCGACGGATTTTCCATTCAGCTTGATTGCCCTAACAACCGCTACATCAACGACGAGGGCATCTGTCAGGCGGTGGTCGGCATGCTTGGCAAGATCGGCATAAAAGTGTCCTTGTCGGCAATACCGAAGACGATCCACTTTCCCAAAATCAAGAACCGGGAAACGGATTTCTACATGCTGGGCTGGGGTGTTTCGACGCTCGATTCTCACTACGTCTTTAACTACTTGGTGAAAAGCGCCGACAAAGGCTGGAATGGTACCGGCTTTAAGGACGACGCGATCAATGACCTAATCGGGAAGATCGAAAAGGAAGTCGACTTCCCTAAGAGAGATGCGATGATCGCGATGGTTTGGAAGAAAATGAAGAATAACGTCAACTATCTGCCGCTGCACCACCAGGTCATTGTCTGGGCGATGAACGACAAGATTGATGTTCCCATCGTTGCAGACGACGGTGTTCGCTTCATCTATACGAAGTTCAAGAAGTAATCGATCTCGGAACTGAAACGCAAACTCGTAACTCTCTGGGGGAAGCCATGCTTCGTCCAGAGAGTTCTTCTCAAGGTTGGTGAAGCCGGCATGATCGCATACATCATCCAACGAGTTTTCCAGGCCATGGCGGTGATGGTCGTCGTGGCGTTCGTTGCTTTTTTGATGTTCAATTTTGTCGGTGATCCAGTCGACAACATGGTCGGCCAGGAAGCTTCGTACGCAGATCGCGAAGCGATGCGTGACCGACTTGGGCTCAATGATCCGTTTCTTGTTCAGTTCACCCGCTTCGCTGGGAACGCGGTGCAAGGCGAGTTCGGCATCTCGTACCGCCTCCAACGACCCGTAGCCGACTTGATTTCGGAGCGCATGCCGGCCACGCTTGAGCTGGTTATGGCCTCTGCCATTCTCGCGATTTTGATCGGCATTCCACTAGGTGTTTACACGGGCATTAGACGTGACGCACTTAGCAGTCGGCTCGTCTTGATGTTTTCACTTGTCGGTGTTTCGTTACCCACTTTTGTAATCGGCATCTTGCTGATTTATGTCTTTGCGGTGATCCTCGGCGTGCTGCCATCCTTCGGCCGGGGCGAAGCCGTGCAACTTGGATGGTGGTCGACTGGTTTTTTAACCGTGTCGGGATGGAAAGCTATCATCCTACCGTCGATCACGCTTGCATTGTTCCAGATGACTTTGATCTTGCGCTTGGTTCGTTCTGAAATGCTTGAAGTGATGCGCACAGACTACATCAAGTTCGCGCGAGCGCGTGGCCTATCGGACCGGACCATCAATTTTGGCCATGCCTTCAAGAACACGCTCGTCCCCGTCATCACGATCATTGGTCTCAATGTTGGTTCGCTGATTGCGTTTTCCATCATTACAGAGACCGTGTTCCAGTGGCCTGGCATGGGCTTCCTTTTTATCCAGGCCGTTGGCTTTGCCGATGTGCCAGTGATGGCGGCTTATCTAGTGCTTGTTGCGCTGGTATTTGTTGGCATCAACCTTCTCGTCGATATTCTCTACTTTGTTGTGGATCCACGTCTGCGTGTCGATCGATCCGTCGCGATGGGGGGGGATGAGTAGCGACATGTTGGACGAGAAAACAGCAGCAAAAGCACCGAGCGGCTTTGTCCATCGATTTATGGATAGTGATCTCGTTTACAGTTTTTTGAGATCACCGGTGGTCGTGATTTCATTCATCATTACGGCACTATATTTCCTGAGTGCTGCGTTTGCGCCTTGGATCGCGCCACACAATCCATTTGACCCTGCATCCCTTGATTTGATGGAGGCGTTTACGCCACCGGCTTGGACAGCGGATGGCTCGATGAAGTTTATACTTGGCACCGATGACCAAGGCCGAGACATTCTCTCAACGCTCATTTTCGGCAGCCGGATCTCATTGATTGTTGGCTTTTCTGCTGTTTTGTTTTCCGTCGTGCTTGGTGTTGGGCTTGGACTGTTGGCTGGTTATGCAGGTGGCTGGGCAGAAACAATTGTAATGCGGTTTGCCGATGTCCAGTTGACAATCCCAGCTATTCTGGTGGCCCTCATGATCGACGGGATCGCCCGCATTATCGTGCCGGTTGAGTTGCGCGACGAGATGTCAATTTACGTCCTTATTCTCGCGATCGGTGTTTCTGACTGGCCCCGCTATGCTCGAGTTACGCGTGGGGCAACGCTGGTCGAGCGCAACAAGGAGTATGTGTCAGCGGCTCGCGTGATAGGTGTGCACCCAATCAAGATCATGTTCCAGCACGTGTTGCCAAATGTTATGGGGCCTGTCCTTGTAATGGGCACAATTGGTCTGGCGCTCGCAATTATCACAGAAGCAACACTTTCATTTCTAGGCGTTGGTGTGCCGCCGACACAGCCGTCGCTCGGCACCTTGATCCGGGTTGGTAATAATTTCCTGTTTTCGGGGGAATGGTGGATCACCCTGTTCCCATCACTGGCTCTCGTCATTCTGGTATTGGCCGTCAATCTTCTCGGTGATTGGTTGCGTGATGCCCTCAACCCTAGACTTAGGTGAATGACTGAATGGCGCTGCTCGAAGTTGAAAACCTGCGTGTAGAATTCCCAACGCGACGGGGCACCCTACTCGCCATCGATGATGTCTCGTTCCAAATTGAAGAAGGAGAAGTGCTCGGCGTCGTTGGTGAGTCTGGTGCTGGCAAATCTTTAACGGGGGCCTCTATCATCGGATTGCTGGAGCCGCCGGGGCGGATTGCTGCTGGTCAGATCCGTCTGGAAGGGGAGCGCATAGACAATCTTCCCTACGACGAACTCCGTCGCATCAGGGGCAAGAAAATTGGCGCCATCTTTCAAGACCCGCTCACGAGTCTCAACCCCCTTTACACAATCGGGCGCCAACTCGTCGAAACAATACGCGTTCATACTGACGACACCGAAGCTCAGGCCCGCGATCGAACGGTGCAATTGTTGACAGAAGTTGGCATTCCGGCAGCTGAGCGACGCCTTGGCTCCTATCCTCACGAGTTCTCCGGGGGCATGCGCCAGCGCGTCGTTATTGCGTTAGCTCTTTGTGCCAACCCTAAATTGATCGTCGCCGATGAACCGACGACGGCGCTGGATGTTTCCATCCAAGCCCAAATCATCGCGCTGCTAAAGAAACTGTGTCGTGATCATAAAACGGCTATCATGCTGATCACGCATGATATGGGAGTGATTGCTGAAACAGCGGATCGTGTTGCCGTCATGTATGCTGGCCGTATCGCTGAAATCGGCCCCGTCAAGCAAGTTGTGAAGCACCCTAAGCATCCGTATACGATCGGCCTGATGGGCGCCATTCCGATTGTTGGGCGCGATATCGAGCGCTTGACTCAGATCGAGGGTTCAATGCCCCGACTGACGAATATCCCAGACGGCTGTTCCTTCAATCCAAGATGCCCCAAGGTTTTTGATCGGTGTTACGTCGAACGCCCGGATCTCGTGCCAACTGGTGAAACCACGGCCGCCTGCTGGCTTCATGCGAAGGAGAAAACGGGTGTCTGATCGGCTGATCGCAACTTCGCCTGAACCTGCATTGCTGGAGTTGGAAAACCTCTCGAAATATTTCGATGTCTCCAAGTCACTGCTTAACAGAACAATCGAGAGGCTGCCGAAGCAGATCCTGAAGGCCGTTGACGGCGTTTCGTTCTCGATCAAGCCTGGGCAAACGTTCAGCTTAGTTGGTGAATCCGGTTGCGGAAAATCAACCGTAGCGAAGCTTGTCGTTGGCCTCCATAAGCCAACCGGCGGCCAGATCCGTTTTGACGGAACCAATGTCGCGGATGCCAAATCGATTGCTCAAAACGCGGCACTGCGTCGGCGTTGGCAGATGATTTTTCAAGACCCTTATGCCAGCCTAAATCCAAGATGGCGCGTGCACGATATTATTGCCGAGCCCATGCGTGTTTTCGGTTTGGCAGGGTCCAGCACGGAACTCAGCAAGCGCGTTAGTGAGCTTCTCGAACAGGTCGGTCTCTCGGCCATGGATGGTGAGAAGTATCCACACGAATTTTCAGGTGGCCAGCGACAACGTGTATCGATCGCGCGTGCTTTGTCTTCAAATCCGGAATTTCTCGTCTGCGATGAGCCGACGTCGGCGCTTGATGTTTCGGTTCAGGCGCAGATTCTGAATCTCATGAAGGACCTACAAAGAGACATCGGCCTAACGTACCTGTTCATCAGCCATAATCTGGCGGTGGTCTATCACGTCGCCGACATGATCGGCGTCATGTATCTTGGCCGTATGTGTGAGATTGCAACACCGCAGGATCTATTTCGTAATCCACGGCACCCCTACACGCGTCTGTTGATTGATACCATTCCCGATCTTGAAATGACCGGCAAGGCGCGCGAGCCGGTTGCAGGCGAAGTCCCCAATCCGATCAATCCACCTTCAGGTTGCTCCTTTCACCCACGGTGTCCACTGGCCAATGATCGGTGCAAGTCGGAAATACCCAAACCGATCCACAGTGCGACCGGCATGGTCGCCTGCCACGCAGCCGAAGAGGGAAGACTGCCTGCTCCGCAAACGGTGGCGCCCGCCTAGCATCAAACCAATCAATCTGCCCACATAGAGCGTCCGCCGCTATGCCCCCTACTGCCTGCCCCTCTCCTCTGAAGGCAACTCCTCATGAACGCAGCAATATCACAAACCGCAGAAGCCACCTTGGAAAGGGTACGCAGTTATCAGCCTGAGTTGATCGATATTCGTCGAGATATTCATGCCAACCCAGAACTTGGCCTTGAAACGCACCGAACAGCTGACATCGTTGCACGGTTGCTTGAATCGTGGGGTATAGAAGTCCACCGTATGGTCGATGGTGCCGCTGTCGTCGGCGTTCTCCGTTCCGGCAACGCGCCAAAATCTATCGGGCTGAGAGCTGACATGGATGCTTTGCCAATTCTTGAGGCGACAGGCGTGGATTACAAAAGCGGAAAATCCGGCGTCATGCATGCGTGCGGTCACGACGGGCACACGACCATGCTGCTCGGCGCGGCGCGCTACCTGGCTGAGACCCGCGAGTTCAGCGGCACGGTCAATTTTATCTTCCAGCCTGGAGAAGAGGGGATGGGTGGGGCACTGGCGATGCTTGACGAAGGCCTGTTTGAAAAGTTCCCTTGTGACGAGATATTCGGCATGCACAACCGGCCTGGTGCTCCGCTTGGGCATTTCTCGATCACACCGGGAGTCGGCATGGCAGGTGGAGCCTTCTTTGACATTCATATCAAAGGCCGCGGAACACATGGCGCACGGCCACAAGCGGGTGTCGACCCGATTATTGCTGTCTGTCACATTGGCAACGCACTACAAACGGTCGTGTCACGAAATCTAGCACCGAGTGACACGGGTGTTTTGAGCGTCACCCAGATCAAAAGCGGCGATGCTTACAACGTTATTCCTGAGCGAGCGTACATGGCAGGCACGATACGCGCGATGAAACGTGAAACGCTCGCTCTACTCGAAGAGAGCTTGAGGCGTGTTGTCCAAGGTGTAAGTACCGGTCTTGGCGTTGAAACGGAGGTCGATCATCGGCTTATCTTTGCTCCGTTGGTCAATTCACCGGATGCGGTGCTCGCCATCGCCGATACAGCTGCCGAGTTGGTGGGAGAGACACACGTCGACCGAGATAAGCCGCCGACGGCAGGTTCGGAAGATTTTGCCTTTATGCTGGAAAAAGTGCCTGGTGCCTACATCAACATTGGCAACGGCGAAACGAGCGCGCCGATACATAACGACCGCTATAACTTCAACGATGAGGCCACTCCATTCGGCGCGGCGCTTTGGTCCCGCCTTATCGAACGGACCATGCCGCCACAACCCGGAAAGGAGTGAGGCATTGAGCTGGGCCACACAGCAACAGTCCATGCTAATCTACATCTGAGAATTGCAAACTATCGTTTTTGAGAGATAACTGAACCCGCTAATGTTACTGTCGGCGCTTCGTTAGCAAGCTAACTTCTTAAATGTAGGTAGCCTTTCTGCTCGGATGCAAGTCCGTCCTCTCGGTGCAATTCGGGCTTATGCGATCAGTGCTTCAATGATTTTTTGTACCGCAAGACCGTCAGCCAGTGTCGGCACCTTAACCTGTTCGCGGCGGAAAGCCTGAGCAGCAGCAGTAATATTGCGCGAAATGTCAATTTGCGTGAAATCTGCGATATTGATGAGCTCTTGCTGCCAGGCATCACCTTTCGAAGAGCTGATGCGGCCACCGCTCTGCATTCTGAGAGATTTTTTAGTACCCCAGACCGTGTAATCGGTCCCAGTCGGGCCTGCTCCACCGATGGCAGCATTGATAACGACGTGTATGCCACCGAATTCAAGCTCTGCCAGCAGCCGGACTTCCGACTGCTCCGGATTGCTCGGGAAGCGAACATGACGGCTAATGATATGTCCTTCGCCAAACAGGCGTTGCGTCAGATAAATCCAATGGGAAAGCATCTCGCGGGTAAAACCACCCTGCTCCCTGCCCTTTAGCCAGGTCGCGTGAATCTGAAAATCTCGCGGCCATTGCGTTAGGTGTATGAAAATATCGATGCCGGCAATATCACCCATAGCACCAGAAGCAAGCTCGCTTTCCAGATAGCAGCTTGCAGTTGCATTACTGTGATTGAAGTTGATGACATTGGGCACGTGCCTATCGGCAACCAATTCTACCAAGGTTTCCGATTCTGAAACATTAACACCGAGTGGTTTTTCGCAGAGAATGCATTTGCCTTTTTTTGCAATTGCTCGGATGTAACTGGCATGCGTCAATGGAGGACTGGCAACGTAAATAACCGTGGTTCGCGGATCATCAATTACAGCATTAGCCGATGCAGCAATTTCCATTTCAGAACAAGTTTGACGCAACGCCATGCAGGCCACCTCGTCAGGGTCCCAGGCGCATATTAATTCGTAACTGCTATGCGCCGCCATGCTCGAAAGCGTTGTTCGACCGATTCCACCGAGGCCAATCGCACCAATTCTATGAACATTCTCAGCCATGCGTTAGCCCCTATTTTCCGGCATCATCGATCGCGTCCCAGGGCGTGGTGTAACAGTGCTCGATTTCGGCGGCTTCGGCTGAAGTGAGCCCACAGGGCGAACGCAAGGCGAAGCCGCTTATCCACAGCCCGTCAGGGCGGTCAT
>CAJQQK010000016.1 GCA_905480435.1 uncultured Hyphomicrobiaceae bacterium | reverse complement strand
ACTTTGGGTGTCGTCGTGGCCTGGCTATGAAGTCGAACAAGCATTTGCGCCTCCGTCTCGGATATCCCTCAAAACCGAACGTGCCATGAAAAGGGCCGAGCGCCGAGGATCAATGTGATCATCCGGGATGGAACATCTAGCCGGCATCGCCATGATGTCGTCTGCGTCGGCTTTTGCGGCCAGCAAAACTTTGGACGACGTAAAGGCGCGCGGCATTTTGCAATGCGTCGTCAACCCTGGTCTCGCAGGTTTCGCTGCACCTGATGACAAGGGCATTTGGCGGGGATTCGACATCGATCTTTGCCGGGCCTTGGCCGCCGCCATCTTCAATGACAAGAACAAAGCTGCCTTTAAACCCGGCACGGGCAAGACCCGCTTCACCATATTACGTTCCGGTGAGGCTGACGTTATTACTCGAAACTCGACTTGGACTTTCAATCGCGATGTCGATCTGGGTTTCGACTTCAAGGGCGTCAACTACTATGATGGCCAAGGCTTCATGGTGAAGAAGGAGTCTGGCGTTAAGTCGGCAAAGGATCTCGATGGCGCCACCGTCTGCGTGCAGACCGGATCCACGACCGAACTCAACCTCGCAGACTATTTCCGCTCCAACAACATGAAGTTTCTTCCGATCATCACCGAGGACGCAGCGGAATCCCGCCTAAACTTCGAAAAAGGCGCGTGCGACGTTTACACGACGGATGCCTCACAAATGGCCGCTCAACGTTCGGCAATGCAGGATCCCAACGCTTTTTTGATTTTGCCTGAGATCATTTCCAAAGAGCCTCTGGGTCCGGTCGTTCGCCACGGCGATAATCAGTGGGGTGACATTGTGCAGTGGACCCTGAACGCGCTGATTGTTGCCGAAGAGCTCGGTGTCACTCAAAAGAACGTCGACGATCTGGTCAAAAATTCCAAAATCCCCGAAGTGCGCCGCCTCTTAGGCCTAGAGGGTAGTCTTGGTACAAAGCTCGGCCTCTCGGACGATTGGGCGGCCAACGTCATTCGCGCGGTCGGCAATTATGGAGAGATCTTCGAGCGCCACATCGGCGTCAAGACTCCGGTCGGTCTCAAACGCGGTCTTAACGCGCTTTGGAACAAAGGTGGCATCCTTTACGCTGCGCCGTTCCGCTGAGCACAAGGCATGTCAGATCATTCTTGACTAACGTTTAGTCAGGACATTTCGGCTGGGCCAACTTTGGTCCAGCCGATTCTTCCGGTATCCGAAAAATGTGATCGTCACGCGACGCGTTGGAGACAAAGCGAAAAATGAACGCCAATTCGCTCATGCGCCTCATATACCACCGGGGCTTTCGCCGGGTTGCAATTCAAGTCATCGCCTGCGTCCTGCTCGTGGCCTTTGTCGTTTACATCGTCGGAAACACTCAGACAAATCTGAAACGCCTCAACATAACACCGGGCTTTGACTTTATGGGTGACATCGCCGGGTTCCTGGCGACCTACCCAAATTTCAATCTGACCGGGTTTGATGTTAATACCAGCACTCACTTCCACGTCTTCCTTACGGGTCTTGTGAACACCGTAATTGTGGCCGTCGTCGGCATCGTCTTTGCAACCATTCTCGGCTTTATCGTCGGCATTCTGCGATTATCTCAAAACGTACTCATCAACTTCCTCGCTTCCGCGTATGTTGAGCTGATGCGCAACGTGCCGCTGCTACTGTGGATCCTGATCTGGTATTTCGCTGTTATCTTGTCAGCGCCGAGCGTCAGGAATTCGTTTAACCTGTTCGACGCGATCTTCATCAACCAGCGCTATATCACAGCACCATCAGCAACATTCCATGAGGGAATTTGGCTGTTCAACGTCGCCATTCTTTTGGCCATCGCAGCCGTCGTTTTGCTGGCACGATGGCGCAGGAAGCGCTTGCAGACGACAGGCAAATTCCACTCAATTCTACTTCCGTCGCTCGGGATACTGTTCGGACTGCCGCTGCTGGCGCTGGTCATCACCGGCTTTCCGGTAACGTGGGAAATGCCAGTTCTCAAGGGCTTCAATTTCCAGGGTGGAATCCAGTTGCCGGCGCAGTATGTGGCCATGGTTGTTGCATTGTCGGTGTACACCGGAGCCTATATTGCCGAACTGGTGCGCGCCGGCATCTTGTCGGTGAACCGCGGACAGCACGACGCATCCAAGGCGATTGGGCTGCAACCAGGAAAGATCATGCGTTTAGTGGTTATTCCGCCGCTGACCAGCCAATATCTCAATCTAACCAAGAATACGTCATTGGCGGTAGCTATCGGCTACATGGACATCGTCAATGTGTTCACCGGAGTGTCGCTCATGCAAACCGGCAATGCTCTGGAAATCATCTTGCTGACTATGTTGGTTTACGCATCCCTCTCGTTGATTATCTCGTCGATCATGAACGTATATAATAAGCGTATGGCGATTGTGGAGCGCTGATGATGGACGCTAAAGTTCCAACACAAACCTATCCGGTTGGCCAGCACCCGCAGCTAAAGCCGCCGCCGACCGAACGTGGTATCATCAAGTGGCTGCGCGAGCGGCTTCTGAACAGTTGGTATAATACGCTGGGGACCTTGCTGGTCCTCTATTTGGCTTATGTCGGCATACCGCCTCTGTTGGACTGGTTGTTTTTCGACGCCGTCTGGGAAGCCAAGAACAACAAGGACTGCTGGGCCCAAGGCAAAGGCGCTTGCTGGGGGTTTATTAGCAAGCGGTTCCTATTTTTCATGTATGGGTTCTATGACTCTGAAAGCTACTGGCGACCCAACATCGTTGGCGCCGTTCTGGTGGCAACGGGCATCCTCGTTGTATTTCCTCGTACGCCCGCGATCTGGAAACGTTACACGGTGATGTTTCTGATTTTCGTTTTCCCGTGGGTCGCGCTTGGTTTGCTGGTCGGCCCGGTTAGGTTCACGAGTTGGGATTCGACCAGCGGGCAGATCACTAACGCCCTTATTTTCAGTGGCGGCGTCCTTCTCGCTTGGCGAGGCTATAAGACCAACAATGCGATGACGCGGTTACTCGGGCTCAGCCTCATCTACATTATACTTGTCATGGCATTCGTCACCTGGGGGCTCGGGCTGAAGGAGCAGCCAAGCCGCTCATTTGGCGGCTTACTGCTGACCTTGGTGCTGGCTGTTACATCAATCTCGGTGTCGCTGCCGCTTGGCATCATGCTGGCACTAGGGCGCCGTGCGGATGGCCTGCCGGTACTCAAATACTTCTGCATCGGTGTCATCGAGTTGTTCCGCGCCGTGCCGCTGATTACCGTACTGTTTATGGCGGTATTCATGATCCCGCTGTTCCTGCCGCAGGGCATGAGCTTCGATGATGTGATCAGCGCTTTGATCGGAATGATCATCTTCAATTCGGCCTACATGGCGGAAGTTGTGCGCGGTGGCCTGCAGGCGATCCCACGCGGCCAGTACGAGGCTGGTGACTCTATCGGGCTCAATTTCTTCTCGTCGATGCGCCTCGTCGTCATGCCGCAGGCCCTGAAGATCGTCATTCCCGGCATCGTCAGCATGTTCATCGCCATCTTCAAGGATTCGTCACTGGTCAGCATCATCGGCCTATTCGACATCCTTAACGTTGCCAAAACGTCGATCACTGACACCAAGTGGATTGGTCTGGAATGGGAAGGCTATGCTTTCGTTGCTCTAGTGTTCTGGATTTTTTGTTTCTCGATGTCGCGCTACAGCCAGTGGCTGGAGAGGCAACTGGATCGCGAGCACCGCAATTGATACCTAACGCGAAAAACAAGACCAAAGCCAAAAAGGGCCAGGTGATATGAGCGAATCGACATCAGCGGATACCAACGGTGTCGTCGTTGAATCCGCGAAGGATGAGTCCGAAAAAATTATTCGAATCAATCATATGCACAAATGGTTTGGTAACTTCCATGTCCTGCGTGACATTAATATGGAGGTTGCCAAAGGGGAGCGGATCGTCATCTGCGGCCCATCCGGGTCGGGCAAATCGACTCTCATCCGCTGCATCAACCGTCTCGAAGAACACCAGAAGGGCGACATCATCGTCGACAACATCGAGCTGTCGGACGATGTCAGGAATATTGATATCATTCGCTCTGAGGTTGGGATGGTGTTTCAGCACTTCAATCTATTCCCGCATTTGACGGCTCTCGAAAACTGCACGCTCGGCCCAATCTGGGTTCGGCATATGTCTCAGGACGAGGCTGACACGTTGGGCATGGAATACCTTGAACGCGTCAAGATTCCAGAACAGGCCTTGAAGTACCCCGGCCAACTTTCTGGCGGCCAGCAGCAGCGCGTCGCTATTGCGCGTTCGCTCTGCATGCAGCCGAAGATCATGCTGTTCGACGAGCCGACTTCAGCGCTTGACCCTGAAATGATCAAGGAAGTTCTCGATGTCATGATCGAGCTTTGCGAAAGCGGAATGACCATGCTTGTGGTGACCCACGAGATGGGCTTTGCCAATCGCGTCGCGGACCGCGTCATCTTCATGGACGAGGGCCAGATCATTGAGCAAAAGCCGCCGAAAGAGTTTTTTGATAATCCGGAGCATGAGCGCACCAAGTTGTTCTTGAGTCAGATTTTGGCCCATTGACACCCCGAATGATGCAGTTCGGATCGTTCGAATGGGATAGCCGTCGGGAGCTACGTCTGCGATCCGTTTTGCTAAGGCATTGCAACCACCTAATTTGCTGTTAATTGCGAGATTGAACAGCGAAAGGTCTTGACCATGCTGTTTAAGTTGGGATCGCAATATTCGTGCTCAAACAGCTACTGCTTGCTCCACTTAGCTGGATCGACGAATTCCACTGATACACAAGCCTTGACACGGACAATCCGATGCCGCCCTGTTCCGACTTGGGTCATCAACAGACATCGAGGCGCGCGAAAAACCGGCAGCTAAACCCCCGATACCAGACGTGGATTGGTCAGCACAAAATGCGCTTCTTGTCGAAAGTACCAACACATGATCGTTGATATCATGGGGCTTTTGAAATTCACGGACGGCCATCATCAATTGGCGAAATGTAAAAAGTTGCGCGTCCGCCAGTGTGACAGACAGAAATCTTGCCGCTCAGCTATAAGGTCACCGGGCCGTGAAGGATGACTGGCGCCGATGGTGATTGCTACAGGCCGCATAACTTTGTGGGCACCACGGCCCTTTGAATGGGTTTCCCTACAAGAAACTTCGAAGGCATCTGCACCATCACGGTATTGCCACGGACGCCCCATAGCTTGGATTGCAGGCTGTTGCGCCCAGTCAATTGATGGTGCCCCCTATTCGATGATCTTGGTGTGTCAGGCGACACGACAAACTGACCCTCTGACGCCATGAGGAAGTGACCCTCTTGGCGAGTTATCCAGAGGGAACTTTCATGGAACAGACGCAACACAATGCATCCTGCACGACCTTGAGGGCATTGCGGGGTGATG
>CAJQQK010000015.1 GCA_905480435.1 uncultured Hyphomicrobiaceae bacterium | reverse complement strand
ATAAAAGTTCCAGGAATTCTGATGCCATGAGTGCGCTCCTTTCGAATCAAACGCACTCCTATAGATTCAGATAAATCCCCGACCGTGAATCCCTTATCGCAGAGTTATGCAGCAGTCAGCGTTGAACAGCCCTGGCTGATGGGGAGGTAGTAGCCGTCGCAAAGCCGGACACAGACGGTTCGATAGTTACCGCCACCAGTGCTCTTGGAACGGGCTTTGGCTTTAAAATTCTTAGTGAACGGGTTGAAGCCGAGCTGACTACGGCCGCTAAAAATGTTGTTCCGCAGCTTCTTTTGCTTTTTGCGGCGCCAGTATGATTCAGAAAGCCAGGCGCTATCCTGCAGAACGGCGGTTTTTGTTACCGAAGCCACATCCAATGTTGGGCTTGGAGGGCTTGCGAAATGCCCCATCGCGATGCCTGCAGACACCGCTCCGATGACAAACAGAACACCAATACCAAAACCGCCGCCAAGCCGTCGCTTGACGATATTTTGAACGCAGACTGACATGAACTAACTATCCGTACCGAGACAAAGCGACCCCCGAGGGCAACTTCAAAAGAGAGATGCCCAGCTGGTTTAGAGGTTTAGCAGCCTTTGCCGAGAACGACAGTCTGCGCTCTTAGTATCGTAAACAGAGCCTCAAAGATCACTGGGTTTGTTAACGTGGCGCTAACCGGACGGCGCCGTCAAGTCTGATGTTGACACCATTTAGCATAACATTTTCGCATATGCTGAGGGCAAGTTGTGCGTACTCCGCGGGTGTGCCGAGGCGTGATGGGAACGGTACGCTGGCAGCCAATGCGTCTTTAGCTTCGTCAGGCAACCCGTCAAACATTGGCGTGTGAAAGAGCCCCGGAAGAATGGCTGCAACGCGAATGCCGTCTTTGGCGAGATCGCGTGCGACCGGCAATGTCATGGACTGGACGCCACCCTTGGAGGCTGCATACGCGACCTGGCCGATCTGGCCGTCCTCGGCTGCGACGGACGCCGTGCTGATAATCATGCCGCGTTCGTTGTCTGGACCGGTTGGATCAAGCGTGACCATGCCGGCGGCACACTTCGCGATCATGGTGAATGTGCCAATCAGGTTGATGTTAATGACCCGCGTGTAAGAGGCGATGTCGTGATGTGAGATGGCGCCGGTTTCACGGTCCTTTCGGACGAGGCGCTTGCCAATCGCAATGCCGGCGCAATTGATCAGGATGCGCTCCTGGCCATGTGCTGCTCGGACGGCTGCCAATGCAGTGTCGACGCTGGCTTCGTCCGTGACATCACAGCGTGCAAATGTGCCACCGATTTCGGCTGCTGTCTTAGCGCCAAGTTCTTCATTTACATCGAGAATACCCACTTTGACGCCTTTGGCCGCCAACGCTTTTGCCGTGCCGGCACCAAGGCCGGATGCGGCACCGGTGATTACTGCCGATATGTTTGAGTTTAATTCCATTGCTTCATGCCTTTGGTCAGATGGCGCAAACTGAAACTGTTGCGCGCAAATTGTCGAATCATGCGCCCCAATCGCCTGTAATCAATCATGCGTCAAGCGCCACCATAAGGTAACGCTGATATGGGGACAGTACTGAAATCAAAGGCGTCAGCTTTCGTTTGGGTCAAATTCCCGGTATTCGTTTCGCGTCACAGTTGGCCGTTGGTCAGCCTCATTCTGTTAGACGAACAAATTTACTTGCGGAAAACACGCCCCCGGAAAATTGGCCGCCAACACCGCGCGGATACTTTGCGATTGGCGCTGAGCGCACCTCGAAGGCTCTTAATCTCGGCAACCTGATGCGCTCGGCGCATGGCTTTGGCGCGAGCTTCACGTTTACGATTGGGGCAACTTATAAGGCGCTGGAGGCCCGTGCTGATACGTCGAAGGGCCAAGATCATCTGCCGCACTACAATTGGGATGGCTTGGATGCGATGCGGTTACCGCTGCGCTGCCAACTGGTCGGAATAGAGCTAACGGGGGATGCGATTGATCTGCCGTCATTTAGGCATCCAACGCGGGCGGCCTACGTTCTCGGACCTGAGCGCGGTTCACTGTCGGAGCCGCTGTTGGAGCGATGTGATTTTGTCGTGAAGATACCAACGAAATTTTGCGTCAACGTCGCGATTGCAGGTGCGATTGTCATGTATGATCGGGTTGCGCATATGAGCCGGTTTGCGGATCGGCCGGTGCGTGCTGGTGGTCCAACAGAGCCAGTGCCTCAGCATCAGTTTGGCGAGCGATTTCAACGCAATCCGTCGGAAGACACTGGTTAGGATCCGGACTTCAGGACTGATGAAGCCGCTCAGTGTTTTCAATCGGACGAAAGAATAGTAGTCTCAGAACCACACGAGAGGGAATTATCTTGGAATTGACTGTATTCAATGGTTCCTTTCCCTTAGGTTCGGCCACCATGATCAATAGGTCTGGTTTCTGTGTTTGGGATCAAATGCTTGGGCCGGCTGAAAAGGTATTTGGTACTGCGTCCAATACGCAATTGATCAAATCGGCTGGTTCCGGCTAAACGACATGTGGGATTGGCCAATCGGTCAATGTGCCGCGAACTGAGAACGAACACTCGACGACGAGGAGCACATGAGCATCAATCGAACAGTTCTTGCCACACTGACTACCCTGGCAGTATTCGCCGTTCTTATCTCTTCGCCCGCGTCTGCGCAGGGCACGAATGTTGTGAAGGCTTTTAGTGCCTGGACGCTCTATTCGCACAAAGGCTCACCCGGTGACATTTGTTTCATCACATCGCAACCGCGTGAGACGAAGCCGGCCGACGTTCAACGTGAGCGCGCCTACTTCTATGTGTCGAGCTGGCGCAAGGACGGTATCCGCAGTCAGGTCAGTGTTTTGTTGGGCTATGATCTGGTCGATCAGGCTTCGATTACAGTGACGATCGGGTCCAAGTCGTTCAAATTGTTCGCAAAGAACGACAAAGGATTTGTCGGCGATGCGACCAACGAACTGCAGCTCGTCGATGCGATGAAACGCGGTAACTTTATGACGGTGAAGGCCAAGACCAAAGACGGTACGGAGACGATTGATACCTATTCGTTGATTGGCGCGACGGCTGCCGTAAATTCGCTAACTGGTGGCTGTTCTTAGAGCTTCTTCTCTCTCACGGCTATTCCTCGCTAACGCTCGGGCCTGCGAGGGCGCGGCGCTAAGCGCCGGCTCACCTGTCGGTTCGCAAGAGGTGGATGCCGGGTGGTATCACGTTGAAGTGCTCTTCCACGGAACTAAAATATCCGGGCGCACATGCGCTTCCTCGGCGTTCGGCGCACGTGGGGCCTGAAGACGGATGCCGGGGGGAGGAACCTTGAGTGCCTGCAATTACGTCGCTTGCGGTCTCGATTATTTTCGGCGGCGGAGCTGGATGTAGAGGGCGCCGTCGCCGCCGTGCCGGATATGGGCTGGCGTGTGCCCTACAACAATGGATCGCAATTCTGGTTCGGCGAGCCATAACGGCACGTTGCGGCGCAGGACGCCGCGGCCCAGCGCACCTTCATTTATGAAGGTGCCGAAATGGCCGTCATCGTTCGGCCGTGACAGACCTTTGCCGGTGATTACCAACACCATCCGATGACCCTTTGATACCGCGCGAAACAGAAAAGCCCGCAGCGCGCCGTGGGCTTCATGCTGGCGCATGCCGTGGAGATCAATGCGGGCATCTATGCCATTGCGGCCAGTGCCGATCCGACGAACCTGGCGGGTATCTATCTGATTGGGTTGAGGGCCGGTTTTTGGAACGGGTTTCGATGCGGTGAGCTTTGGAGCGACGCTGGGTTTTTGGGTAACTGGCGTCTTCGGTGTTTTCGCGGCATGTGGAGAGGTGCGATTGGCTCTGGCGGCCTCTTGGCGCAGCATTTCGTCGAGCAAATCGCTTTCGGTGTCGGGGACCCGGCCTTTGAGGTCGAGCTCACGAATGTTCTGTGTGAAAGCCTGCCAAAGCGCCCTGTCATCCTCTGGTTTGGCGTGCTTGCGAGGAGGCTTTGGACTGGTGGATTTTGGTTTTTTGGGGGGGCTTGAAGAATTCGAGCCGGGCTTTCGCTTTTTCGTCATCGGGGCTATCCAGCCTCGATATTGCAAGGTAGCAGCACGTACATTTCGCCAGGATGTTTGGTCAGTCCGGCTTGGCTCCCGGCGATCGGCCCGGACCCGTAGAAGATGTCGCCGCGTACGGCTCCGCGAATTGCCGAGCCAACATCCTGGGCGATCATCAAATGCTGGAAGCGTTTGATGGGATCGAGGATCGGTTGATCTTTGATGTTGAGCGAAATGGGGGCGTCGAGAAACACAGGTAGTCCAATGTTATGGACGCTAGCGTCAACCGCGAGGCTGCGACCTGGTGTGAGAGCGATGCTATGCACGCCGGTTGTGTTGGTCGACGTCGCGTCGCCTAATTCTTTGAAGAATATGTAGGATTCATTGCGCCACATCATCTGTTTGCCGCGCTCATGGTCGGCATTGAGCCAGGCAGACAGGCTTTGCAGAGACATGTCTTCAGACGAGATGATGCCGCCTGCGATCAAGGCTTTGCCGATTGATGTGTAGGGATGGCCGTTTTTGGCTGCGTAACTGACGCGGATCCGGCTGCCGTTGTCGAGTTCGATCAGTCCCGAGCCCTGGATGTGAAGAAAGTACGCTTCAACCGGGTCTTGGAGATAGATGAATTCGAGATTGTGGCTGTCGAGGCAGCCTTGTTCGATTTCCTGACGTGTTGCGTAGGGGACGAGGCCATCCGTCGTCTGCCGGGCGTGCGTCAAGGTATTTTTGGCCGAAGCGCGAAGGCTGTCGTCTATGACGGTTGCGAGATCGTCCGGACGGCGCAGCAATGGTACATCGAATTTGGGTGAGCGCTGTCGGGAGCCTTTTAGTACCGGCTCGAAATAACCCGTGAAAAGCGTCTCTCCACCGTCAGGTGTGACGCGATGTGGGACGAAGTGTGTCTCGAAATATTTTCGCGCGGAGACGCTGTCGTCTGGCACTGGCAGCAATGGATAGGTCAGGCGTAGGTGGTCTATGGAGTTGCGGAATGCGTTGAGAGCTGCATCGTGATCATCCAAGGCCCATCCGGGCAGCGCGGAAAACGTGATTGGTTCGTATGTCACGCTTGTAGCCCCAGGTGGTGCAGGTCAGTGCGATGCCTGGGTTGCGACGAGGCGCCAATTCGGATCATCCGAGGCGATATCGCGTGCGAAGGTCCAAATATCCGTGACTTCCTGGATCTTCTGAGAGTCACCCGAAATGACTGCACCAGCGCTGTCCATTGTTGCTGTGATCAGCTGACTGACAAATTTGAGCGTGATGCTGGCATCGGAGCCGGCCAGTTCAGCATCGGTAATGTCGCATTTGTGAATGCCAACGAAGCTTTGTTCGACTTTCTCGCCGCGCTCGTCCCGGTCGTCCATCGCAGAGGCGAAACCTTCGAAGACGTCAGGACTGAGCAGGTTGCTCAGCATGTCGCGATTGCCTTCGGCATAGGCGGTTACGATCATCTCATAGGCTTGCTTGGCACCGCTGCTGAAATGCTCGGCATCAAATGTCGGTTCTTGCTCTGCGATTTTGAGTAGCTCAGCACGTGCGCCTGACAGAATATTGGCTTCGCGCAGCTCTAGGCGCTCTTCTGCGGTTCTTTCGGGCTCTTCGTCTTCGTGATGATGGTCTGTTGGGCCACGTTCGCGCGGCGGCAACGTGACCACCTTGTCGCCGGAAGCTGCCGCCTGATCACGCGCTTCGCGCGCTTTGGCCTGGCGATCGTAGCGCGCTTGATCTTCATCGGGCGTGCGCCGCCCCAGTGCGCCGCGTAGTTTTATAACTACGAATACGGTCACCAGGAGTGCGATAAGCGTTAGGATGTCAATGTTGCCGGACATTGCGGGCAGCTTTCTCATATCGGAGCGGATGTGCGTTGCATATATGGTTGCCGAGCCCGGCATACTAGTACCGAAACCTAAAGAAGGGTCTACTTTACGGCACGGTCCGGATCGGCTGGTTCGTTGGTAAAGCAGAAGTTGGACATCGGATACAGGTATTTCCCACCAGGGTTGTGCCTGACGGGATGGAACTCAACTTAGGCTATTGCAATCGGCAAGCCAACTGGTCGAATGGACAGAGTTGGCAATTTTGCTGGAAATACCATCTCTATATGCCCATATAGGTCTTCAACCCTCCTACCTATCGGACATTCATGCGGCTTATCCTATTCATACTTTTTATTGTGATGCCGTTTGTTGAGATCGCGCTGCTGATCAAGCTGGGCGATCTTCTCGGGTTTTGGCGCACGATCGGTATCGTTGTGATGACCGCGATTGTCGGTGCCTATGTGCTGCAGGCGCAGGGAATGGCGACGATGCAGCGGGTTTCGCAATCGATGAGTTCCGGCGAGCCGCCGATTAAGCCGGTCGTCGATGGTTTTTTTCTGGTGATTTCAGGTGCGTTCTTGCTGACGCCAGGCGTTGTGACCGATGCGATCGGGCTTTTGCTGCTGGTGCCGCCAATGCGTCATGCCATCGCGCGCTGGGGGTTTGGGCGAATCGTGAAGAGCGGTAAGTTCTCGGTGCACACGTTTGGTGCGGCGGGTGGCACGGATAGTCCAGGCCCAGGGGATCCAGGTGCTGCACCACCGAGCAGAGGTCCGTCGCCGGCTGCGGCATCGCGGCCTCAACCGACCCGAAGTGGCGGTGGCCCTGTCATCGATGGTGAATTCGAAGAAGTGAAGAAGAAATAGGCGCTGTGCCCGCGACGGTTTTGCCGTCGTTTGTCTGCTGGTCGCGGCTTGCTCTTGGCGCCTTGGGCCGCTAACTGCTGGGGTTCCGCATCCTAGTGTCGAAACGAACCGGGAAATTCAATCTGATGGCTGACGACGAAATCGATATCGAGGAAACTGGCACGACGGAGGCTGAGTTTCAGGCCCGCATCTTATCGCAGTATATCCGGGATCTGTCGTTCGAAAGTCCGAGCATTGATCGCGCTCTGGATGGTCCAGGCGAAAACCCCAACCTGGAACTTGAGGTCAACGTCAACGCGCGTTCGGTGCGCGATAACATGTACCAGAGTGAGATTGAGTTCAAAGCTAAGGCGACAGATGACCAGGGCACGATTTATCTGATGGAATGCACGTACGGCGGCGTTTTCCAGATTGATAGTGTGCCGAGGGAGGCGCTGGAGCCGTTTTTGCTGGTGAACTGCCCGTCGATGCTGTTTCCATTTTTACGGCGGATTATCGCAGATCTGACCCGTGAAGGTGGTTTTCCGCCGCTGTTCCTTGATCCGATTGATTTTGCGGCGTTGTACGTCAATCGCAAAGAGCAGCTCGAGGGCGGTGCTCCGAACGGGCAATTGCCGAATTAGAACTAGGCCCGCGGTTGATCAGTTGCCAGCTGCAATCGCATCCAGGGCGGTTGCGAGTTTGATGTCGAGTGCTGTCAAACCGCCTGCATCGTGGGTGGTGAGCGTGACTTCGACGCGATTGTAGACGTTCAGCCATTCGGGATGATGATCCATCTTTTCGGCAACCAGGGCCGCGCGGCACATGAAGCCAAAGGCTGTGCTGAAATCGGCGAAGCGATAGGTGCGTATGATGGCGTCGCGGTCTACGACGGGCTGCCATTCTGTTAGGGCTGCGAGGGCTTCTGTGCGCTGGGCGGCATTAAGTTTCTGGGCCATAATCCGTTCCGATGTGGTTGGTGCTGAATTCAATTAGTGCTCATTCACGCCGGGCACGTCGGTGTGGGCATAGTTGTCGTCGTCCCAGTCTTTGTCATCCCAGTCGATATCGTCGAAGCTGCCCATGGTTGACGGGAATACCTGCTCGATGACGTAGGGGCCGCCGCCGGTGTTGGGCTTTGCGGAAAACAGTGCGAACTGGCTGACCAAGAACGGTTCGGTTGCAAACGCGCCCTTGTGACTGAGATAGCGGGCAATTGGATCGACCCGCGGTGATTGCAGGCGAGCCAAAGTTACATGCGGGATGAACTTGCGGCTCTCTGGTGCTGCACCGGCGCGACGGGCTGCTGTTTCATTGGCGCGGGCGAGATCGGATAGCTGTTCGTTTGGTTCAATGGCAGCAAACAAGACGCGCGGTGCATCACCGCCGAACGTATCCAAGCCGACCAGACGGACGGGAAATGGATCAAAGGCGATGTTGGCCAGGTTGGCGGCGAACTCGTGGGCGACGGGAGGCGTGACATCGCCAACAAAACGCAACGTCACGTGCAGGTTCTCAGCCTCGATCCATCGCGCGGATGGCAGTGGCTGGCTCAGATTGGAGAGTTCTGCCTGGATTTCGGCTGGCAGTTCTATGCCAGAGAACAGACGTGGCATGATAATCCCTCCGCAAATCAACGTGTGAAATGGCTAATTTCTACCGCTCGGGCGCTCTGAATTGTCAGATATCTGACTGGATGCTGCTGTCTCGGACCACTTTATAGGCAAAAAGTGTGACTTATCGGCGATCCTGACCTAATTAAGCGATGATTTTAGGATCTAAATAATTATTAGCCGTCATCTACGGGATGACTTGAAACGGGCGAAGCGCGTACATAAGTTAGGTGCAAGTTTACCGTTGGGTCGGACGACAAATGTTCGGCTGGCGATGTGGCGCTCCAAACCGCATGGTGCGGCTCAGGGTCGTGCCCCTTTTTGACGTGAGAGGGACTTTAATAAAATGGCTCAATTCGATAACCAGTTCCGGGTTGCTGGTTCACGCGCCGATGGCGCCGTAGACCAGGGCCTCCGGTCATACATGCTGATGGTCTACAACTATATGGCGGGCGGCATTGCGCTGACCGGCATTGTAGCTTTCGCCATGATGGTCATGCTGACGACAAATGATCCGTCGCTGGCAGCTGCAAAGCTCCGCAATGGCATGATGCTCACGGAAATGGGGCAAATGGTTTATGGATCGCCGCTTCGCTGGGTGATCATGCTGGCGCCGCTCGGGTTCGTTTTCTACCTGTCGATGCGGGTTAATCAGATGAGTGCCGCTTCAGCGCAGCTTGCGTTCTGGCTGTTTGCAGCTGTGATGGGCGCGTCGATGTCGAGCATCTTCCTGATCTACACGGGGCAATCGATCGTTCAGGTGTTTTTCGTAACGGCCGCTGCGTTTGCTGGTCTCAGCCTCTACGGCTACACGACGAAGAAAGATCTGACCGGTTGGGGATCGTTCCTGATCATGGGTCTGATCGGCATCATCATTGCAGCTGTCGTGAACATCTTCCTGCAGTCATCCGCGTTGCAGTTCGCAATTTCAGCACTCGGTGTGTTGATTTTCGCTGGCTTGACGGCTTATGACACGCAGAAGATCAAAGATGGCTATTACGAAGTGGCCGGGCATGCGGAATTGGCACAGAAGGCAGCTATTATGGGCGCACTGAGCCTGTATCTGGACTTCATCAATATGTTCCAGGCGCTGCTCTATCTGTTTGGCGACCGCGAGTAGGTTTCCCGCTCATTAGCGAGATTGAAAGAGGCTCCACTTCGGTGGAGCCTTTTTTGTTGGGTGGAGGCACTGTGATTTACTGGAAGCGCCCGTTTAATGGATGCATGTTTGGATTCCCGCCTTTGCGGGAATGACGGAGCGGGTGGATGGCATTGAGTACCAGGGCTGTTCAACGCTAACTACATGAAGCGATAATTGAGCGGCCGTGTGATGTCGAGGACGTTGTGCCACATGGCCTGCGAGATATTGTTTTCGCCGTTGGCACGCAGGATATTGAGGGCGAAGCTACGTACCCTGG
>CAJQQK010000014.1 GCA_905480435.1 uncultured Hyphomicrobiaceae bacterium | reverse complement strand
CACTCCACACGTCGGCGCAGATTACATGTGGGTCGGGACGGAAAAGCGGGCTCAGCAGGGGGTCGAACAAAAAAGCCAATCCCTCAGGGTAGCAGAAGGCACTGAGACCGAGGTTACCCACTCAGTTCGTCGAGGAGCCTTGTAAGATCGTATGGGGTAATGTAGAGCAGGTTGTCCAACAACCACGTCGAGACGGGCTAGCAATCGGGATGGGCACAGATGAACGAAGCGGCACTACGGGATGAAGAGCGCAAGGAGTCGATCAGACGATTATATGCCGGGGTATTGCGCCGCGAACCTGGTCTTGAAGAACTTGATGGCATTGTGCTGCAGTTCGCCCAAGGGCTGAGCCTGGAGCGACTATTGCAGGTCATGGTTGAGGGCGAAGAATTCGCTCTGCAGAACAAGGTGAAGCTCTTCGTGCCGCCTGGCCACTTTTATTCACCGGTAGTGGATCCGAAAGAAGCGGAGCGATATCTTGAATCACGCAAGGTAGACTTTTCGGCCGACTCGCTGCCGGGCATCCCGGTGGTGCGCGCAGATATAGTTGAGACCTGGGGCAAGCTTGTTCCTCACTTTGTTTCACTGCCATTTGGCGACGGCCTGACACCGCCCTATCGCTATCAATATGACAATAGCATGTATGCCTGGGGCGACGGTTCCGTGCTTTCGGCGATGATTTCCGTCTATCGGCCAAAGCGAATCATTGAGATAGGAAGTGGTTGGTCGTCTGCCTGTTCCATTGACACTGTGCAGTTTATTGCAAAGACTGATACCAAACTTACATTCATCGAGCCTTACACCAAAATCCTGCGGGAAGTGATGCGCGCTGACTATCGGAAGCTTCATGTGATCGAAACGGCTGTGCAAGACACGCCAGTGACTATCTATGACGAGCTTGAGGCTGGAGACATCCTGTTTATCGACAGTACGCATGTGCTGCGTACCGGATCCGATGTTGTTTTTGAGCTATTTGAGATTCTACCTCGTTTGGCCAAGGGCGTGATTGTTCATTTCCATGACATGTTCTGGCCATTTGAATATCCCCGTAGCTGGGCTGTCGAAGAAAACCGATCATGGAATGAGCTTTATGCCGTTCGCGCTTTCCTCATTAACAACGACGCCTGGAGAGTTCTATTCTTCAACGACTATATGCGCCTGTTTGAAAGAGATCTCATCCAGCGTACCTATCCAAATTTCTTGAAAAACTCTGGCGGCGCGCTTTGGCTTGAAAAGACCGCCTGATGGTGCGGCGGCTAATCTTTGATAAGCGTAGCGCTCTGCAGCTTTAGGCTGAGGGCACGGTGGTCGCCGGGCGGTGAGACAGCTTGAGATCGGATTTCGACCGTGACCGTCTCATTTCTGGCTAGCTGGGGTAGGTCGATCGTACATGTCCTCTTACTAGCGAGTTTGTGATATGCAGCGGGTGCTTCGTTAATCAACACTTCATACGCCATGTCATTCACGATGCCCTTGGGTGAAAAGCGTAGGCGCAGCCGTTTGGCGTCAAGCTCCGCTGTTGGCGTAATTGTGAGGCGGGTTGCACCGTCCGTCCAACGGAACACGTCCATTTTTGACTGTTCTATGCCATGCAGTCCTTCAACTTGGACAAAGGAGGGTGGTATCAATGCGATCTCGGTTCCGGCGGCTTTGCCCGCGTCAGTTGTCCTGGCAAGGCTTTGGATCCAAGGATGTTGACTGAAACAATTCGTTGTCAGCGGTTCTCCAATGGCTAGTCCGATTAATGTGTCGGCAAACGTCAGGCGGGATTGTGACGGTTGACCGGTAAGGCTGGTAATCAGTCCCTCCCAAGCCTCTTGGCTGTCTGTCGCGAGCCGGTCCTGTAGAGTGGAGATCTGCCGACTGCAGGTTTTTGCCGCCTTTTCGTCCGTGAGAATCTTGGCGGCAGTTAGAGCCATTTCTTTCGGATCGTCAAGATCAAGCAATGGCATTCCGGACGGGATCAACTTGCTTGGCAGACCGGAGTACGCGCCCGAACTGCCGAGGATGGGGGTGCTGCATGACAGAGCCTCCAATATTTTCATCTTGGTGCCGGTTTCATTTTTTATCGGTGCAACAAGAAGCCCCGCTTCGCGAAAAAGCGCCTTAACGAGATTGCCATCACCAGCGCCATGAAAAACGATATTCTTCGATTTAGGCTCTGCGAAATCAGAGGCCTCGGCGCCCACTAGTTCCAGCCGGACATCAGGCAAAACCTCTTCGAGGAGTGGCGCGAAGTCGGTCACCAGCCACTCCATTGCCAACTTGTTAGGGTGGTGCGCGACGTGCCCCACGTAAAACAGGCGTTTGTTTCCCAAAAATCTCCAGCCAGTGGGTTCGGTCGAGAGACATGGCACAATTCGGTGGACAGGTGCGGTCTTGCCGATCTTTTTCGGCACGTCCTTTCGTGACAGAACGACAACCGCGTCAAAAGTGCGGTAGGCGGCTCTCTCAAACCGGTCTAGCCGGCGAATTGCTTCTGAACTGGCTGCGACATCTGCTGACACGATACCCAAGTTGATCTGATCGCTAAAATGTCGGGTCTCATTATTATGGATTATCACGATACGCGGTACGCTGGATTGTACGAGCTTGGGAACCGATAACGCAGAATAAAGATGATCAATGACAATGATGTCGGGTCGTATGGAGGCTAGGAGAGCGGCTGCCTGTTGGTCGATCAGCTGTTGGTTCCTGGACCATGATTCCCAAGGTATTGGCGAACGCTCGGTCGGGTTCAGTGCTCGCGGGCGCGGTCCCGGTATATCGCCGCCGACCATCTCAATACCATGAAACTGCGCGCCGAGAGACGAGAGCTTGGCCTCGTTTTCACTCTTGTTCGATGCCGCCACGGGAATAGCCGCGTGAAGTGTATAGCGCTCCAAGGCTGCGAGCCGCGTCAGATGCATTTGGCAAGCAATCATTCCGCCATTGGGCGTACCGGCATGCTGCACGACAGAATAATAGAGGATGCGCTTGATCGGGGAACCTCAGTTAATCCGAAATACGACATAAAATGAAAGCTAAGTTTAGCACAGACTATGGGGTTACGCAAACAAGACAGAGCCATGCGCAATGATCGGTGCTAGACTGTATGTCCTTTCCTGAGCGAGGCGACTCACCCCCGATGTGCATTCGAGGGTTGCCCGGGAGCTATGACCGAAATTGGGTGACAGAATCTGAGAGAGGTGACGTATCGTGGCGGTTATCGAGACCAGCCATAAACTCCAGAGGAGCGATACGCCTATGTCGAACCCTACAGTCATCCCGCTGCGCCAGCCAGAGGCA
>CAJQQK010000013.1 GCA_905480435.1 uncultured Hyphomicrobiaceae bacterium | reverse complement strand
TACATGACACTGGAAACTCTCGGCGGCATCAGCCATGATGGTGCATCAGAACCGGCGGCCCTAACCGCTGACTGACCGTCCGGACAACGTTGCGACGGACCTGACCGGCACTGTTACACCACCTGATGGGACGCGATCCAGATGCACTAGTAAACAGCTTTCATTGAATGACAGCTCGCCATCGCGATTGATCTGCGCTGCGAGCCAGTTCGCCTCGTCGCCCGTTACCTCTTCGTTGGTAATGATGGCGCGACGCTCGATCTCAAGACGCTCCAATTGCTGCTCTTCGTCGTTCTGCTTGGTGAACAGGCCCGCGAATCCTGAGAAGCCGCCGTCATACATGGCCTGCATGAAATTTCCGGGGGACAGGTCGCCACGCGATTCGAGCCACTGTTCGCGACGCAAAGCCTCCGCTCGCGGCGGTGCGCGGTAGCCCGATGCCGCCATCACGACGCCACTCACGGCCTTGACGAACAACTCGGTCCAAGCGGCATTGTCAGTCGTCTCTGCGGTCGCATCGTTGATTTCGAACAATATTTCGGCTTCTGCGCGCGTCACAGCAACATTGCCGTCACCGCCATATGCAAAAATTATACGGCGGATCAACTCGACGTCCGCATCTGTCACTTCGCCAGCCTTGAGCGCCTGACCGTTGCGCAGTGTGCCTTTTCCAGAGATCACCGCGTCCTTCACGGAATTGAGCGCGAAACGAACAAGGCTTTCGGGAGACCAGCGTGCCTTGTCGATGACGCAGATCAGAATTTCAAGCTCGGTGTGCGTTTCGAGGACGCCATCTTGCGCGATGCGTTCGATCAACCAATCCGCATTGTCGACGTTGATGTAACCGCGCGGTTCTGCATGCCCAACGATAAAACCAGCAATTGCCTCAATGAAGAACTCCTGCCAGGCCGGATCTTGAACGCGGCAGGCATGATTGATCTCGAATAGGGCATCGGCTTCATTGGCAGCAATGCGGCCATCTTCGTAAAATTGCGTCCTGAGCTTTGCAACATCAACTTCGTGGACGCTGCCTCGCTGGCAAATTTCGTCAAATAGTAAGGATCCGGTAACACTCATGAACGACCTCGAACGCTGAAAAACTGTGTCTTAATCGTAAACGATTACAGTTAAAGAGTTCTTGCTGGCGTTCTGCGTCCAACAGCAACAAAAATAGGGCCGCACAGGTTTCCCTGTACGACCCCGCCCTCAAAGCAGTTCGTCGATTGTCTTACCGGAAGCGGCGATTGCCGTTGCCGAACCTAGAATGGCGACGAATTCGATTTGAGTTCGCATCGAGCATGCTCATCAAGCGTCCGCGCTCACGTCCGCTGACATGACCATCAAGTTTCGAAAACCGCAGCGCAGAGCGGATGGCGAAGACGCGGCCACGCAGTCGGACGCTACTAAAGCGCGATAGGCGGCCTGTATTGCGACCGCGATTGATGCGGTGCAGCTGGTTCTGAATCCGGCGATGGATCCGCGGTGTTCTGACAGAGCCGCGTCGGTTAAAGCGGCGGCCGTCGCGGCGGTTGACGATCAATTGGACGTTGTCGCCACGAAGTTCAATTTGTTTGCCATCGCGAAAACGGTCGGGACGCGCTTCGGCTGAGCCGATGAATGGGGTTGCCATTGCGATTACGGCTGCGGTAGCTGCGATCCAGTTTCTTGTCGTACCCATGAGATAATGCCCCTTATCTGTGGTGGCGGAAGATCACCGCCGTGTTTCGATGAAGCCAATAGACCACAAGCCAGCTGAACGTTTTCTGGGGGGATTGTTTATCTTCCGTTCATGTTGGCAAAAGCCTCAACGAGTGTTGCAATTGATCTTGGCATAGCGCCGCCAAACCTCCAGCCTTCTGATCTGTCGTGCGCCGGACTGGACGGCAAGGAGCCATACGCGCACAATCAGCTGCATAAGTGCATGAAGCAGGCAGGAGAGTGTTATGGCGGACGTTTTGGACTTTGCAGCGGGTGGATACCGGTTTGTGCCGAGTGTGTTTCAGTATTCAGCTGGCGTTGCAGCGCTACCCGGATATCGCATTGTGCGCGAAACATTTGCTAAACCCGTGCCAGTTGCCCAGGGTTTCGAAATGATCGAAGCGCGGTTCAAATCAGGCGACCTGCCGACGACACGGTTCTGCGCCTGCGAACTGCGCTCGCCGGGACAGTTTACCGATGCGGGCTTTAAAGCCTTCAACGACCTCTACGTTGTGACCCTGAAGAAATGGGGCATCATGAACGATGATATCCTCAACCCGGTTGCGCGCAGCAACGTGTGTCCGGACGTCGGCGCGCCACCTGAGCCATCATTCTACGCGTTCTCGTATATCGTAGAAGATGGCGGCGCATCGGCACCGACGGCGGTTATATCAGGCGGTGCCGAGGCACGCGAAGGCGACGGGCCCTATGCCGACCGGATCGTCCGGCTTGGCGAGACGAGCCCAGAAGCAATCCACGAGAAAGCGCTGTTTGTGGTCAATGAGATGCAGCGCCGGCTTGGCCTTCTCGGGTTCAAATGGACGGATACGACAGCCGTGCAAGCCTATTCGGTGTACGATTTCCATCATGCGATGCGCGACATGGCTGAGCTTGATGTGCTCAACAAAGGCCTGACGTGGCACTACGCACGGCCACCGGTTATCGGTCTCGATTACGAAATGGACTGCCGCATCGTGCATGACGAGGGCAGTTGGCCGTAAGATAACCGCCATGCGCGTGACCAGGATCAGGAGTGCGATGCTGAAATGGCGGGCCCGGCCTACCGAGACTCATTGCCTCCCGCATCCGACGTATAGCCTTTAGGGTTTGCGGTTCTCAACGGCTATGCATCCGGGTTGAGAGACATCGCGGGCGTTAGCAATTCTATAATTGGTCGAACAGTGAACGATTCCCATTGGAACCGATCACTTGCGACCGGTTTTATTAAGCCTCGCTAAAGAGGCTACCCGACGTTTCAAGTGGGTAGCCTGAGGTCGAGTTTGCCAGCTATGAGGTAGGTGACGGCCTTCAAGGTCTTGCTGTTTCGGTAGCCGCGTGCCTTGGCTTTTGCGGCCTGGACGAGAGAATTGATGCCCTCGA
>CAJQQK010000012.1 GCA_905480435.1 uncultured Hyphomicrobiaceae bacterium | reverse complement strand
CAAACAAACATTGAGTCGGACCATGACCGCCCTGACGGGCTGTGGATAAGCGGCTTCGCCTTGCGTTCGCCCTGTGGGCTCACTTCAGCCGAAGCCGCCGAAATCGAGCACTGTTACACCACGCCCTGGGACGCGATCGGGCATCGCAGACGAGAGCCTTCCGACCTTTGATGCTCAGCCCGATTGGCAACCAGAGGATGGTATCTGAAACAGCGCCAATTTCCTGTTTCTAGAGCACGTCGCGTTTATTGGGATCCTTGAAAAACGCGACATGCTGTTGGCTGCGCGGGTGAATTTCCCCGCCTTAAGTGCGGCCAGAAAGTACTTGAGTTGCCGGACTTCCATGTGGGCCCCTATTGAAGTCATCTATGTGTGAGAGCAAAAGTATAGATGGAAGCATTCCTGATGCGCACATTAACGGACTTTGTGCTCTTGATACGGATAAGATGTAATTCCCAAATGATGGGTAGTTTGTTTTGTGTGATCATTGCATGTCAACGATAGTACTATTTTCGGACGGGGGATCTAATATTGTCTTCCAATGCTATATCAAAAGAAGATGTTCTCGAGCCAGTGGCTGATGCGCTTAATTTAGTGCGTATTTCGCTGGAAAGGTCATTGTTGCTCGGCGATGAACAGGTCAGTGGACTACTGGTCCGGGCCGTTGATGACTTGGCTGACACGATAGAGCTTATACAAGTGCCTTCGATGGAGCAAAGCAGAGTGGCTGTGCTTTCACTTGTCGCATCTGAAGCGGACTGATCAGACAGATGCGTATCTGGCGCGTAAATTGTTGGTTCGCTTGATAATGTGTGGTCGGAGTGCAAAGCAGTGGTCTTTAGCTACCGTTCCAATTGGCAGTTGCGCGGGTTATCTCGGCAGAATACCTGCTGCTTGATACTGGGCTAAATGCGCAATGAACGTGTCCTCTGTGGCTCGCGTATCGTGGAAGCCGGCTTGGCGGATTTTGACCATCGACGACACCACATCGAATGTTTGATTGAATAGAAAGTCAGCAAAACCCCACGCTGCTAAGTTCTCCAGCCGGGTCGGTTTCAGGCTGTGGCGATCGACGATGCGATTCCATAACGGCTCTTTGTCTGCCATCCACCTCTCGACATTCATCGGGCGGGCCTGGCCAAGCTCGATTTCGAAATGATCGGCGATGCGCTTGAACAGCTGTCGCCAGCGGAAGAAGTCGCCGTCAGTGACGTTGAAGGCTTGGTTCTCCGCGGTCTGTGAGGTCGACATCCATTTCATGGCATTGGCGAGTTGAACCGCATCGGTCATGTCGGAAAGATTCTCGAAGTTCTTGCCGGGAAAATCGAGAGGGATGCCCATCTCTTTGGACATGGCAGCCCAGACGCCAAGCGTTGGGACGATGTTGCGCGTGCGGTCGGGTGCGAAATCGTAGATGACGTTCGGTCGCGATGCAGACCATGACCAGCGTTGGCCGTGCTGGCGGCTGCTCAAAAGATCCTCTTGGTCGTAGTAGAAGTTGGGCGGCATGTGACGGGCGGCATCTTCGCGGGCTGGTGACGGGCTTGGGCCAGCGTGGACGCCGTACCACTTTGAACCTTCGACAAGATGGATGTGCCCGAGATTGCCCGGGCTGACGGTTTCGAGCGCATCAATCATGTTTTTGACCATGGCACGGTTGCTCGGCACGTCTTCGACGCCACCTTCTTTGAAGGGCGCGCGAGACGTGTAGAACGCATGCGTGATGTGAGAGGCGCCATCTAGTGCGGATGTAACGCTTTTAGGGTCGAGCAAGTCGGCGCGGACGTAGCGCAGCCGGTCGTGTGGGCTTTCCGGAGGATTGCGGCTGAGGCCGATGACGGACCAGTTAGGATCAGCAAGCAGAACTTCGACAAGCCGTTTGGACGCGGCACCGGTTGCGCCGGCGATGAGGGCGGTTTTTGGGGACGTATCGCTCATTGCGGTTGCCTACTGTGCTGGGGGCCTGCCGGCGGAATGGTGCAAGGTAGCGGAGCTGGCGTTATTGGCTGCAGGATAGGTGAAGCCAGAGTTCAAGGCGAGGCCTTTGAGCTGTTGGCGGCGCATCTATTCGATATCTGGACCACTGCGCGGCATGAAGACATGACAGTTGAACTGAAGGTTGTTTCAGGTCACGTTGGAGGCTTGGATACAGGCTTCGAGTGGAGCGCCTGTCGTGAACTCATTCCCAGATGGATGGCGCAATGGACCCGGAAGACCTGCACTACATCACGACCGAGGATGAGTTGCGCGCATTGCATCACGCGCCGATGTCACGGGCAACCGACAAGGTGCTTGATCATCTCGATAAGCACTGCCGGGCCGTGATTGAGTTGTCGCCATTCTGTGTGATCGCGACGCAAGGCTTAAATGGTGCTGATGTTTCACCGCGCGGTGACCCGCCGGGGTTCGTGCGCGTGTTGGATGACCGGACGCTGTTGCTGCCGGATCGGGTTGGCAACAACCGGCTCGATGCGATGGCCAATCTGCTAGGCAATCCGCGGATCGGCATGTTGTTTCTGGTGCCGGGTATGGGCGAGACGCTGAGGATCAACGGCACTGGCCGGATAACCGACGATGCGCGTGTGCTTGAAGGAAGTGCCGTGCAAGGACGGGCGCCGAAGATTGGGCTGGTGGTGCGGGTTGAGGAAGCGTTTCTGCATTGCGCGAAGGCGCTCAGCCGCTCGGCGCTATGGGATGGCTCGCGTCAAATCGATCGCGCCGCACTGCCGAGCTATGCCGAGATGTTGCTGGATCATGTCAATGGCCTGACCGAGACAGAAAATGCGCGGCAGACAGATGTGATGGCGAAACGCGGATTGTACTGAGAGGGTAGTCCGGTGGCCGAAGAGGCGGGCCACCGGAGCGTGTTGTTTCTGGCAGATGCTATCGGTTGCTGCGAGGCTGGAGTGCGCGCGCCGCCCACAAAGGGTAGCCTTGGTAGGTATAGTGACCGGTATTCGGGGGGCGAGTTACGCTGATCGGAAGCCGGTTGCAGTCGTGGCGCGAGAAGCGGCGTCGATGATTTTTGCGGTGATAAGATTTGCCGGCGTGTCGATACTTCTTCGCGCCAGCCTCAGAGGTGCTGGGTAAAGCGGTGAGTGAGAAGCCCGCTGCGGCGATTGCAATGATTAGCGTTTTCATAATGTATGTCTCCTTTCGTTGATGTTGGCCACTGGCTGGAGACCGAATTGTGGACGTTTGGTGTGGTTCAGCGTTATGTGATCCGAGGTGAAAAGGTGTGACCAAAGTGAACGATTTTGGAGGACGGTTTGGGGCAGGGTGAGACAGGGCTGGATGCGGCGGCGATGGCGCAGTCGTTTGATCTGATGAACCTGCCGGTTGGATTCGTTGACGACCCCTATCCGATTTATCATGCGCTGCGGGTGCATGACCCGGTTCGTACAATGCCGGATGGCTCGCTGTTTCTGACACGGCATGCCGACCTTGAGCGGATCTATAAGGATACGGTTACGTACTCATCCGATAAGCGTGAGGAATTTGCGCCGAAGTTTGGTTCCGGGCCTCTGTTCCAGCATCATACGACGAGCCTGGTGTTTAACGATCCGCCATTGCACACGCATGTGCGGCGGATTATGGCAGGCGCGCTGACGCCGCGCGCGATTGCTGACATGGAAGCGTCGGTGGTCGAGTTGGTCGATAGGTTGCTGGATGAGATGGCGGACAAGGCTGCAACGGGTGGTACGGTCGACCTGATTGAAGATTTTGCAGCCGCAATCCCGATCGAAGTGATTGGCAATATGCTGGGGGTGCCGCGTGATGAACGCGGGCCGCTTAGAGATTGGTCGCTGTCGATCCTTGGTGCGCTGGAGCCGGCGCTGACGGACGCTCAGCTGCGTGCTGGCGAAGAGGCGGTTGAGGCTTTTCTGGATTATCTGAAAGGTTTGGTGACGGCGCGACGTCAGCATCCTGGAGATCCCGAAAAGGATGTGTTGACGCGGTTGATCCAGGGCGAAGTTGACGGTGAACGCCTGCTTGAGATGCAGTTACTGCAGAACGTGATTTTCATTCTCAATGCGGGGCACGAGACGACGACAAATTTGATCGGTAACGGCTTGGTCACGCTGCTGGACTGGCCGGATGAAACGCAGCGCCTGCTTGATGATCCAGGGTTGATCAGAACGGCGGTTGAAGAGTTTCTGAGATTTGAGAGTTCCAATCAACTTGGCAATCGGGCGACGACCGTTGCGACTGAGATCGGTGGTCGCGAGGTGCCGGCGGGTACGCGTGTGACGTTGTGCATTGGTGCTGCGAACCGGGATCCGGAACGGTTTGCCAAACCGGACGTACTGGATGTGGGGCGGCAACCAAATCGCCATCTGGCGTTTGCGTCAGGCGCGCATCAGTGCATCGGGATGAATGTTGCGCGGCTTGAAGGGCGGATCGCAATCGGGCGGTTTCTGGCGCGCTTTCCGGACTATCGGGCGGCGGGAGAGTTCGTCAGAGGCGGGCGCGTGCGTTTTCGCGGGTTCTTGTCGTTGCCAGTGCAGCTTGGCTGAGCTTTGAACGAGAGGCGGGGAATGATGGCCGTGACCAGCATTCCCCGATAGCGCCAGGTACGCGAAACAAGATCGCCTGTCGCTTGAGATATTTAGCAGCGAAAGTGTTTCCAATTTATGAGTGTAATGGCAGTTCTTTGATCGTCAATTCAAGAGAGCGGCCGGTAAGGAAATATGACGCTCACTGAGCGAGCCGTAACGGCGGGCCTCTGAATGCTACAGCGCGGGTTTCAGCGGCCGCTGGGTCGTACCCAATTTTTTAGAAAAGCCGCGCGCCAACGATGCACGGTGGGTGCGAACGTGAGGTGATGGCGGAGCTGGGTTGGGCGGTCCTGAGCACAAGGCATCGAGAGGCGATGCGGGCTGTTGCCGGACCAGCGGCAGACCTGCTGGTAGCTGATCTCAGGATGAAACTGAATGGCGGTGCCGCTGCCGTATTGGAACGCTTGGTTTTCGAATGCGGTGTCGGCGCGGACGAGAAGTTCGGCGCCGGTTGGCAGCTCAAAACCTTCGCGGTGCCATTGATAGACGGTCGTTGGCCATTCGACGTCGTTGACCGCGGGTGCCAGTGGCTCGACTGGGTGGTAGCCAATGCCGACTCGATCGCCGTCATCGAAGCTGACTTTCGATCCAAGGAACCGAGCGAACATCTGGGCGCCAAGGCAGATGCCGAGGAACGGCTTGCTTTCGCGCAGTGGTACGTCGATCCAATCGGTTTCGGCTTTGATGAAGTCGTCGGGATCGTTGGCGCTCTGTGGGCCGCCGAAAATGACAGCGCCATCGTGATGCTCAAGTGTTTCAGGCAGAGAATCGCCAAAGCGGGGACGGCGAATATCAAGCACGTGGCCCATATCGCGTAGCGTCCGGCCGACATGCGATGGTGTTGATTGTGGCTGGTGCAACACGATCAAAATGGGTTTGGGCGCCGGCTGGTTGGAGCTGTTGTCAGTCGCTGTGGCACGCGCGGTGTCAGGTGATGTTGTTGGTTTGTCGAGCATGATGGCTTGGGAAGTTAGTCCTTGGTGGGTCCGTTGGTCGTCACGTTTGTAATCTTTGGTCTTGTAACCTTCATTCTGGGCTTTAAGAGAATCGCGACGATGGGTGTTGTCAGCATAGCGGGCAGGATCCGTAGCGCCAATGCGATTAAGTTGCCGAAGATGCCTGGCACAATGAGAGATCGGCTGAGGCTGTAGCCGCGTTTTGTGCTGCGGGCAATTTGTTCGGCGGACATCGCCGGCAAGATATGACGGTAGAGCGCGGATTCGCCATTGGCGCGGGCATGGAACTCGGTGTTGACGGGGCCAGAGGCGAGTGTCGCAAAGCGCACACCCTGGCCGCGATTTTCGTGGGCGAGCGCTCGGGTTAGCGAGATGACGTAGGCTTTTGAGGCGTAGTAGGCGGCCTGATAAGGGCCGGGTGCGAAACCGCCGAGGGATGAGACGTTGATGATGCCGCCGCGACCACGAACCAGCATGTCGGGCAGGAAGGCGCGGCAGAGTGTTGTCAGCGCGGTGACATTGAGCTCGGTCGTTGCTGTGAGCTTTTCGACTGGTTCCAGAGCGAAATCGCCGGTGGTGCCGATGCCGGCCGAGTTGATGAGGATGTCGGCATAGAGGCCATGGGTGCCGAGAAAGGTGTTTATCTGACCCGCGGCGGTGGCAACGGTGATGTCTAGTGGCAGCGTGAGGACGTTGTTGTGACCGCTCGCGTTCAAGGTGTTTCGGGCCGTTTCGAGTTTTTCCGGGGTGCGGGCGATGAGCACTGTTGCGAAATCCGGCGAGGCGAATTCCTGAGCGAGTGCCAGGCCGATACCGTCGGAGCCGCCGGTTATGACAATTGCGGGCGCAAGGCCATCGAAGGCTCGTATAGCATCGTCATCGCGGCGCCACGCCCGACGTTTCCAGATATCTATTAGGCCCATTTGTGCGCTACCCGATTGTCGTTTGAGCCATAGAGGGCGGCGAAATCTGCCCGGATGTGATGCGCGAGCGCTTCGGCTAAATCGCTGGCGCCACTGCGTGGCAGATGCAGATTGATGTCGAACTCGGGCAAGGGTGGCAGGCCCTGGTCGGTGTCGATGATCGTCAGATGGGACGGCACCGAATCGACGAGGAGCGCGGTGACGGCTAACCCGGCAGTGACCGGCGCACACATCGCTTCGTGATTGGTTATTTCGATGACCATGCGCCACTCGATGCCGGCGTTCATGAGGCTTTCCAAAGTGCACGGGCGAAACCGGCAATTCGCGCCACCGATCGTGATGGGGAGTGGCCGTTGTTTGTGTGCGGTGGTGCCGGGGGCGCCAATCCAGACGAGGCGGTCGCGGTACAATGTTTCGCAGTTGCGGTCGGTTTTCAGGTCTGTGGTCAATGACAGGTCAAGCTCGCCTCGGTCGAGTGAATCGACAAGGGCCTCGGAGTTTCCGGTTTCGATGCTGACGCGGACCTGCGGCCAGGCGGAGTAAAAGCGGCGTAGGATCATCGGGGCGTAAGCTGCGACGAGGTCAGATGGTAAGCCGAGGCGAACTTCGCCCTGGAAACTTGGCGTTGTCATCATGCCCCAGGTTTCATCGTTCATGGAAAGCAGGCGCTGGGCCGGGCCAAGCAGGCGCTCGCCATCGGGACCGAGGGCAACACGCTTGTGCTCGCGATGGAACAATTCGACGTCGAAGTGCTGTTCGAGGCGCTTGATCTGCTGGCTAACGGCTGCCTGAGTGCGGTTGAGCAGGCGCGCGGCACTGGTGACGCTACCGGTTTCCGCGACGGCAACGAAGGCGCGCAAGATCGACGTGTCGATGTCCTTGTGCATGGCGTCAGCTCCTGGCGATGCCTATTGGTTTCTTATGCTATCAATAAAATATATTCGATTTAGTTATGCAAGGGAAATTGGTAGATCATGGTTGTCGTCTTGGTCGAGCGCCGGTGAGCGCGAAGTCGGGCGAATAGCGTCGCACCCAGGAAAAGGGGATGGTCATGAGCACTACATTTGTCGATTTTCTTCGCACCGGACTTAGCTCTGATAATACGGGCTTTGATAAAGCGGGTTTGCACCCGACAAAGTTCGTCAAGGTGATGCGTTTGGCCTGGCAAGTGCGACGCGAACGCAATCAGTTGGCACAGCTGAGCCGTGATGAGCTTGCTGAAATGGGCATCCATCCAAACCATGCGGCACGCGAAGCTAAGCGCGGTTTGATGGATTTGCCGAAATCCCGATTGAATCGACTTTAGTCTTTCACACGGCTTGAGGCCTGACCTCCCTCCGTGCCTTTCATGCCGTCTGATTGATCACCGCCGGGATTTCCCGGCGGTTTTCTTTTGCGTGGATGTCCGCGCGCTTGTGCTGCTCCCGCATTTCGCTGCAAACTTCGCAAAGAGTTTGGATCGAGATTAGTGCGAGGCGTTCAGATGAGTTTGCGGAAACGGGTGATGGCGGGTGAGGTGGTGCTTGGCTCGATGGTGTTTGAGTTTTTCTCGCCGGGGATGGCGCAGATCATGAAGCTCTCTGGTTGCGAGTATGTGATCTACGACATGGAGCATACTGGGCTTGGCTATGAGACGATCAAGGCGCAGGTTGCTGCGTGCCGAGGTATTGGCGTTGCGCCGATGGCGCGAGTGCCGCGTTCGGATTATGCCTATCTGGCGCGGGCGCTTGATATTGGTTGTGAGGGCGTGATGGTGCCGATGGTCAATTCGGCTGATGAGGCACGTGCCATCGTTGAAGCGTGTCGCTATCCGCCAGTTGGCCGACGTGGCGCTGCGTTCGGGTTTGCGCATGATCATTACGAAGGCGGATCGCCGGTTGCCAAGGCGAAGGCTGCGAATGCGCGCAATCTGGTCATCGCGCAAATCGAGACGGAGCATGGTCTCGAGAATGTCGAAGAGATTGCGGCTGTTGATGGCATTGACGTGCTGTGGGTTGGGCATTTCGACCTGACGAATTTTCTCGGCATTCCGGGCGAGTTCGACAACAAGATTTATCGAGATGCGCTGAAGCGTGTGGTCAAGGCTGGTCGTGCCAATGGTAAGGGGCTTGGGTTCCTTGCGAGCGATCCGACATGGGCGAAGGACTACAAGAAGCTTGGCTTTAACATGCTGGGTGCGGGCACGGATCATCATTTACTGATGGCGGGTGTCAGCAACATTCTCGATAGCGTGCGCGATGCGCCGAAGAAGAAATCCAAGAAATAGGACGGTTTGGCGATGTTCAAAATTGGTTCGACGCGGGACCTGATGACGGCTGCCGGTGAGCCTTGCTTTCCGGCGGCGGCGTTTGATGTGTTGAAGAGCAATCCGGATATCGAATGGCAGTGGCTTGATGAGGACGTCACCGAAATCACGCCGGAGTTGATGGCGACCTATGACGGGCTGCATGTGAACCTGCCGCCGGTGAACGCTTCATGTGTTGCTGGTGGTGATGTGCGTTGCAAGATTATTGCGCGCAATGGCGTTGGCTTTGACACGGTTGATGTTGACGCGATGACGGCGGCCGGTGTGATCGTGACGAATACGCCGATTGCAGTTCGCAGGCCGGTGGCGGTTGCGACGCTGACGTTGCTGTTCGCGCTTGCCGGGCGATTGTTCGACAAAGATAAACTGGTGCGTTCAGGGCGTTGGAATGAACGGACGGATTATATGGGGACGGGGCTTACGTCGCGGACGCTGGGGTTGGTTGGTGCTGGCAGTATTGGCAAGGAAATTATTCGGCTGGCTACACCGTTTTTCAAAGAGGTGGTGGCGTGTGATCCGTTTGCGGATGCGGGCGAGGTTCAGGCTGCCGGTGGTCGTCTGGTGTCGTTTGACGAGGTGTTGACGGGCTCTGATTTTGTGACGGTGTGTTGTTTGCTGACGAACGAGACGCGGCATCTGATGAACGCTAAAGCGTTCGCCCAGATGAATCCCGATGCGTATTATCTGAATGTCGGGCGAGGGCCGATCCATGATGAGGCGGCATTGGTTCAGGCTTTGCAGTCAGGTGAGATTGCGGGTGCTGGTCTTGATGTTACGGAGTTGGAGCCGGTGTCGCCGGATAGTCCGCTGATCGGGATGGAGAATACGATCATCACGCCACATGCGCTGTGCTGGACGGACGAGTGTTTCGAAGACATTGCGCGCACGGCATTGCAGTCGATCGTGGATGTGTCGAGGGGTCTGCGGCCGGTGCATGTGGTGAATGAGGTGGCGGCGGTTGGGTTGGGGGTGCGTTGAGTGGAGAGAGTGGACGCAGGGACATGCAGATTCCAAAAAGAGAATACAAGATGTACGAGTTTTGGGGATTTGTAGAGATCACGGCATATGTTTCTGTGATGGTTTTGGCGCAGTATCAACTATCCTGGTGGACGGCTACACTAGTGGGTGTTGCAACAGGCATTTGGAACGCGAGTAGGCGTTATCGCAATGTATGGCATCCGGCTTTCAATGCGTTGAATGCGCCTACAAAAATGCGCCGATACGTCTTTGTTCGAACGCAGATACGCACGGCTGCTGTTGTATCTGTTGCCTTCACTGCATTGTACTTTTTTGGCAGCATAGTCGCGCGCGATTGACTTGCGGGAGTAGCAGTCGCGCTCGTGGCAGTTTATCACACCCGCGTTTGGTTGCTGTTCGTCATCGCGTCATACTCTTGGCAGTTGGTTGCAGGCGAGAGGAGGCACGTCATATGTCGGATTATAACGTCGGGGATCTGGTTGCGGAGTTTATTCATCAGGTCGGCATTGAGGTCGTGTTTGGTGTTGTGTCGGTGCACAATATTCCGATGGTCGATGGGCTCGGGCGGCGCAATACGGTGCGGATGTTTCCAGCGCGCGGCGAAATGGGTGCCGGGCATATGGCGGATGGTTATGCGCGGGCGCGGCGAGGGCTTGGCTGCTTTGTGACGTCGACGGGACCGGGGGCTGCGAATGCGCCGGGGGCGCTGGTTGAGGCGCGCTTCGGGTCGAGCGCGGTGCTGCATTTGACGGGGCAGACGGCAACGGGTGATCTCGATAAGGCGCATGGTGCGGTGCATGATGTTCCGAGCCAGCTGGATATGCTGGAATCGGTTTCGAAGCGGGCCTATCGGATCCGGACGCCTGAGACGGCGTTTGGAATTTTGCTGAAGGCTGCGGCGGAAGCGATGACGCCGCCGATGGGGCCGGTGAGCATTGAGATTCCAATTGATGTGCAGCGCTCGCAGATCGCGCGGCCGGATCAGCTTGATAGCTTGGTGTTGCCAATCCCGACACCGGAAGCTGGTGATGCTGCCAGTCTTGATGCCATTGCAGAAATGGCCACAAAGGCGAAGCATCCGATGCTGTGGTGTGGCACGGGGGCCAGGTATGCGGGTGACGCGGTCGAGCGATTGACTGCGATGGGTTTTGCGGTCGTCACGTCGATCAACGGACGGGCGGTGATACCTGAGACGCATCCGATGACGCTTGGGTCGTTTAACGCGGCGCCGGCGGTTGAGGCGCTCTATGGCGATGTTGATCTGATGATCGTCGCGGGCGGCAGAATGCGTGGGCATGAGACGCGGGATCTGCAACTCACGCTGCCGGCAAACCGAGTGCATATCGATATTGATCCGGAAGCATTTGGGCGCACGTATAGTGCGGGTCACTATCATGTCGGTGAAGCTGGTGCGGCGCTGGATGCGCTGGCGGACCGGCTTGAAGGGCGCATGGCGGTTGCATCCAATTGGGCTGACACGATCAAGAAGACTCGTGACGAGGTGCACGCTGCGTATCGACCGACGCTTGGGCGTTATGCGGATTTTGCATCGATCGTGCGTGAGGCGATGCCGGATGATGCGTACTGGGTGCGCGACATTACGATTTCGAATTCGACGTGGGGCAATCGATATATGCCGCTGTCTGCGCCGGAACAAAACATCTATCCGGTCGGGGCTGCGATTGGCCCCGGCTATCAGATGGGCATCGGAGCTGCGATGGCGGATCGCAGCCGTAAGACCGTTGCGATGACCGGTGATGGTGGTTTTTATCTGAACATGACAGAGCTTTGGACGGCGGCGCAGGAAAAGGCTGATGTTGTGATCATGGTGATGAACGACCAGGGTTATGGCGTCATCAAGGATATCCAGAATACGCTTTATGGTGGCCGCCATTTCGCGGCGGATCCGATCGGTCCGGATCTGGAGGGACTGGCGAAGCTTGCCCATATGCCGTTTTGGCGGATCAGTGCGCTTGATGAGCTTGGGCCGAAACTGAAAGAGGCGATCGCGGTTGATGGCCCGGCGTTGGTTGAGGTCGACATGACGAAGTTTGGGGCCTATCCGCCATATTTCGTTGCGCCGCCGTATGCTGCGAAGAGTTAGAGATCGACCAGGCCAAGCAAAACGCAGGCTTTGCGCCCGCGGCACGTTGGGTCTCGGTCACGAGTGCATTGCTGCTCGGTTCAAGTGGTCAGCATTAGCCCCAAGCGCTTGCAATGGCACTCTCGGGCCATTCGTGCCGATCAGATGTTCCGGTGTCACGGTGGCGTCACATGGTTGTGTGACGTCTTGTAACTGATGCGTGGTAGACTATCTGCGATTGGCAGAAGCTAAGTCCTGGAGCGCACATTGAACCTTGAAATCTTCGATGAGGTCGACGCGAACTTGTTCGCGCAAAAGCTTTCGGCAGATCAGCAACGCCTGCTGTTCTCGAAATACGTGCGCAACATCACGCTTGAGCCGTTCGATCACTGCAACCGGAAATGCCCGTATTGTCCGGTGGCTCTGATTGATCGGCGTTCGGCTGTTAAGCTGATGACGCGCGAGCATCTCGATAAGATTCTGGGTGATCTCAAAACGATCGATTTTGCCGGCAGCATTTGTCTTAATCTGTTCAACGAGCCGATGGCGCATGACAGCACCTATGAGGTGGCGGAAGAATTTCAGGCCGCGCTGCCGAAGGCATCGATTTGGTTCAATACGAATGGCGATTACATCAACCGCAAGTCGATTGAACGTCTAGCTAAGCTTGGTTTGAAGCGGATTGTGGTGACGCTGCACACGACGACCGAGCACCCCTATACGGACCAGCAGCAGATTACCCGGATTTCGCAGTTTTCAGCGCGGACCGGCGTTGCGCTGACGGTTGAGAAATTCCGACCGGGAATCGATATGCGGTTGGGCGGTGCATTCAAAGGGCTGAAGATTACCGTTAAGTCCGTCAACTATCTGGAGCATGGCGTTAATCGAGGTAGTGCGATGGAGGACATTCCGGTTGTCGATGATCGGGAAACGCCGTGCGACCGGCCGTTCCACGATCTAACGATTGCCTGGAATGGTAACGTCTATCCGTGCTGTCAGTTTGTCGAAGGATTTGCTGATCACGCGCAATTTGTCGTCGGCAATATCGGCGAGGTGAGTACCATTTATGAATTGTACTGCAACGAGATGATGGCGTCGTTCCGGCGCGATGTGTTTGGCTATGGGCCGAAGAAGTCGCCGTGTTCAAGCTGTGCTGACCAGGCCAAGTGCCGTGGTGCTGCCGATCGACAGAAGCGAACGGAATTGTTGGCTGTTAGCTGACGCAGCGCTGTAGGAGCGAGCCGATGCCGTCTGAACTGCGGCTGCCGAGATTGGTTTGGACGATGGATGCGCGAGTTGGCTGGGGTGCACTGAGGTAGCGGTCCAGGCGCTCGACGTTATAGCGAACCATAATTGTATCGGTGTGCTGGGCCCCGAGTGATTTTTCGGAAAGCACGAGTGCGCGTTGGTAGAGCGCGCGGGCATCCGTGATGCGGCATTGTTGGAGCAAGACGGCTGCAAGATTGTTGTGCAGGCTGGGCAGTTGGCCCGCGTGCAGCTTCGGTTGGGCTTCAGCGATTGCGATCGCCTGGCGATAGATCCGTTCGGAACGATTAAGCGAGCCTGAGGTCTCGTAGGCCAGCGCCAGGTTATTGAGTGATTGAATGTATCGGTAGTCTGTCGGGCCGAGATGCAGGCGCGCTTTGGTGGCGGCGGACTGAAACGCAATCAATGCAGCTTTCTGATTGCCAGATTTGATGAGTCGCATGGCGGTGGTGGTCAAGCGCTCGACTTCTTCAAGGCCTTGAGGCCTCGTTTCGTCCGATACTGTTTGCGCGCGGCTGGCTGCCGGAAGTATGACCACAATGCTGGTCGATAAGAACAAAACCGTGAGCAAAAGCTCGAACGGATAACGCAAATTACGCAAATGACACCTCCGAAAAACGCCGGATATACTGCAGCAACACACGATACTGCTGATAACTTTCCAGAAACGACAACAACCTTAACAATGTATTGAAATTTGGGCGAGTCGCCTCTTGGTCCAGTTGACTGAATGTTGTCGTGCGGTCAGTTCTGGTCTTCTGGCAGGACAGGTAGGGGCATGAAGTCGATGCCTTCTTCGACGAGGTCTTTTGCCTCCGAGAGGCTGGCTTCGCCGTAGATGCCTTTCTCCTCGGTTTCCTTGTAGTGGATGCGACGCGCTTCTTCGGCGAAACGAGGACCGACGTATTCGGCGTTTTCCTCGACCTTTGCGCGGACTTCGCGCATTGCCTTGACGATTTCGGCGCGGGCGGCAGGCGTGATCTCGGTCTTCTTTTTGCTGGTCGATACGTTGGGCGCCATCAGCGCCTTGCGGACCTTGGTCGAGCCACACTTCGGGCAATCGACGAGCTTGCGCTTGACCTGCTTGTCAAACGCCTCGCTTGACTGGAACCAGCCGGCGAAACCGTGGTCTTTATCGCATTGCAGTTGATATTTGATCATTTATTCGCTCACGGGGGCGGGCGCGCCTGCCAGCACTTCTAACATGGCACAGTCTATTTTTAGATAAGTTCTGTACGCGTAATGTCAAATGGTTGGTCATTTGTCAGTGAGGGGATGCGGCCACGGGCCTTGGTGACCTCCGATAGGTCGATTTCGGCGGATATGAAGCCGGGAGTGTCGCCATCTGCCTCTGCGAGGATTTCGCCCCACGGTGAGATGGCGATGGAATGGCCGTAGGTTTGGCGTCCGCATTCGTGATCACCGGCTTGGGCTGCGGCAAGGACAAAGCACTGGTTCTCAATGGCCCGGGCGCGCAAGATCGTGTGCCAGTGTGCCTTGCCGGTTGGCACCGTAAAGGATGATGGGACGGCCAAGATTTCGGCTCCGGCCTGGGCGAGTTCGCGGTAAAGCGCCGGAAAGCGCATGTCGTAGCAGATTGTCATGCCGAGTTTGGCCCAAGGTAGGGAGGCGAGAACGGCTGATTTTCCGGGGGCATAGCGTTTGCTCTCGCGATAGCTCTGGCCTTCGCCGATTTCGACGTCGAACATGTGGATTTTGTCGTAGCGGGCTGCGATCTGGCCGGTTGGGGCGAATAGATATGCGCGATTGGCATAGCGTGGTTCGTCGGTTGTGACCGCCATTGAGCCGATGTGGAGCCATATGCCGAGCTCCTTGGCGAGGTCAGGGTAGTGGGCCAGTGCCGGATTGTCTTGCTCCGGCTTGATCACGTCCGGCATGCGTTTGCTATCGGTTTCAAGAACCGTGGTGACTTCCGGCGTTTGAATGTAGTGCGCGCCAGCGGCTGCCGCGTCGCGGATCATGGCGCCGATTTCGCGCAAGTTTCGGTCGACATCGCGGCTGGTGCAGGTCTGGATCAAGGCTGCCGTAAAGGTGCTGTTTTCGCTCACAATGTGTTTCCTGGTCCGTGCACGATTAACTGGCCAATAGCGGGTCAAGGCCGCCTTTGGCATCCAAGGCATGGAGTTCGTCGCAGCCGCCAATGTGGGCGTCATTGATGAAGATCTGTGGGACAGAGGTTTTGCCGCCGGAGAGATCGCTCAAGGTTGCGCGCTGGGCTGCGTTCATGGTGATGTCGATTTCTTCGAAATCAGCACCTTTTTCTTTGAGAAGGCGTTTTGCCATGGTGCAGTAAGGGCACCACATAGATGTGTAGATTTGGATTTTGGCCATGTCCGGTGATCGGTCCTGCGCGGCTGATGGGATGTGTTTGTGAACACACTATATAGTGCTTGGTGCTTTGGGGTGCAAAATTGCTGATGCGGTTATCATAAAACTATCAAATTCATAGGGTTACGGTGGAGTCGTTGGTGACGATGGCGAGGGCAATGGCGTCTACCCGGGCGGCGCCAGCGCGGCGAAGGGCGCGCGCGCAGGCGTTGAGCGTCGTTCCGGTTGTGATGACATCGTCGACGAGCAGGATATTGCGGCCTTCTACATATCGGCGCTGACCAGAGCTGACGGTGAAGGCGCCTGCCAGATTGCGACGGCGCTGGGCGCTGCTGAGGCCGACCTGGGCGGTTGTCTGCCGGGTGCGTTTGATCAGTTGTGGCTGGTAACGGAGATTGGTCGTGCGGCTAAGTTCGCGAGCGAGGATGGCGGCCTGGTTGAAGCGGCGCGTCAGCAGGCGGCGAGGATGCATTGGGACTGGTGCGATGACGTCGCATTCGTCAATGAGTTCTTGGCCGGCTGAGGTTAGCCAGCGACCAAACAGTTTACGTGCGTTATGGGTGTCGCCGTATTTGAAGGCCAGGATCATCTCGCGCATGACGCCGGAATAATGCGCCACTGCGCGGGCGTGGTCATAGATGGGCGGGTTGGCTACTGCTGCGGCCGAAATGCTTCCGGGGCCGGTGTCAAACGGCAGCGGTAGTCCGAGACGATCACAGAGCGGCTGGCGGATGAAGCTGATTTCTGTCCAGCAGGTGGCGCAGACGGTGTCATGCTGACTGAGTGGTTCGTGGCAGGCTAGGCAGACGGGCGGGATGATGAGGTCGGCAAGGTTGGTCGCGATGTTGCGGCCGACACGCAGGAGAGCTGCTCCGGGGCGAAAGCGCTGCTGGGCAGCTGGAATGGGAACTTCGAAGACCATGTTGGCGACTGACGTGGTTTGAGCTTATGAAGGGCGATGGCCCGCGCTGTGGGGGCTGAATTGCCAACAGGTTAGTGCATGTCGCAAGGCTCGGACATCTTTGATCGCGAATTATTGCATGCGCGGCGCGCAAGGCAGGTGTCGCGATTGGACCGGGACGCGTTGCCGGACTTCCTGTTGAAGCATGCCGCTGAGGATGTTGTGGATCGGCTGGCGATGATCAAGCGTCGGTTTGAGCGGGCGGTTTCGGTTGGCAGCTACCATGGTGTGATGGCGCGGATGCTGAGAGAAGCCGGCGTCAGTGATGTGGTTGAGACTGATCCGGTTGCTGAGCTGCTGGCATTGGGTAATGCCGGTGAGATGGCGGTGGTCGCGGATGAGGCGTTTTCGCAGTTGGCCACAGGCACGTTTGATCTGGCGGTGTCTGTGCTGGCGTTGCAGTACGCCAATGACCTACCTGGGGTGCTGGCCCAGATCCATAAATTGCTGAAGCCGGATGGTCTGTTTATTGGCGTGGTGCTTGGTGGGGCGACGCTTGGTGAGCTGCGACAGGTGATGCTGGCAGCTGAGGCCGAAGTTACCGGGGGGGCGTCTCCGCGGGTGATGCCGTTTGTTGACGTGCGCGATGCCGGCGGTTTGCTGCAGCGTGCCGGCTTTGCCTTGCCGGTGGCGGACGCTGAAACGTTGACGGTGACTTACGCTTCGGCGCTTGATCTGATGCGAGAACTGAAGGCGATGGGGGCGACGAACGTTCTGCATGAGCGCAGCCGGGTGCCTGCAACACGCGGGTTGTTGCTCCGGGCGGCCGAAATCTACGCTGAGCGCTTTCCGGCGGCGGATGGCGAAGGGCGTATTGCAGTAACATTTGAGCTGGTGACGTTGACTGGTTGGTCGCCTGATCCGAGCCAGCAAAAGCCACTGAAACCGGGCAGCGCGCAAGTCAGTCTGACAGAGGTATTGAAGCCTCGGGGTTGAAATCGCGGGGCTGATGCGGCTCTACGCAAATGTCCTGACTTTACGGTCTTATGTAATTGTGCGCCCGATGCTGCTTACTGCTGTCATTGTTGGGTATACGTTCGGCGAAGTCATTTTGGCGTAAGAGTGTTCTTTCATGTTTTGGCAGAAGAAACCGCAACCGGTAGAAAAGGTACGCGATATGACCGCATTGGCATCCGAGCCGAGTTTTCTTGAATCCGTTGAGCTGATGTTCACGGCTGCGGCTGAACGTATGGACATTTCTCCGGGTCTTGCGCAGAAAATCAAGGTTTGCAATTCAACCTATACGGTTCGGTTTGGCGTTCGATTGCGCGGTGAGCTGGTGACGTTTACCGGCTATCGCTCCGTGCATTCAGAACATATCGAGCCGGTCAAAGGTGGCATCCGTTACGCGATCGACGTCAATCAAGATGAGGTTGAGGCGCTTGCGTCGCTGATGTCTTACAAGTGTGCGTTGGTTGAGGTTCCGTTTGGCGGTTCCAAAGGTGGGCTTGCGATCGACCCGAGAGCCTGGGAGCCGCATGAGCTGGAGCTGATCACGCGGCGCTTTGCTTATGAGCTGATCAAGCGTGATCTCATCCATCCGGCACAGAACGTGCCGGCGCCAGATATGGGCACCGGTGAGCGCGAGATGGCGTGGATCGCCGATCAGTTCAAGCGGATGCATACAATGATATCGATAGCCGTGCCTGCGTGACGGGTAAGCCGTTGCATGCAGGTGGCATTGCGGGACGAACAGAGGCAACCGGGCGCGGTGTGCAATATGCATTGCGCGAGTTTTTCCGTCATCCAGAAGACGTCGCCAAAACGAGCCTGTCAGGTGCGTTGGATGGCAAGCGCGTGGTGGTGCAAGGGCTTGGCAATGTGGGCTATCACGCCGCGAAATTTCTTGAAGAGGAAGACGACTGCCTGATTGTTGGGATTATCGAGCGCGATGGGGCGCTGGTGAATCCTACGGGTCTGTCGGTTGAACAGGTCAAGGCGCATGTGGCGGAAACCGGTGGTGTAAAAGGCTATGAAGGTGCGGAGTATGTCGCGGATGGCGCGTCGGTGCTGGAGCTTGATTGCGATATTCTCGTGCCGGCTGCGCTGGAGCGCGTCATAAATCTGACCAACGCCGAGCGGATTAAGGCACCACTGATTATTGAAGCTGCGAACGGGCCGATTACGGTTGGGGCTGACGAGGTTTTGAACGCCAGAGGAACCATCGTCATTCCCGACATGTATGCCAATGCCGGCGGTGTGACAGTGTCGTATTTCGAGTGGGTCAAGAACCTGTCGCATATCCGTTTCGGACGGATGGAGCGGCGCCAGGATGAAACGCGCCAGCAGCTGTTGATTTCCGAGTTGGAGAGTGCGCTTGGCCGCGAGCTGCCGGACAGTTTTAAAGAAAAATACATGCAGGGCTCAAGCGAGCTGGATCTCGTGCGGTCAGGGCTCGACGATACGATGCGCAACGCTTATCAGGCGATGCGGCAGGTCTGGCATGAGCGCGATGATGTGCAGACGCTGCGCATGGCGGCTTACGTTATTTCGCTGGAGCGCGTTGCGCTGAGCTATTCGGCGATGGGGTTGTGAGGGGGCGCGCAACAGCTGGATCGATGCGAAGCGATCAAGCGGAGTGGATTCCGAGTTCTACTCCGCGCGCCACCAGGCTCTGCTTGACAACGTCGAAGTCCGAAATGCGGGTGGCTTGTAGGCCGCGAAAGCCAAGCGGGATACTGGCGGAACGCATACCGTCCGTCATGACGGGGGCTAACTTGCCATTCTCGGCGGCGAGCTCAGCCTCGTCACGGACGAACCTCGACCGGATGGAAATTGGGCTCCAGACAACGATGACGACCGTCGCCTCTTCAATCAATGTCCGGATCTCTTCTTCAAGTTCAATGCCGGAAAGGAAACCTTGATCCCATTCGACAGTGACGCCGACGGTTTTTAACCGATTGACAAACGGTCTGACCAAGTCGAGATCTTTTCGGGCATAGGAAATGAATACCGATTTATCACTTTTAATGTCGACGTGTAGATCTGTTTTTTCTTGGCTCTTCGCTGTTTCAAGTGGGTAGTTTCAGATCGAGCTTTCCGGTGATGAGGTAGGTCATGTTGATAAGATTGCGGGTTGAGCGGTAGCCGCGCGCCTTAGCCTTTGCGGCTTGCACGAGAGAGTTGATGCCCTCAAT
>CAJQQK010000011.1 GCA_905480435.1 uncultured Hyphomicrobiaceae bacterium | reverse complement strand
ATCGAGGGAATCAACAGTCTCGTTCAGGCCGCCAAAGCCAAGGCACGCGGCTACCGAAACAGCAAGACCTTGAAGGCCGTCACCTACCTCATAGCTGGCAAGCTCGACCTCAGGCTACCCACTTGAAACGTCGGGGAGCCTTTGTTCGGCCGGGTCCGCCGGTTGGTTTCAGGAACAGTTTATGATGGTATCGAAGCTGTAGAAGCTGCAGTGCCAGAAACAACGATGCGTGAAGCAATTCGAGAGATTGAGCGTACAATTGAAGATGTCCGAGATGAGGTTCGCAAGGCAACCGGTGAGCGCCACATAGCAGGTCGGCGGATACAGTTCTCACGTGATAAGATCGAAGGGCTTGTAGAGAAAATCAATGCGGGGCTTGCAGCCGGACGTGAAGATTTGGCAGAGGCCGCTGTTGAACGACAGCTTGATCTCGAAGCTCAGATTCCCGTTTTGGAGAAGACCCAGACGGATGCAGCAGACAAGACCGCTGAGCTAAACGGTTACGTAGCGGCGCTGGTTGGGAGACGTGCAGAAATGGAGGCTGAGCTCGAGGCGTTCCGCTTGGCTCGAGCGCAAAATGCGAACGACCTGTCAGCCGTGAATGGCCATGATGCATCTGCACTACATGAGAAGCGGGCCGATAAGGCTCAAGAAGCCTTCGATCGAGTAATGAAAAACTCGACGGGAGTTGCTTCGGTTGGCCGTTCCGATCTCGAAACAATTGCCAAGCTGGTTGAACTGGAAGGCATCGAGCGGCGCAATAAAGTATCAGAGCGTTTAGCCGATCATCGGCGTCAATATGCTGGGCTGGTTGATCAAGTCGGCTGAGGTTGCCATTTGGACGGAGCCGTTAGTTCTACTATCGAAGCGTTTCGAAAACTGAGCCGACTTTATAGGGCAGGCAATCATGATTGCTCGCCCTACATCATTTGTGTGCTGCCAGTAAGCGCCGGCTCGGTATTGAGTGCTTTGTGCTCACTACATCATGCGGTCGGCTGGGGGCACGAGGAATTGGGGTTGGCCGCCGTCCAGGGCGCGACAGACGTTTTCGCAGGCGCGGCGGACAGCGACATCGCGCCAGCCAGATACGGAGGCGGAGTTGTGAGGCGAGGCGATGACGTTCGGTAAGCTCGTGAAATTGTGCGTCATTTCGAAGTGTCCATGCCGAACCGGTTCAACCCACCAGGCGTCGAGGCAGGCCGTGAAGGTTGGGTTTTCCTGGAGATGTGTGTAGAGGGCTGCCTCGTCGATGATCTCGCCGCGGGCAAGATTGACGAGGACGGCATCTTTCTTCATGGCCGCCAGTTCAGAAGCACCAATCAGGTTTTGCGAGGCAGGGGTGAGCGGCAGGCTCAGAATGAGAATGTCTGAGTTGGCGAGCAGGTCGTTGAGTTTTGATTCATCGCCGATCCAATCGACGGACTCGTCAGTTTTACCGCTGCGGTTGATGGCATGGATCTCGGTGCCGAGTGCGCGCATCAAATTGGCGGTTGCCTTGCCGATGCCGCCGAAGCCTAAAATGCCGCAAACGGAACCAGCCAGCATGCGGTTTGCGCGGAACTGGTCGAAGTTGAGGGCTGCGACTTTGTTATGTTCAACGATCAGGCGTTTGAGTGCCGCGAGCGTCATCATGACGGCGTGCTCGGCCATCGGTTCAGCATAGCCGCCGCCGTTGCCAGCGATTGCTAGGGATGTCGGGAATTCAGCCATCGGGATGAAGTCGACGCCAGCTGATACGAATTGCAGGAGCTTGGCATTGGTGAGCAATGCGGCTTCGCCGGGTTGCAATTCCTTGGCAGTGTTGCGGGCGAGAAGAGCAGTTGCGGTTGCGAGTGCTTCGGCGCGGGCGTTGGGGGCAAGATCTGTGAGATAAGAGATGCGTGCGGAGGTGCCGACAACATCAGTGATAATTGCGCGGACAGCGTCGCTTGCTTCATAGGTGACGAGGAGTGTTTGAGATGACATTTGGGCAGTTGTCCTTATGCGCTGCGCGCGGGTAATTGCTTGTTGAGCACGTCGACGACCTGATTGGCGATCTCTTCGACGGGCATGGTGATGTCGAAGGTGTAGGCATTTTCGGCGTTAACCGGCGACTCCAGAGTTGCGAGCTGACTGTCGAGCAGACCGGGTGGCATGTAGTGGTTGGGTCGAGCCTGCATGCGTTTCAGGATGGTCGCGCCGTCGCCGGATAGATGGATGAATTTCACGTTGTTCCCTGCTCGCGCAAGGCGTTCGCGGTAAACCTGTTTCAGGGCCGAACAGGCGATGACAACAGAGCCACCGTTGGCGTCGATAGTGCGAGCTGCGTCGGCGAGGGCGTCGAGCCAGGGCCAGCGGTCATCGTCGTTGAGCGGCGTTCCGGATGTCATTTTTGCGCGGTTGGCGTTTGAGTGAAGATCGTCACCTTCGATGAAGGGCCAGCCCGTTTGTCTGGCGATGGCCTGGCCGACGCTAGATTTGCCGCAACCGCTGACACCCATGACGATGACGATCAACTATTCGTCTCCTCGTCAGGTTGACCGCTTGTTTCCGAGGCACCGGGCTGTGCGCTTAATTCTTGGTCATCGGACTGCGGACTCAATTCCTGGTCGTCGGGCTGCGCCCAGGGGCCATGGTGATCGCCACCGCGATCGGTCCGGCGGAAACCGTGGGCGCCGAAGCGGTCGCGTTGGGCCTGGACGACGGCGGTTGGAAGCTGGTCTGTTGTGAGCGCGTCGATGTAGGCGAGTGCCGAGGTGGTGACTGGCGCCGGGACACCAGCCGAGATCGCAGTGATGGCGACGTTTCGCCAGGCGGGTAAGCGTCCAACCAACTCGCGTGCGATTGCGGGGACGGCAAGGCAGTCTTCGGTGCCGGGATGGGCGTCGAGTTGGTTGGCGAGGCCGTCGAGCATGCGCATGCGCAGGATGCTGCCGGCACGCCAGACGCGCAGGACGGCTGGCAGCTCACCGGACCAGCCTTTTTCTCGAGCGGCTTCGGCGTAGATTTTAAGGCCTTGCGAGACCGAGACGAGCATGGCGGCGGCGAGTGTGCTTTCTATGTCCGCGACAAGATCCTCGATAAGATCCGGGGCGACTGCGAATGGCTTTCGTTTGCCGGCAGCGCGGCGCATGACTTGGCGGGCGTCGCGTTCACCAGAGACCTGACGGGCGCCGACGGCTTCCATGATGGCGGTTGCGGGGACGCCTTGGTCAAGCGCTGCCTTGACGGTCCAGCCGCCAGTGCCTTTTTGACCGGCGACGTCATCGATTAGTGGCAAGAGCAGATCGCCGGTGATGGCGTCCTTGGCGTTGACGATGCCAGCGGTGATTTCGAGCAGGAAACCGGCGCCGTCGCCATCAGTGGCCCATTCGGCGAAGTGTGCACTGATTTCATCTGGTGAGAGGCCGGCGCAGTCGCGCATCAGGGCGTGCGCTTCGGCGATGGCCTGCATGATGGCGTATTCGATGCCGTTGTGGACCATCTTGACGAAATGACCGGCGCCGCCTGTGCCGAAATAGTCGACGGTTGGCTGTTTGTCAGCGCCGGCGGTGGCTGCGAACGACGTCAGCAGTTCTTTAGCGCGCTTCCAATCGGTTTCGCCGCCGCCGGCCATGATGGCAGCACCATGACGGGCGCCTTCGGCACCGCCGGAGATGCCGCAGCCGAGGTAGCCAATACCTTTGCTTGCAAGGTCAGCCGCGCGGCGTTCGGTTTCCGTGAAGAGCGAGTTGCCGCCATCAATGATCATGTCGCCAGCTGTGAGATGCGGGAGCAGATCGGCGATTTCCTTGTCGACCTGTTCCCCGGCTTTGACCATCAGCAAGATGACGCGATTATCACCGAGCGCAGTCGCCAGTTCGGCATGGCTGTTGACGATTGAGATGCCGGGGGCTGTCCATTCGCGGGCGCTTTCCCAGGCGTCGGTCGCGATGATCTCGTGGCCCTTATCGCGCAGATTGAGCGCCAGATTGCGGCCCATGACGCCGAGCCCGATCAGTCCTGCCTTCATAACGTTGGTGGCCTTTCAGTATTTGAATTCGTGGCGGCTTAGCGGTCGTCAATCGAGATCGAGGATTTCAATCCAAAGCGGACCTGCGCCAGTTGCTATGGAAGATTTCTCGGCAAGGGAGCCGGTGTCTTGATCGATGGCATAGCAGGTGACGCGGTTGGATGTCTCGCCGGCTGCGATGAGATAGTGACCGGATGGGTCGAGTGCGAAATTGCGAGGGCATGTCTCGGTCGGCCAGGATTGGCGTTTGGTCATGTGCCCGGTGTCGGGATCGATGGTGTGCAGCCACAGGGTGCTCGACGTGCGATCACTGGCATAGAGGAAGCGGCCATCGGATGTGATGAGGATCTGCGCGCCCCAAGGTTTGCCGTCGAAATTGTCGGGTAAGAAGCTTGATGTCTGGAACTGTTCGAGCGTGCCGGTTTGAGGGGCGATCTTGAAGGCTGCGATTGAGCCGTTTTCCTCGTTCAACAGATAGGCATAGTGGCCGCCTGGATGATGCGCGATGTGGCGCGGGGCGGCGCCTTCAGGTTGGGTGATGTGATTGGGTGTGTTGTCGGCGAACGTTCCGGTATCAGCGTCAAATTTGAGCTGTGAAACGAGATCGGCGCCGAGATTGGGCACATAGGCGTATGTGTTCGAAAGATCGGTTGTGATCTGGTGGGCTTTGCTCGGCACTGGGTGGATTGCAACTGGATCAGGGTTGAGCGTGCCGTCAATGTTGATGGCCGTTGATGCAATGAGATCGTTTGCTACGGACGCACCAAGCAGGTAGCCGCCGCTACGATCAACGGTGATGTGTGACATGCGGCCGGGAGCTTTGATTGTGTGGCCATGGCGCAGGCGGCCCGTGTTCTGATCGATGTGGTAGAGAGCGTAGCGCGGTTCGGGGCTGCCATCGACATCGGCGGAAACGGCGGCAAAGAGAAAGTGTTTGGTTGGCGAGATTGCGAGCGGCATGCCGCTCGCTGCTAGAGCGACGGTCTCGATTGGCGTTAGCTCGCCTGTGGCGCGATCGAGGGCGAGCACTTCAATGCACGCGCCCTTCGAGCAGGAGACGTAGACGATGCTGCGACCAGTGGCGGACATTACGACTTGACCATCGGCATGACATCTTCAGCGAATTTCTGCATTGCGTCTGTCATTTCGTTGAGGCTCGATGCCGGGAACGATACGTTGAAATGCGTCAGGCCAAGAGTCTTGAAGGCGCGGACATCGTCAGCGATCTGCTCGGGCGTGCCGGTCATCAGGCGGCGGGCGACGTCTTGGCCGGGCTGAGCTTCCCAATCCAGCGGTGACAGAACGACATAGGCAATGTCGACAGTTGCTGGATCGCGGCCATGCTTTTCGGCCATGGCGCGCATTTTACCGATGCCTTCGCCAAGGCGTTCCGGCGTGTCGAGGCGATGCTTCGGATTGCGTGAACCTGGATACCAGGCGTCGCCGAGCTTGGCTGTTCGACGTAGCGCCGGGTTGCTCTCACCGCCGACCCAGATTGGGATGCTGCTGCCGTTTGCTGGCTTGGGCGCAAATAAGATTTTATCGAAGTTGACGAAGTCGCCTTTGAAGGATGGGTTTTGATTGGCCCACAGCTCTTTGAAGGCCATGATGTATTCGTCGGTTACTTTACCACGGGCATCGTATGGGTCGGTTTGCAGGGCTTCGAATTCTTCGCGCAACCAGCCGGCACCGACGCCGAGGATAATGCGGCCGTTGGAAAGTTGATCAGCGGTGGCGAGGATCTTCGCGGTGAGCAGTGCCGGGCGATGAGGGACGACAGTGACGGACGTGACGAGTTTCAGTTTCTCGGTGCAGCCGGCGAGGAACGCGAGCGTGGTCAGCTGCTCGAGGCTGTAACCGTCCGGGGTAGCCGTCTCCCATTTACCGCCGTCGCTGTAAGGATAGGTCGAGTCTATCTGACTTGGCACGACGACGTGATCGCTGACGCTAATGAAGTCGAAATCTAAGCGCTCGGCGAGTTGTGCGACGGTCATGTATGCGTTGCGCGTGCCCATGGTGCCACGAGCGCCGGTGTTGATGCCGAATTTCATAATGCTGGCCTTTTTAATGATGAATTGGCGAGTGATGGAGTGGCGCTGGTACTCGGGACTGAAGCCTACGAGGCTGTTTCGGTGCGCATATATTCTTTGGCGGGGCTGTTGATGGCTTCCGTGATCGGCGGGGCGTTGAACGATTGCGCGACGCGTTCTGTAGGCGGCTCGCCATAGAAGGTCGTGCGTTGGCGAGGCGTGCGATCTAGACTCTTGATCAGTGCGTCCATAGCCGCGGGCGAGAATTCCTGACCGTGTTCGGCGCCGGCTGCGCGGGTGATCGTTTCATTCATGAGAATGCCACCAAGGTCATTGGCACCAGCATTGAGGCATGCGGCGGCGCCGTCTGGGCCCATCTTGACCCAGGATGTCTGGATGTTTGAGATCAGCGGATGCAACACAAGGCGGGCGATGGCGTGCATGAGGATGGCCTCGCGATAGGTCGGTCCTGGCCTGGCATTGCCTTTGAGATAGATCGGCGCTTCATGCGGCACGAATGGCAGCGGTACGAATTCAGTGAAGCCGCCGGTGCGAGCTTGCAGGTCGCGCACGCGGATCAGGTGGCGGGCCCAGTGATACGGCTGGTCGACGTGGCCGAACATGATCGTGGCAGTGGATTTGAGGCCGACGCTATGCGCTGTCTCCATGACCTCGAGCCATTGCGCAGTGTTGATCTTGTCAGGGCAGATGATGGCGCGGACTTCGTCGTCGAGGATTTCAGCTGCAGTGCCGGGTAACGAACTAAGGCCGGCTTCTTTCAGCTGGATCAGGAAGTCGCGCAGGGTGAGACCGCTGGTTTCGGCGCCTTGCCAAACTTCGAGCGGGGAGAAGGCATGGATGTGCATATCCGGCAGCGTTGCTTTGATGCGTCGGCAGATATCGAGATAGGTGTCGCCGGTGTAGTTCGGGTGGATGCCGCCTTGCAGGCAAACCTCGGTGGCGCCGCGTGACCAGGCTTCAGCTGACCGACGTTCGATTTCGTCGAGATCAAGCACATAAGGGCGGCCGCGCAGGTTCTCGCTCATCTTGCCTTTCGAGAACGCGCAGAACTGGCATTTGAAATAGCAGACGTTGGTGTAGTTGATGTTGCGATTGACGACATACGCGATGGTGTCGCCAACGGTATCGCGGCGTAGCTGATCTGCGGCTGTCGTGATGGCGTCGACTTCGGGGCCGCGCGCGGCAAACAGGCGGACGATTTCGGCTTCGCTGAGTGCCGCTCCGTTCCGTGCCCGGTCTATGATGGTGGTGACGGCCGGATTGAGTTCGGCGGCGCTGGCGTTTTTCTGGCGTGAGGCTCGGAGTTCAATTGGTGGATTGGCAACGCCGGTTGCCCATTGGCTGTCGCGGGCGAAGCCGGTTGCGTCGATCGCGTCATGAACGCTCGCGCGAAGTGCCTTGGCAACCCAGCGTTTGGTATCGTGTGCGTAGGCTGGATAGATCGCGAGGCGTTGGACGAGTTCTTTACCCGAGCGCCGCGTTTGGTCTTCGAGTAATTGCAGTTCTGGCCATGGGGCTTCCGGGTTGACATGATCCGGCGTTACAGGCGAGACGCCACCCCAATCGTTGATGCCGCTCTGGATGAGTTTGTCGAGCATGCCGGGGTTGAGGTTCGGCGGTGCCTGGATATTCATCTCTGGCCCGAACAGAATGCGGGCAATGGCGATGGTCCATTGATGATCATCGATCGATGGCTCTTCGGCGGTGGCCATCTTGGTATCGGCCTTGGCGCGGAAATTCTGGACGATGATTTCCTGGACGTGGTCATGCGCGTCGTGTAGGTCGCGCAGCGCAAGCAGCGCTTCGATGCGTTCCTGGCGGGTTTCGCCGATGCCGATCAGGATGCCGGTTGTGAACGGTACAGCGAGCTCGCCAGCAGCCTTGATGGTTGCGAGGCGAACGGCAGGGACTTTGTCAGGCGATCCAAAGTGCGGGCCGCCGCGCTCAGACAAGCGTTCCGATGCGGTTTCCAGCATGATGCCTTGCGATACGGAAACCTCACGTAGAGCCGCGATTTCGGAGGGTTCCATGATGCCGGGATTAACGTGTGGCAGCAGGCCGGTTTCGCGGAAAACGAGTTCTGCCACGTGGGCGAGATATTCGAGTGTTGTTGCGAAGCCGATTTGGTCGAGTTCTTCGCGGGCGGCGCGATAGCGTAACTCCGGTTTGTCGCCGAGCGTGAAGAGCGCTTCCATGCAGCCGGCGGCTTTGCCCTGAGCTGCGATGTCGAGCACTTCCTGCGGCGTCAAATAACTGCGCTCTCCCTTCTTTGACGGATGCGCAAATGTGCAGTAGTGGCAAACGTCGCGGCATAGCTTGGTGAGCGGTATGAAGACTTTGCGCGAATAGGAGATGGTGTCTCCGTGGCCACGATCTCGCAGAACACGGGCGGTTTCCATGAGGTGCGACAGGTCATCGTACGTGGCGAGCGTCAGGGCATCGCTATTGGATGGCCGATTACCGTCCAGGGCTGCATCAATGATTGTTTTCGGTGATACCGCACTCATTCGACGGTCTCCATGTTGGTTGTGTTTGATGTCAGCCCGATGCTGTGCAGGAAGCGCACAGCGCGTGAGCGTGCATTCGGGTCGCGACGTAGAAGGCGGTCGATGTCGTCAGGGGTGTCGACGTCGGTTGCGATGCCGGGAAATTCTTTGATAACCGGTTCGATGCCGACTTTGCGCGCGGCATCTAGGTGCGGGTAATAGCTGTTGTCGCCAAAGCGCAGCGGTACCAACATTGGCGGCGAACAGGCGACAGCGTTGGAGCCTTTTTTGTCGCCAGCTGGCACGATGGTAAAGCCTTTCGATTGCTCATGAGCGTCGAGCACTTTGTTGATCTCATCGGTTGTGACGAGAGGGATGTCTCCAGGCATTGTGATGATGCCGCGCGCGCCTTCGTCAGCCAATCGACGGCGGCCGCCATCAACGGCGCCGGTGTGGCCATCATAGGCGCCATCTTCGATGGTGCGCATGCCGCAGCGCCCGGCCTGGCCTCTGGCAAAGTCATCGATCGTGACAAGCGCGCATGGCGCGCGGTCGCGCAAGGGAGCGATCGCCTCAAGTACGTCTTCGAGCATGTGGTGGGCCAGTTGGCGACGGTTTTCCGGTGATATCAATTCGCCGAGCCGCTGCTTCGACTGCGAAGTGTCTTTGACCGGCACGATGATCCAGAACGCGCTCATGAGTTCTCAATTCCAGGTTTGTGGCATCTGAGGATTATATATGGCCGTTCAAGAGACTAACTGGGCTGCTACATCCATAACAGTTCGGGCGAGCCTTTCGCGATCGTCAAGCGTCACCATCATGATATCTGCGGGCACCATTGATACACGCGAACCGGTGTTTTGGAGAGACTTCATATCACGAGGATCAGCAATGTAGGCATCAAGCAGGCCTTCATAGCGGCCAAGCACGGTGGCGGCAGTAGCTTCATGCCCCAGTTCACGGAGCATTTTAGCGGTCGGCCCTTTGACAGCATTGCCGTCGATGATCGGTGAAATTGCAATAGCCGGGGCCGATGCGTCTGCGATTGCGTCTCGTATGCCGGCAATCGCGAGTATCGGCTCGATGCTGATTAGGGGATTGGATGGGCAGATAACGATGGCGGTTGTGTCGGTCGAGCGGATCGCGTCGATGACGTCGGGCGCTGCTTGTGCCGCCTCGATGCCAGTGTATCTGAGCTCGTGAATGACCGGTTCTGACTGGCGGCCGACGAAATAGTCCTGGAAATCAAGCCAGCCTTCGTCGGCGCGTAATTGAGTGCGGACGGGCTGATCAGACATCGGCAGGATGCGGGCGCCTACATTGAGGGCCTTGCAGACGTCGCCAGTGATTGCGGTGAGACTGTCGCCTTTGTTGAGCCGATACGTACGCTGGACGTGCATCGCCAAATCGCCGTCGCCGAGATTAAACCAGGTCTCGCCGCCAAGCAATTTCATGGCGTCCATGAAGGTCCAGGTTTCGCCGGCACGGCCCCAGCCAAGCTCGATGTTGCTGAGGTTTGCGAGCGTATAGACGAGCGTGTCGATGTCAGGTGACACGCTCAGCCCGATGTGTTCGAAATCGTCGGCTGTGTTGGCGATTACAGTGAGGCTGTCAGGCGCTAGGATGCGCTTGAGCCCCAGGGCGAGTTTGGCACCGCCAATGCCGCCCGATAGAGCGACGACGCTCATTCGTTGGCCCGATGCAGCCGTCATCGGAACAGGTCCTCGTCGGGATCACGTACGATTTCAGCAGCGTTGGTGTCGGGTCGTGTCCAGGTCAATCCTGAAATGATAACGGCTGGCAGGCCTTCGTTGCCCTGGCCCATGAGCAAGGAGGCTGCAGCTGCGATCTCGTCGGCGAAGCCGGAAATTGAAACGCCGAGTTCGCGACCAAACAAATCAGGTTCGCCGCGTAGATCCAGCAGTGCCGGCATACCGGCAGTGCCGATCGCGACACCGGCGGTGCCAGACCGGAAAGGACGGCCAAAGCTATCGGATATAACGACGCCGACATCGACGCCTTGGCTGGCTCGAAGTGCGGTGCGCAGGCGGGCTGCGCTGTCGTCTGGCTTGAGCGGTAGCAGAATTGCGTGCTCGCCGTCTTCCTTGGGGCCGACATTGGATTGGTCGATACCAGCATTGGCCATCACAAAGCCAAGACGATGTTCGACAATCATGACGCCTGGTCGATGCCGTACAACGCGCTTTGACTCCATCAAGATGAGCTCGACGAGGCGCGGGTCTTTGTCGGTTTTTGCGGCCCAGTCGCGCGCATCCGGTCTCGGTTTGACTTTGTCGAGGGCGATGACGCGCCCTTCAGCCTTGGATATGATTTTCTGCGCAACGACGAGCACGTCTTGTGGTTTGAGGATAATCGACGTGCGTGCAATCGAGTCCGCAATCAGTTTGCCGATGTCATCGCCCGGCTGCACCATGGGGATGCCCGGAAGCGCTGTCAGTTCTAGTTTGGCGCGTGCCATATCTTGCAATGCCTAGCCGAACTGCTTGCGCAAGCGCGGCAGAATTTCGTCACCGTAGAGCTTGATGAAGCGTGCCTGATCCGGGCCTGGGCCATGGAATACAAGATGCTCGAATCCCATCTTGATATAGTGCGCGATGCGTTCGACGTGCTCATCCGGATCAGTTGACACGATCCAGCGGGATGCGGCGCGTTCGACCGGTAATGCGTCGGACAGTTTCTCCATTTCGAGCGGATCTTCGACGGACATCTTTTCTTCAGCAGAGAGCGCGAGTGCCGCCCAATGACGGGTATCCTGCATGGCGCGCTCGTGATCGGTGTCAAACGAGACTTTAACCTCGATCATGCGCTCGATAGCGTCTTTCGGGCGGCCATTGATTTCGAGGCCGGCTTCGACGCCGGGGATGAGTTTTTCGAGGTAAAGCGCGTCCGGCTTGCCGCTGGTGCAAATGAAACCGTCACCGGCCCGGCCGGCGTATTTGGCGACCATCGGGCCACCGGCTGCAATGAAGATTGGTACCGGGGTGTCTGGACGGTCGTAGATCGTGGCACTGTCGGTTTTGTAGTAGTCGCCCTCGAAGGTGACGCGGTCTTCTGTCCAAAGCTGTTTGATCAGACGGACAGATTCGCGCAGGCGAGCGAAGCGCTCCTTCATTTCAGGCCATGCCATGCCGGTGGCGGGGACTTCGTTGAGGCCCTCGCCAGAGCCGATGCCAAGGATGACGCGGCCTGGGAACATTGTGCCCATCGTGCCAAATGCTTGTGCGACTATGGATGGATGGTAGCGGAATGTCGGCGTCAGGACGCTGGTGCCGATCTGGATGCGGGAGGTTTTGGCGCCCATCGCACCCATCAGTGACAGCGAATAAGGCGCATGGCCGCCGGTGTGGCGCCAAGGCTGGAAATGATCGCTAAGAAACACACTATCGAAGCCGGCTGCCTCGGCCTGGCAGGTGAAATCGAGCAATTGGCTGCCGGAAAACTGTTCGGCTGATGCTTTGTAGCCTAGTTTGAGCACGTACTTTTGCCTCCGTATCGGGGATCGAGTGGGCGGACAGGGCCTAGTGGGGCCTATTTGTGTGGCTGTCCAAGATGTTGGAGGCGATCATAGTGGACATGCCGCCTGCCTCCAAGAGGTTCGAGCTTATCAATTGATACGATGATGGCCGTTGTGTCGGATGATATGCTCGCCTAACATTTTGTGCGCATTGGGCGTGCCTACAACCTATGACATTTGAGGAATTTCTATGACCATTCGTGTCGGTTATCTGCTGCCAACCCGCGAAGGGGTGATGGAAGGGCGCCATGAAGCCGTGCCTGTGGTCGATTTGGCCGAACGGGCCGAGCAGTGTGGCTTGGACTCGGTATGGCTTGGAGATTCTCTGACGGCCAAGCCACGACATGATCCAATTACGATGATGGCGGCGATTGCGGGGCGAACCAAGCGCGTGCAGATGGGGACGGCTGTGCTGTTGCCATTGCTGCGCAATCCTGTGGTGCTGGCGCAACAATTGGCGACGCTTGATCAGATCAGCGAAGGGCGTTCGATTATTGGCATTGGTATCGGCAATGATTTGCCGACGATACGAGCTGAGCTGGAAGCCGCAGGCGTACCATTTGAGAAACGCGTTGGACGGCTGATCGAGATGTTCAAGCTATGCAAGGAGTTGTGGCGCGGCGAACCTGTGACCTGGGATGGGCGCTGGTCATTGCGCGAACAGACGCTTGCACCAGTGCCGCACACGCCGGGCGGGCCGCCGATCTGGGCTGCGGGCAGCGTGCCGGCTTCGTTGAAGCGATGCGGGCGATATTTTGATGGTTACTTTCCGTCCGGGCCAAGTGATGCGGCGATGTTTGCTGAGCGATATGATGGCGTGGTGGCACATGCGCGTGAAGAGGGCCGGCCGGCCGGTGCCATCACGGGAGCTGCATATTTGACGCTCGCGATTGATGATGACGCAGCCAAGGCAGATGCTGTGCTGAATACCTATCTGGAGAGCTATTACAATCAGCCGGCTGAAAAACTCAGGCGATATCAGGGCTGCTTTACGGGATCAAAAGCTGCCGCAATTAATTGGCTGCAGGGCTTTGTTGAGGCCGGTGTGACGCATTTTTGTGTGCGTATTGTCGGTGATCACGAGGCAAACATTGAATTGGCAGCGGAGATGCGGGCGGCGTTACAGAAGGGCTGACTTTTGCGGTGTGCTAAAGCATCCGCAAAAGTCGTCACGATAGATCTGGCCTCATTCGCCTGCTGCGATGCGGCGGCGGACTTCGGGGAGGACTTCGGTACCGATCAGTTCGAGGCTTGCGAGGATGTCGGCCTGGTTCATGCCCGGCCAACTGGCCCGCATCGTAACGTGGGTAATGCCGATGCGGTGTTGAGCCATCAGCGCTTCGATGACTTGATCCGGCGTGCCGACACCAAAACGGTTTTTGGCGAGCTCTTTGAGCTGGACTTCCGGAGCATCGCCTTTGTCGAGTTTAAGACCAGGTAGGCCCCAGGACATATAAGCTGCATATTTTTCTAGCAGATACGGCGCTGTTCGCTTGAGGGCAGTTTCCTCGTCACGGGCACAAGCTACTTCGAAGAGACGCACGAAATGCTTGCTGGGTGGTAGGCCGGCTGCGGCACGGGATGCGTTGAATTTCTCGGCATGGTCGGAGATTTCATCGACGCGAGGGGTTGGTACGATGGCCCAGCCGTCAGCGATTTTGGCGGCGCGTTCGACGGCGGCGTCGACCTGGGCTGCGATTATAATTGGTGGGTGCGCTTCCTGCGCGGGTTGTGGCCGGATCGTCATGTTCTCAAAATGCCAATGGCGGCCGTGGTGCGTGACGTTGTCTTCTGTCCAGAGGCGGCGAATGATTTCAATACCCTCAACCATACGGCTGACCCGCTGCTTGATCGGAACGCCGAACATATCGAATTCTTCCGGGCGATAACCGAGACCGACGCCGAGTTGGAATTTACCGCCTGTAATGACATCAAGGAAAGCGCTGACCTCAGCGATCTCCATGGGGTTGTGCATCGGCAGCAATGCGATGTTGGTGCCGACTTCCATGCCTTCGGCATTAGCTGACAGGCGCTGGAGAAATGGTAGAAGCGGGAAATAATGATAGCCGTCAGTGATGTGATGTTCGCCGCCCCAGATTGAATCGAAACCCAGCAGGCGGATGAGGCGGACCTGTTCGACTGTTTCAGTGAAACGGCGGCCAGGGTTGTCACCTTGAGGATGCTGCGCGTTGAGATGGACGCCGAGTTTCATGGAAGAAGTCCTGTGATGGGGGCCGTGAGGTCAGGGTTGTATAGTTGAGGGTGTGTGGGTTTCGCTGCCCCAACCCTCTCCCCGTTAAGGACGGGGAGAGGGTATTTTTTACGATGCGGGGACGAGTTCTGGGTTGTGGTCGACGGTAGTGAGATCTTGTGTTGTGACACGGCGCAGGTCACGTTTGTATTTGATGTCGTCATAGCGCTTGCCGCGATGGAGTGTGCAACGGTTGTCCCAGATCACGAGATCGCCTTTGCGCCAGGAATGCGTATGGACAAACTGTTGCTGGGTGGCGTGTTCCATTAACTCGCGTAGCAGCAGGCGTCCGTCCGGTATCGGCAGATCAATGATGTGTGAGGCGTGCGAGCCGAGATAGAGTGATTGTCGCTTTGAGCCTGGATGTGTCCGAACAACGGGATGTCGGACTTCTGGTACAAGAGAGCGTTCGGCTTCGTTGTAGTCAGAATAACCGAGCAGACCACGCGAATGCAGGATCGAGTGCTCGGCCCAATGATCGGCGATTATGGTGCGCAGGTCATCGTCGAGTGCGTCATAGGCCGCGCGCAGGTCAGCGAATTGAGTATCGCCGCCTTCAGGTGGCACGACATGGGCATAGAGCATCGATAGCTCGCCGGAGATCGGGCGGAACGAGGCGTCGGAGTGCCAGAGCTGATTGGCGAGGCCATCAAGGCGGCGGGTGTCGTCGCGTTTGCGTAGTTCGCCGTTTTGATCAAGATTTGAAATATCTGCAAGAACGGCGTGTTTTAGACGATCACCAGAGCGGTGATTGCGCGGCGGTGCGATAGAGCCAAATCGTTTGCCGGTGTCGAGCAGCTCATCGTCGTCGAAGTGCTGATCATGGAATATCAGAATGGCGTATTGATTGATGGCGTCATGCAGTTCTGCGGCTTGCGCATCGCTGAGTGATGGTGAAAGTTTGATGCCACTGACTTCGGCGGCGAATAGTGGATGTAGTTGTTTGATGGATAGGCTCACAAGAATTACTCCTTGTTATTGATGGTCTATGATTGCGGATAGGGCACCGGGGCGAGGTTTATTGAGGCTGGCGTTTTTGAAAGATGTATCGGGTGTTTGATGACATCGAGTTTGCCATAGCCGGTGTTCGGGATAGTGGTGAATAGATCAGCGAGTTCGGCATTGGTTGCGGCTTCGTGAGAAAAGCCGTTGTCGATGCGACCGAGGGATTGCAGCCAGCGGCCGGTGCGGGCAAGGGCGACGCGCACGCGCCAGCTACCGCCTTCGGTGGCGCGCTTATGAAGCCCAACCATTGCGCCCATTGCCATCAGATAACCGGAAGCGAAGTCGAGCGCCTGGCAAGGCAGTGGCTTGGGACCATCGATGCCGGCGGCCTGAGCTTCGCCATGATTGATGCCGCTTGCCGTTTGGACGAGCGAGTCAAAGCCCCGGCGATGTGACCAGGGGCCTTCGTGCCCCCAGGCGGAGATCGATACCGATACGATGCCAGGGCGCAGCTCGGCGAGGCGTTCGGGTGAAAAGCCGTTGGCGTCCATCGCTCCTGGCCGGTAGCCCTGGACAAAGACGTCAGCCTTGCGAGCGAGCGCTTCGAGTTCGGCGCGGCCATCTGCTTCCTTGAGATCGATATACGTTGAGCGCTTGCCGCGCCCGCCATCAACTTCCAATAGGAGTGGATCGCGCGGCAGGCGGGCTGCCGATATGCGCAGAACATCGGCGCCATGCGCTGCGAGCGTACGGCCGCAGACGGGGCCAGCGATGACGCGGGTGAGATCCAGCACGCTGATGCCGGAGAGCGGTTGAGTGCCGCCGGCTGGCAGTGGTTCAGGTGGTGCATCGCCGATGCGTTCAATGTCGAAAAGTGGCAACAGTTCGAGGGCTTGCGCCTGCCCGTGTTGAGCCCACTCTTCGGCGGAACGCATCATGAAGACGACGAGGCCTTTTTCGCCGCAAGCATCTTCGAAGTCCGGCGCGGTCCAGGATTGTAAGGTCTTCTCGACAGCATCCTTGGTCGGTTCGCATTTCAGTATTTCGAGAACGCCGGCTTCGTGATGTGGGTAATTGGCGTGAATGCGGACCCAACGACCATCGCCGCATTTGAAGAGCCCGGCAATCGGCCCCCAGAGTCGATGGACATTATTGCCATCGATCGACAATCGGTGCTCGCTGAGGAATTCGGTTTCTGCATGGCGGGAGGAGACGCTGACGGTTTGTGTTTCGCCGCCTGAGCGCAATCGCCAGAGCTCTGAGGCAGCGAGCCCGGCAGCCGCGATGCTGGCTGTTGCGGCAGCTGCGACGTGATATGACGATGGCAGCGTTGCTTCGGTGATGTCGAGTTGCGCGTTATCGAGGGCGGCAGCGGGTAGGCTGGTCAGTTGCCAGATGTGAGCGAGTTGCTCGTTGGTGATTTTCGATGGCGCGCTCATTCTTTTTCTTCCTTGCCGACTGTGACGCCCGTCCACTGCTCGTTGTATTTGATCAGCGCGACGCTCGCTTCATCGCCACTGCCCTGGCTGACCGCGAAGGACAACACCTGTTTGACGGAATTGCCAAGCCACATCGGGACATCCATTGCCTCGGCCTCGGCCATGCAGAGTTTGACGTCTTTGTAGAGCAGCCGTTGTTTCATGCTCTTGTCAAAACGGCGATTGAGGATTGAATTAGGCACCTTGTTCATTGTCGAGTCGTTGCGGCCACTGCTGGCGTTGAACACGTCCACCATGATTGCTGGATCAAGTCCGGCTTTGACGCCCATCACCATCGCTTCGGCTGTTGCAATATTAGCGGTGGCGGACAGGTAGTTGTTGGTCAGTTTCATGGTCTGGCCGAGGCCTGGTGCATCGCCAAGATAGAAGAGGTTCTTGCCGATCGCCTCGAAAGCGGGAACCAATTCGTCATAGAGCGGCTTGGGGCCGGAGACCATCAGTGCGAGAGTGCCGGCCTCGGCACCGCGCGAGCCGCCGCTGACAGGGGCATCCAGGCAGTCGATGCTCTTGGCGTTGAGCGCGGCTGCAACTTCTTTCGCCATGACGGCGCCGGTGGTTGAGAGATCGACATATTTGCGGATGGTGCTGCCGTGGATGATGCCGTCAGGTCCGAGGGCTACGTGGCGGACAACATCCGGCGTCGGAAGGCTCACGATGATTGTGTCAACGGCATCCGCGACAGCTTTGGGGCTGGCTGCGATTTCGGCGCCGCGGGCTGCCAGTGGAGCGGTTGCTTCATCGCGGACATCGAAGATGACGAGCGGAAATCCGGCGTCGAGTAGGCGTCCGGCCATTGGGCCACCCATATCGCCGATGCCGATGAAGCCTAATTTCTGTTTGGTCATAGTGATCCTCGTCAGGAAAAGGCCTGCGTCTGCGAGCGCCTAGGGTCATGAGATGTGCGAACTGTAGCACTGAGTGACGGGTCGCGCCCACAAAAGGAGGATTTCTGCGACTTGCTAATCTGCCTGCGGATATTGGCGCGTGCTGGCCGCATGTAGGCTCGCAAATTCGGGTTGCCGGCCTTTATGTTTAAGGCGGTCATCAAAATCTCGAAAACCAGAAAGTGCCGCCATGACAGGTCAATCGTATCTTTTTGCCGGTGTCGCAGGTTACGTCGGTCGTCCCGATGAAACAGGCGAAGTGGGCGTTTTCCGGCGCGCAACCGACGGTGGCGCATGGGAGCATGTGCTGCAGGGGCTCGAGACGTTCTCAGTGCACGTGCATGCTGGTGATCCAAGTGTGGTGTTTGCTGGCACGCAGGACGGAGTCTGGCGCAGTACGGATTACGGCGCGACATTCGATGAGGCGGATTTCCCGGATTTCAATCGGCAAGTTTGGAGCTTCCTGGTCGACAGCCGCGATGACAATCGTATTTACGCCGGTTCGTCGCCGCTCGGTGTGTACCGCAGTGATGACAAAGGTGCGTCTTGGCGCAAGCTGCCGGACCTCGGTGTGCCGGAACACTGCAAAGTTGTGTTCGATGCGCGTGTGATGCGCATGGTGCAGCATCCAACGCGACCGGACGAGATTTATGGCGCCCTGGAAGTCAACGGTGTGATCCGGACTACTGATGGTGGCGAAACCTGGGAAGACTGCAGCGCGCATCTGATTGAGCTTAGCGAGCTGGAGCACCTCAAGAGCAAAATCGTCTCTGATACGTTTGCAGAAGGGATGCTTGATTGCCACGCGATCACAATCAGTCCGTCCAATCCGGATGATGTGATTTTGGCCGTGCGGATGGGGCTGTTTCGCTCGGGTGATCAAGGCAAGACCTGGACGGATATGGACCTTGGCCGGTTTTCGCCGACGACTTATGGGCGCGATGTGAAAGCCTCGCCACAGGATGCAAAGACGCTCTACGCGGCATTGAGCGTGGCGGCTGCGAGCCACGATGGTGGCGTTTATCGCAGTACGGACGCGGGCGAAACCTGGAGCCGGTTCGACAAGGTGCAAGTGCACGGCACGATCATGTCTGTCGGCTTGCACCCACGCGATGCTGATCAGGTATACATCGGTGCGCGCTACAACGGCGAAATCTTTGGCACGACGGATGGCGGCAAGACGTGGGCCGAGATGCCTTTGCCGGGATCAGTGAAGGATGTTTATTCGCTGAGCTGTGGGTAAGTTTGTGACTTATCGCCTTATACCCAGAGGTGTCATCCCGGTGCTTGTCACCGAGGCCATCGACCAACAAGTACTGATCCTGCGAAGGCGTCGGGAAGTTGCCAGATGCGCTGTTTTTAGTTCCAATTCGAGGCCGGGCCCAGACGATAAATGGGTCCCGGCAACAAGTGCCGGGATGACACCTGCGGTTGGAGTTATGCGCGCATGTACTTACCCGTCAGAACGCGCAGGCGGTCGCGGAAGTGGGGGCGGATGCGGGCGCTCCAGGGTGTGTCGGCGGCTTCTTTCCAGGCGTCGGAGCGGGCGACGTCTGGGTTCTCCAGATGATAGATCGCAAGGTATTTGTGCAGGCCGCCGCCGGCTTCAGTTGAGCGGTAGCGGCGCGCGGCGAGACAACCAGGTACACCGCCGAGGGCTGGCAGATGCTCGTCGTCATACCAGGCGTTAAAATCGTCTTCGGCTTCGGCTGTTACATTCATCGCATTGATTAATAGGCCCCCGGCATAGGCCGGTGCGGTTGGATTGCCTGGCGTCAGTTGTTCGCCTTCGAAACGCATCAAGCGATTGCATTGGGCGACGAGCCGCTTGGTCCAAGGCGAGGAATTCTCATAGCCAACTGCGAGGTAGGCCGGTGATTGGAGCGTGCCGATGCTGTCGAGATCATAGGTTGCCGCGGCGTAGTGCGGTTCGTCGGAACCGATCCAGCGTTCGCAGTGGCCGAAACCGTCGATGGCCTGGCGCTCGGGCAGATGTTCTAGGTCGTACCAGTCGTGGAACTCGTCCGCATGGGTTGGTGAAAAATCAAACGCGACGGCGAGGATGCCTTTGGCCATGATGTTTGTCTCTCTTTAGCTATTGAGCGCGCGGTTACTGCCAGACTTTGCGCAGGATATGGCGACGATTGGTGGTGTGCGGGCGAACTTCGGTTGGCCAACGGCCACGCTCACCGGCTTCAGCCCAGGCGTCGCTCAGCAGAACATCAGGGCTCTCAAGCTGATAGGTGACGCTGTATTTGGGCTCGTCGCCCGGGTCCATGACACGCTTTTCGCCGGCCAGCATCATGGTCAACGGTTCGCGGGTCGAACGCGTTGCGCCAAGCACGCCAGGCACAGACATGATGTAGGGCACGTGCTCGGTATCATAGACCTCGTTGAAGAGCGCCTCCTTGTCCGGTGCGACATCCATGCTGACGACGAACAGATATTTGGCTGTGCTTGGCATTATCATGTCTCCGTTCGTTTGCAGGGGAGGTGGGTTCATCGTATGCGCTACGCTAGCACTGAATATATATGGTCGATAGAATAAGCAGCCGGCTGATAGGCTGGAATATGCGAGCCAGGAGGAAATGAGAGATGGCGTTGAAAATTGCGATGATCGGGACGGGGCGGATTGCAGAGAATAAGCTGCTGCCGGCGCTGTCTAATACCAAAGATGCCGTGCTCTGGAGTGTGCTCAGCCGAGACAAGGCGCGTGCTGGGGAAACGGCTGCAAAATTCGGTGCGCAGTCGTCGAACGCGGCGCATGATAATCTCGATGCGATGCTGGCGGATCCAGAGCTTGACGCGGTGATGATTGCGACGCCGGACAAATTGCACTCAGAGCAGGCAATTGCGGCAGCGCGGGCAGGCAAACACGTGTTCTGCGAAAAGCCGATGACGACATCGCTCACTGAAGCTGACGCCATGATCAAGGCCTGCAACGAAGCGGGCGTGAAGCTTGGCGTTGCGTTTCACATTCGCTGGCACGAGGGGCACCGCAAGCTGCACCAGGCCGTGAGCGATGGCCTGCTTGGCGACCTCCGACATATCCGCGTGCAATGGAGCTCGCTGGCGCCGGATGACGGCAATTGGCGAGCCCGCACGGACGTTGGCAAATGGTGGAGCCTTGCCGGTGTTGGCACGCACTGCCTCGATCAGATCCTGTGGTTCATGGAGCCGACATGCGGCGAGGTCGTCGAGATCAAAAGCGTCATTTCGCGTGACGTGTGGAAGGGACCGAACGATGAGACCGCGCTGATCAGCCTGCGCTTTGCAAGTGGTGCTACGGCGGACCTGTGCTCATCGGTTGTATTCCAGGCGCCGACACAGTTTGAGCTCTATGGCTCCAAGGGATATGCGCGCGGTGAAGGTTCTGTCGGCATCTCTGGTGAAGGCCGGATGTGGACGGATAAGGGCGACTGGGATTTCAATGTCATCGATCCGTATCAGCTGGAGATCGAAGATTTTGCAGCCGCTGTTCGTGACAACCGCGCGCCGGAAGTCGATGGCGTGATGGGTCGACGCAACACGGCGATCTTGTTGGAAGCGACGGATTAGAAAGATTGAGAGGCACAGGCGTCGAGTTGGCGTGAGTGCCTCTTTGGCCTGGGAAGGGGCGTGGGTGGTCAGTTGGTGGAAAGCCAATGAGCGTTGCGAATGATCTCAGTAGGCGTTTCGCGGAGGTGTGATGGTTTGGGCTGAGTTGAGACTATTTCTCTTGGATGCTCGTGCGGTTATTTTTGCGTGCATCGCACTCGGGGCAGCCGTGATCGTGTCGATTAGGAGTTCTGAGGCTGGGTTGATCGTTTTTCTGGGCTTTGTTCTAATTGCTGTTTTTATCGTCTTTTTCTTTGCCAAACGCCATGTCGAAAAAATTCGTGAGTTGTTGTCGAACTCACATTTCGTTGTCGTGGACATTTTAGATCAAGAAGTTCCTAAATTTCAGAAGTTTCCTTTGCCGGACACAATGGTAGAACTAAACGGATTGGTAAGAGGCGGTACAGAGCAGAGAGTGAAATTGTTGCCTGCGACAAGCTGCGTTTATGCCCTGATGAAGTACCGTCATATTATTTTTATCGAATCTCAGGTCGATGGAAATAGAAAGTTGAGATACTTCAGACTCGATTGGGCAGTGCTCCTTGAGGATCGCCGTCGACACGAGCTGGAGGACTGGATACAAGGAAGTTTCAACACGAAGTTTTTTGATGCCAACTTGCGCGCTCGCTACGCCGATAACATTGAGGTTAGCACATAGGAATGTCGGCGACGCCTTTATCAACGCTCCACAAACGGCCCTATCCCGGCCCTCGTGTAAGCCGGACGGGCCTGAATGCTGGCCCATCAGTGGGCGACGCGGGGGTGTTTGTTGGGTTGCATTTCGTCCGGTGCGATTTCTTCTTCGATGCGTTTGACGAACGGGACCGCTGCGATATCGGCGATTGAATAGGCGTTGCCAACCAGCCAGCCGGATTTCTCCATGGCTGCTTCCATGCGGTCGAGTAGTTTGACGAGGTTGGCGCGGGCCTCGTCTTCTTCTTCCTTTGTGTAAGGCCGTCTTGCAACGCGCATCCAGGCTTCGCGGCGCTCCTTGCTTGGAATTTTCTTCAGGACTTCTTCGAGTTCGGCATCAGACCATTTCTGGGCGACAAGCTGCAGGCTGTGCTTCCAGTTGAACGTGACGAGGTTCTGGATTTGCGCGTCGATGTGGCGGACCCAATTGCGCATTTCGGCGCGTTCATAGGGGGTGTCAGGGCGCAGTGGTGGGTCGGGGAATGTCTCGTCGAGATATTCGCACATTGTGCCACTCTCGTGGACCGGCCGGCCATCGTGCACAAGACAGGGGACGACGCCGAGCGGGTTGATCTGTTTGTACGCGTCTGAGTGTTGCTCCAGTTTGCCCAGATCAACCACATGGCCCTCGTATTCGAGGTTCTTTTCTTCGAGGCAGAGGCGCACGCGGCGTGATGCGCTGGACTGCCAGGCGTGATGCAGGATGATCATAGGCAAACTTTCGATGCGTCTTGTCGTTGGAGATGTTTGAGATCAGGACAGTGCCGGCTTATGGGTGTGGGCCCCAGGGTGCTGGGTTCATGAGCTTTACTTCCTGGGTCATGACGAGAGGGCGGAATTTCGGGACGAAATCTTCCATGAACGCCTTGTTCGAAAAGACGGCGGCCCAGTGGGCACGGCGGTCGGCGTCGTCATCGAATTTCCAGATGTGGACCAGCTGATTGATCATGCCCGTGTCGCCCTGAAAATAGCCGACCAGTTTATCCGTGTGCCCGCCTGACTCGAACGCTGGATAGCCGAACTTCTGATAAAGCTCGACGGCTTCGCCCATCTTGCCGGTGTAGAGCGTGTAGGTGCGCATCTCGTAAAGTGCCATCGGATGTCCTTTCAATTGTTGTCGATTTATGCCGCAATAGGATGATGCAGCATGGCGCTCACGGCATGCTTTGTGAAGCCGACGACATATCGGAACCGGGATTAATACGATGCCGCGCAAAATTCTCGACCTGTCGCGCCCGCTGGAAAATACTGTGGACGCTGATCCGCCAGGGCTGGCGCCGCAGATTACCTATATGGACCACAGTCAAACGGCTGCGCGGATGCTGCAGTTCTTTCCGGGCGTGACGCCGGATCAGTTGCCGGGTGGTGAAGCATGGGCGGTTGAGAGCGTGCAGATCTCGACGCACAACGGCACGCATCTCGACGCGCCGTATCACTTCCATTCGACAATGAATAATGGTGAGCGGGCGATCACGATTGATGAGGTGCCTTTGGAATGGTGCATCGGGGCGGGCGTGAAGCTTGACTTCCGGCATTTAGCGGACGGCTATGTTGCAACGCCCGGTGATGTAGAAGCCGAGCTAAAGCGGATCGGGCATGAACTGCAACAGCTCGATATCGTGGTGGTCAACACAGGCGCCGGGGCGAACTACGGCACGGATGGCTATGTGAATAGCGGTTGCGGCATGGGCCGGGAGGCAACGCTCTATCTGCTGGAACGCGGCGTGCGTGTGACGGGCACGGATGCGTGGAGTTGGGACGCGCCGTTTGTATTTACGGCGGAACGCGTGGCTGAGACCGGCGATGCCTCGCTGATCTGGGAAGGGCATCGCGCCGGAATGGAGATCGGCTATTGCCACATGGAGAAGCTGGCGAACCTGGATCAGCTGCCCGATACAGGTTTTGAGATCAGCTGCTTTCCTGTGAAGATCAAAGCCGCCAGTGCCGGTTGGTGTCGCTGCGTTGCGTTGCTCGATTAATTCTATTCAGCTGCGACGCGACCGAGTGGATCGTCGAAGCGCTCTTGCAGGACTTCCTCGAACGACCGGCCTTTGTTGGCCAGCCAACTGCCCGGGCGGGTGCGGTATTCCTTGTGGTGGAATGGCGCGACAGGTTCATTGCCAGCGACCAGTGATTTGGCACCACCGAGAACCAATGAGCGGAAGCGGACAACGGCTGCGTCGGTGGTTGTCAGTATTTCTTTGGTGCGATCGGCGATGCGGCCCTGGCTGTATTGGATCATCGCGTCCTGCTCGGCGAGCCCTTTGACGCCGGAATAGGTCTTGTCTTTCTGCATAGCGCGGTCGATGCCGAACTCGTTTGATGGATTGCGCACTGGTGTGTAGGTGTCATCGATTTCGCACATGATGCCATGGCCGGCTTTCAATTTGGCGCGTTCCTCGGCGTCGATCTCGCGCACTGGGTTCCAACCGTAGCAATAGATCCAACAACTCTCGTCATCGATCGGCGCGAGGGAGAAGCCGTAGTATGTTTCGCCGGGCATGGTTGATGGTCCGGTGCCGTGGCTTGGCAGCATGTATTGGGTGATGCGCCAATAGAAGTTTTCCTTGTCGGCGACACGTGCGCCACCAACAACGAAGCCTGCCTCGTGTTCGAGCAGTGAGAACTCCGGGATCGGGTCATTACGGATCCAGCGCAGCCGTTGTTCATCGGCGGGGGCGTCCGGGTTTTCGTTGGAAGCGACGCTTGGCGCCGGCATGTGCAGGAAGGAGAAGTGCGAGGTGTCGAGATCGCCTTCCATGATCTGCGCCCAATTGCATTCCATGCGTTGCTTCATGACATAGCGGCTTGCTGGCGCGACTTTGCCGAACTCCAGCTCATGAATTTCGGGCAGCTTGCCATCCGGCAATTGATCGGCTTCCGGTCCCATGTAGGCCCAGACAATGTCGCCGTACTCGATGGTTGGATAGGCCTTGATCTTGACCGTGTCATGCAGCGCCCGATCCGGCAGCACATTTGGCAGGTCGACCGCTTTGCCCGTGACGTCGAACTTCCAGCCGTGATAGACGCAGCGCAAGCCGCAGTCCTCGTTGCGGCCATAGTACATCTCGGCGCCGCGATGCGGGCAGTGGGAGTCGATCAGGCCGACACGGCCCTCGGTGTCGCGAAATGCGACGAGGTCTTCGCCCATGATTTTCACACGGATTGGTGGCGCGTCGCGTTCGAGTAGCTCTTCGGACAGCGCAACCGGCTGCCAGAAACGCCTGAGATACTGGCCCATGGGCTTGTCGGTGTCTGTCTGGGTCAGGCAGTTATTGTCTGCACGAGAGAGCATGGCCGGTGCCTCCGATAATTGGCGTCAAGAGTTGATGTGATTGCCGCATGGCGGAAGCCTTCAAAGCAAGAGCGAGATGTTGGAAAGCTGATCAGAAAGGGAATATTGGCGAAAACCTCCGCGTGTTGCGTGGCGGATGCAGATAAGCGGGCGAAATCATCTTCGTGATCGTGGCGCAGCGGGAAGATTCTGCTAGACTTCATGCTGATGAATTTAGCTGCCTGCCAATGACCATCGCAGGCCGAAAGCCCCGACTGGTGGAGTCGGACGCGTCGGCCAAGACCCGGAGCTCAATCCATGTCACTCGAGAAACTCCTCAAGAATACGACGCCGTATGAAGCTGCTGCAAACTGGCTGAGAGATTTTGAGAAGGCTGCAGCAAGCGGCGATACCAAGGTTGCTCGCAGTTTGTTTCTGAATGATAGCCACTGGCGCGATTTACTTGCCTTCACCTGGCATCTCGATACGGTCAATGGTGGCGACAGCATCGAAGCGTTGCTTGCGAACAAATTACCGGAACTGCGCCCGCACAACTTTGCCATTGCCGAGGGGCGTACGCCACCAGCAATTGTGGTGCGTGCCGGTGTCGATGTTCTTGAAGCGATTTTTAGCTTTGAGACGACGGTTGGACCATGCAGCGGTGTGTTGCGGCTGAAGCCGGATGATGATGGCAAGCTTCGCGCCTGGATAGTGTTGACTTCGCTTGATCAGATCTCCGGTCACGAAGAGCGGATCAATGATCATCGGCCTACTGGTAAGGAATTTTCTGGCGGTTTCGGTTCCGAGAACTGGCTTGATGTGCGCACGAAGCAGCGCGCTTACGAAGATCATGAGCCGACAGTGTTGGTCATCGGTGCAAGCCAATCTGGCCTTGGCATCGCCGCATGTCTTGGACGGTTGGGGCTTGATACGCTGATGATCGACCGTCATGAGCGCGTGGGGGATGCCTGGCGCAAACGCTACCACAATCTCGTGCTGCACAATGAAGTGCATGTTTGCCATATGCCTTATATGCCGTGCCCGCCTAATTGGCCGACCTATATTCCGAAGGATCTGCTGGCAAACTGGTTTGAGTCTTATGCCGATGCCATGGAGCTCAATATCTGGACGGGCACCGAGATTGTCTCGGCCACGCATGATGAAGCCCGTGGTGAGTGGACTGTTGTTCTCAATCGGGGCGGCAAAGAGCGTATCGTTAAGCCAAAACATGTCGTGATGGCAACGGGCGTCAGCTCAATTCCAATCCGGCCAAAGTTCCCGGGACTAGAGGATTTCAAAGGCACGGTTATGCATTCGGGTGACTACCAGAATGGCCATCCGTGGAAGGGCAAGAAAGCACTGGTATTCGGGACCGGCAACAGTGGCCACGATGTTGCGCACGATCTCCATAACTCAGGCGCGGACGTGACGTTGGTTCAGCGTGACACGACGTTGATTGTTAGCCTGAAAGAAGCGCAACGCATCTACACGGTCTATCAGGGGGGCGAGACCCCGCTTGAGGATTGCGATCTGATCGCAACGGCTGCGCCGTACCCGTACCTCGTCAAGAACTATAAGATCGTTGCGGCCAAGAACGCTGAGGAAGACAAAGAACTGCTGGATGGCTTGAAAGCGCGGGGCATGAAGCTTGATAATGGTCCGCCGGACAACACCGGCTATCAGATGAAATATCTACGCCGAGGCGGCGGCTATTATTTCAATGTTGGTTGTTCTGAATTGATTATTGATGGTTCGATCGAACTGCAGCATTGGGAGAACATCGATCAAATCGGCGAAGACGGTGCCAACATGAAGGATGGCTCTGTCAAGGAAGCCGATCTGATCGTCACCGCGACGGGCTACAAGAACCAGCAGGAGGTGGTGCGGCTGTTCATGGGCGACGACGTTGCCGATCGCATCGGCGTTGTCTGGGGCTTTGGCGACGATGGTGAGCAACGCAACATGTGGCGGCGCACGCCGCAGCCCGGCCTCTGGTTTGTTGGCGGTGGCCTGCCGCATGTGCGCATCTTCTCGAAATATCTCGCCATGCAGATCAAAGCGGTTGAGGAAGGCATTATCTCGAATGATGTGCCATCTCCGGCAGGCGAACTCGGGCGGGCAATCGATGCAGACAAGCAGCTTGAGAACGCCTAAGCGGTGCTGCGACTAACAGTAGGGAAAAAAAGATGTCAATTCTGGTTGTCGGTGGTGCTGGGTTCATTGGCCGGCGGATGATTCCAATTCTAGCCAAAGCCGGTCACGAAATCACCTGCATGGATATCGATGTTGCCGGAGCCACGGCTGCATTCGCGGATCTTAGCGAGAGTGTCAAAGTGGTTCGTGGTGACGTTACACAATTTGATGATGTGATCGGTGCCGTGCAGGAGTCGAAAGCTGAGCGACTTATCAACCTTTCGTATTTTATCGGTGATCTGGCACCGCACATCGCTTTTAAGCTCGACATTCAGGGTATGGACAACTGCTTTGAGGCAGCCCGGCGGCATGGCGTCAAGCACACGGTGTTTGCAAGCTCGTTGGCAGTCTCAGGGCCGCAAACCGGGTTTGGAGATCGGCTGGTCGATGAAACAGATCCGCGTCCGGGTGAGACGCAGTATGCCGTCAATAAGATCACGAATGAGTGGCAGGCACATGATTATCGCCGCGCCTATGGCATGACGATCACTTGTATTCGGCCAGCCAACGTGACCGGCCCTGACAAGAAATTTGGCTCGATCGACCACGTCAATTGCATGTGCCAACCAGCACGCGGTCAGACGGTATCGTTCCCGCATTCAGACAAGATGTTCAGTGTCATTCATGTTGAGGACATGGCCGAGGTGTTCGCCCGGGTGTCGATGTCTGACAAGCCGAAACACGAGACATACAACTCTGGCGGAGCTGCGATCAGCCTGACCGAACTGGCGACGCTGGTGCGTGAATTTCTGCCCGATGCTGATATTCGCTTTGAGGCGGAAACTGGTGGGCGCGCGACATCTGGCAACTTCATGATTGATAACAGCCGGCTCGTCGAGGAGTTCGGCCTGCAGTACGCGCCGCTGCGTCAGCGCGTTAAAGAAGTCATCAACGACATCCGCCGCGACGAAGGTTTGCCCTTGGTATCATGAAGGCTTTGCTTTTCTCAGTGAGTGAGGTGACCCAGTGCCCGTGCCGACCAGGCTGATTTGCAATGATCGGATGATGAATGCGTTGGATAGGGCTGCTGTTGATCGCTGCCGCTTTTGTGGTGCCGATACCTTGGTTCGTTGAGCTTGCGGGCAAGCATGATCCGACGGCTTTGTTAAGCCAGTATTTTGGCGTGTTAGCTCTGATCGCGATGGGCATCTCGCAACTGCTTGCGACCCGCTTCTCTCTGCTTGAGGTGATATTCGGTGGTCTGGACCGAATATACGTGCTGCATAAATGGCTCGGTATTATCGCCCTGGCTCTGGTGCTTCTGCACGATACGATTGATGCAGAGATGGATGGACTTGGCGGCGAAACTCTCGTCACCGAAATTGCCGAGACCCTGGGGGAGGTGAGCCTATATGGCTTGCTTATACTGGGTACGATAAGTGTGCTGACTTTCGTGCCGTATCATCTTTGGAAATATACGCACAAGCTAATGGGCGGTTTCTTTGCGGCGTCTGCATTGCATTACGCCTTCATCCTGAAGCCGTTTGCCGTCACTGATCCGCTGGGTGTCTACGTGCTGGTGTTTTGTGCGCTCGGCATCGTTGCGTATCTCTACACTCTGGTGCCAAGCGGCTCGTTCAGAGGCTGGCGCGCCTACACGATTTCAACCATCGAGCACACTGGCGGAGCGGTGGCTGTCTCGCTGACCCCGAGCAAGCGAGGCATCAAACATCAGGCGGGGCAGTTTGCCTTTATTCAGTTCATGATCCCTGGGTTTCAGGAAGTGCACCCGTTCACGATCAGCAAGGCTCCGGACGGCGAAAGAACACTGCGCTTTACGATCAAGGACCTTGGAGACTTTACGGGGAACATAGCCGATACCCTCAAGGTCGGCGCGCCCGTTCGTGTTTGCGGTCCGTTCGGACATTTCAGGCTGAGGCAAAAACAGCAAAACCAAATATGGATTGCGTCCGGTGTAGGGGTGACGCCCTTTCTGGCATGGGCTGATGCGCTGGGTGATGCAGCGGGCCCGGTTCATCTGTTTTACAGCGCCCGGATGCGCAGCGCTGCGCCACACCTCGAAGAGCTTGAAGGAATTGCTGCGGCCAAGCCTAATCTGCATTTGCATTTTATCGATACGGCACAGGACGGGCGCCTGACCGCCAAGCGCGTGCGCGACGTTGTTGGTGGGCATCAGTCGCGCATTGCCGTGTCGTTTTGCGGACCGGCTGAAATGCGCCGATCATTGGAACGGCAACTCAAGAATACTGGCTTCAATATGCGGTCACTCCAGTACGAAGAGTTCGAAATTCGGTCTGGCATTGGGTTCAGGCGATTGGTTGATCGGTTGTTCCGAAAGGCTTCTAAACCGAGTTGATCTCCTTCAGTCGATCGCGTCCCAGGGCGTGGTGTAACAGTGCTCGATTTCGGCGGCTTCGGCTGAAGTGAGCCCACAGGGCGAACGCAAGGCGAAGCCGCTTATCCACAGCCCGTCAGGGCGGTCATGGTCCGACTCAATGTTTGTTT
>CAJQQK010000010.1 GCA_905480435.1 uncultured Hyphomicrobiaceae bacterium | reverse complement strand
CGAGGGCATCAATTCTCTCGTCCAGGCCGCAAAAGCCAAGGCACGCGGCTACCGAAACAGCAAGACCTTGAAGGCCGTCACCTACCTCATAGCTGGCAAACTCGACCTCAGGCTACCCACTTGAAACGTCGGGTAGCCAACAATTGCTCCGGAAAGCATATTGGTATGCTGGCGACCGCGCTTCATCTCGGCGAGGCTATCGAAGGTTACGAACTCGCACACCATCAGGTGCAAAACCGCGTCCGAAATGCGGTGGCGGAAGTCACAAACACCAGGCTGTCCGACATCATTCCGGGCATTGATCGCGGCTCTGTCCCCAATTGGCCAATCCCGCTGGAAAACCTTGCGATCGCGTTCGCTCGCATCACGGCAGGCCAAGGTTTCAGCCCGGAGCGCCAAAACGCATTCGACAGGCTTTTGTCGGCATGCTGGGAACAGCCGGAGGCAATGGCTGGTACGAAACGCTTCGACACACTCATGCTCCAGAGGTTTCCCGGCGACATCTTCGTCAAGGGGGGGGCTGAAGGTGTTTACTGTGGCGGTTTCCGCAAACTCGGAATTGGTTTTGCGTTGAAGATTGACGATGGTGCTCAGCGCGCCGCAGAAACAGTAGCGCAAACAATCATAACCCGCTTCGCTGACAACGCGGATAACCTCTCAGAACCAACTATTCTAAGGGATGCGCAAGGCACTGCAGTTGGTGATATTCGGCCCGGGGCAGCTTTGATGAACGTACTTGACCGCGTTGCGATCTAATACCCGCCAACGATACGCTACGAAATCAGGTTGCCACGCACGACGGCTGGCGACGCCTTTGTGCTCGCATCATCCAATTCCGGTCCGATCAGTTTGTCAAAATCAGCTAGCCGTATGCCACCATGTCGGACGGCGCCAATGACATTACCCGTAATGAGCACAGAACCAGATTTTCCATTGGCACTCACAGCGATACCAACACCCGCGTCACGAATGAGGTTCCCGTTAACTGCAACTTGGCGCAACCATTGCCCCCATCCGATGGAAATTCCGGCCGTCGGGGCGCCCTCGATTGTATTTGCATTGACGATCGTATCAGCCTCAACAGCAATGCCAACGCCGCGCTTGTCGACGACTTCATGTTCATGGCGAACAAGGTTGCGAATGATATTGCCTTGCACCGTTGCAAGACGCCCGCCTTCTTTGAAATTCGTCACAACCACGCCACTTCCAGCACCATCCACGATGTTGTTTGCGATCACCGCCCCTTCGAAACTGAATTCAGCATAGAGCGCCACTTCAACAATCTCATGGCAGTTGTTGGCAACGACCTGCGCGTTCGATGCGCTGTTGCAACGAACAGCCGAATAAGCGCAGTCATGAATTGTATTCGTCGCGACGACGACGTTGCCAGCCCGGAACACGTTTATGCCATTGCCGTTTTGACCGCTACCACCCCCGTCCGTACGCACAGCCGAGATGTTGTTGTTCGAAACGATCGCACCATCAATCCCTGCCGCATCACGCCAGACCACGACACCATTGTTGCCTGCATCGCGAATGACGTTGTGCGATATATCAATGCCTGCAATTGAGTTACCAGAGACAAGAGCCGTATGCCCTGTCCGTTCAAAATGGCAGCGCTCGACACGCCCCGACGATCGCCAAAGCTTCAGCGCATTGACCGGCGCTTGCTCAATCAACACGTCACTCACAACCAGATTAGCGCAGTGATTAAATGTCAGAAGCGCCTCGTCTTAGGACAGCCTACGATTTGAAGCCCCAGAAATCTTCAACCCCGTGAGCAGAAGTCCATCCGCACCATCAGCTGTGATGGCACCTTTGCCGCCAAGATTAACTGTCGCCAAACCGTACGGGCCGATCAGCTTGGTATTTGGCAGCAACCGCTCCGTTAACGTCATAGCTGCCAGGAGCAAACCGAATGGGACGACCAAGTGACGCCGCACGATCAATCGTACGCTGAAGCCGCATCGTCACGTCTCGTCCAGGACTGGGTTCAAACTCGACATAGCCGCCAGTGCCGCCCGCCGCATCCGTCGTTGCGGCACGTGCACCAGACGTGTTTGCAGCGGCAAGTCCGAGTCCCAATCCGGCAGTCGCCGTGGCAGCGAGCAAATGGCGTCGATCAACGGTCATGGCTGGGTTCCGCGGTTGTTGAGTTCTGGTCTCGCATAGCACAGCAGCCCCTCGACCGGAGCTGCCACCATCAAACGCATACAATGCTGCAACTTATATGCCGGTCGCCAATTCAATGGTTGAGGCAGGCAGCGACGATCTCCACGCCACCTCGTTTGGCGCACTCAAAATCAAGCTGCACGGCCCGCCGTTTTCGCCGACCTGGTTCCCGATCGACACGCTCGCGATCGCCAGGCTCTCCCTCCACTGCAACCGGTAGATGAACAAATCCACTGCGCCCGCCGAGCCCTAATTCTTTCTGAGTTAGAACCGATCGATAGAACACCGCATTACATAAATACGTGCCTGCATCACGTGAGAGACGGCTTGGCAGTCCTAAGCGTTTCAAGCGCGCATTGATCCGCCCAGCTGGCAACAATGTCGGCATTTCATCGGGCCCGAAAGGTTCAATCATCGGTGTCATAGGCAGTTCCCCTGCAGCATCCAGCCGGCCCATTTGATTGCGCGCGATTGTTTCGATGACAAAGCCACGCGCCTGATCGGACACGCCAAAATGCAACGCCAACGCCGGCTTCAAATCACAAATCAAATCGGACGCGCGTTCCGGAGCGGCATCCCATTCGGTTGGCAGGGCTGCGGTGACAACACTCGAAGACGGAAACCGCTGGCGGATCTCAGCACCGACTTGTTCAGCAAGCGTCGCCGAGACATTATACGGCACACCCGGGAAGGGGCCGAAACCGGTGATCAATACAGCGCAAGAAGGTTTCAGCATGGAAGGAATGAAAGTGTCCGGTTCACTTAACTTGGTGACGTATAGTTAAGATGATCACATCTCGCGAAATTGTGCCGCCGTTACGGTTGCGTGGCAATCGCCTTGATCAACAGATCCATGATCTCGCCAACAGCGGCAGAAGGCGCCAGACGCCCGGCATGCACATTGATCTCAGCCTGTTTCAGTGCCGCAGCGACTTCCGCGTTGCCAAACATCAGCTGGCGAAGCTCGTCCGACAACATATCATGCATCCATCGTACGGCTTGATTTTGTCGACGCGCTTCAAACTCTCCTGTCGCCGTCAAACGATCACGATGCGACTGGACCTGCCCCCAAAGCTGGTCGAGGCCTCGGTTGTCTAGCCCTGAGACGGCAAGGACGGGCGGTTGCCAATTGGATGATGTCGGTGTCAGCAGGCTGAGCGCCGTACGATATTCTGATGCCGCACGCTCGGCACGTTTCTGATTGTCGCCATCCGCCTTGTTGATCGCAATGAGATCAGCAATTTCGATAATGCCTTTTTTGATCCCCTGCAGTTCATCGCCACCACCCGGCAGTAACAGCACGAGAAACATATCGACCATATCAGCAACCGTCACTTCCGATTGCCCAACCCCGACCGTCTCAATGATCACAATGCCAAAACCAGCAGCCTCGACAAGGGCCATCGTCTCGCGGGTCTTCTTGGCAACCCCACCAAGTGTTCCCGACGTCGGAGACGGACGGACATAAGCGTTCGGATGCACGGCAAGCCGGTTCATACGGGTCTTATCGCCAAGAATGGAACCACCCGACCGCGTCGATGTCGGGTCAACAGCCAAAACAGCAACCTTGTGTCCCGCTTCAACCAGATTGATGCCAAGCTGATCTATTGTCGTCGACTTTCCAACGCCGGGCACACCTGTAATGCCGACACGGTGCGCCTTGCCAACATCCCCAACCAACGCCTGAAGGAGTTCGCCTGCACGCTTTTGATGCGCCGGGTTGGTGCTCTCGACCAGTGTGATCGCACGCGCCAGCATCGCCCGGTTCCCAGCGCGAATGCCGTCCACGTATTGCTCAATCTCGATCAGCCTGGCTTTTCCCGCCGGCTCCGCATCTGTGTTGGTGGTCATGTCGCGTGCATAGCACAAGTCCCTGTAAGAATTCGAGATCCCTGCGCGCACAGCCGACACAGAAAGAATCAATTTAGCCGGCCACCACCTGGTAAACGTATCGTTAAGGATCGCGTCGTATCGTGACAGCTGCATGCAAATGGCGTCGGGGATCATCATGATATTGCGGATATTGGCTGGCTCAGTCGTGGCACTCGGACTGGGCCTGGCAGCGGAGCAGGCGCAGGGCTGTTCAACGCTAACTACATGAAGCGATAATTGAGCGGCCGTGTGATGTCGAGGACGTTGTGCCACATGGCCTGCGAGATATTGTTTTCACCGTTGGCACGCAGGATATTGAGGGCGAAGCTACGTACCCTGACGAAGATGCCTGGGTTCTTCCTGATGCGACTGGCATCTTCCAGCATCGCGACGTCGCGAACATAGTGGTTCCTGTTTTCGATGCTCCAGTG
>CAJQQK010000009.1 GCA_905480435.1 uncultured Hyphomicrobiaceae bacterium | reverse complement strand
TAGAGATCTAGGAACTCACGGTTTGCCAGGCCTTCAACGACCAACGTATGGGCCAACCCCATCATCAACGCGACGTCGGTATTGGGTCTTGGTGCCATCCATTCGGCGTCCATGAACTCAGGCGTATCACTCCTGAGCGGCGTTATGCTGACGAGCTTGACGCCGTTTTCTGCGAGTTGCTGCAGCCATGGCAGCGCCGAATGCGCGCCCATGCCGCCCGGTTCAACCTGGGCATTGCGTGTGCCAACGCCGCCGAACGCTATGAACAATTCCGTTGCATCCGCGATCGCGTCCCAGGTCGTCAGTTGCCGCAGTGGCGCGAGATCACCAACGATATGCGGCAGGATCGCCAGGCCGGCTGCCAGGGAATAGCTGTGTTTCTGGCCGGTATAGCCGCCAAAACAGTTCATGAAGCGCTGCAGCTGTGTCTTGGCGTGGTGGAAGCGACCCGCACTTGCCCAGCCATAAGAGCCAGCGAAGATGGCTTCGTTGCCGTGCTCGGCTTTCACCCGTTGCAGCTCGGTTGCGACAATATCGAGAGCCTCGTCCCACGGCACTTCGATGAACCGATCGCCGCCGCGGTTGCGATCACGAGAGTTGAGCCAGCCTTCACGGATCGCCGGTCGTTTTACGCGCAACTCATGATGGACAGCCGGGGCGATCGCTTTGAGGATCGGAGATGGTGCCTGGTCATGCTCGAACGGCCGGGTATCGACCAGACGGCCATTTTCAACGACGGCCTCGAATGCGCCCCAGTGTGAGCTATGGATGGCTTTGTTCATGCGGCTCTCCGATATCATTCATGTTTGCTGCACATCTTGGCATATACGTCGCGCATGGCGACGTTTGTCGGGTTGGCAGTTGACGTGTGGCTGACCACATCTTAACGGTTTCAAGCGGATTGCGGCCAGGATTGGTCAAACAAATCACAGTTCTGCAATTTGTTCGTTAAGTGCCAGGCCACTTCCTGCTTGGGAACCGGTTGTCGCGGCTGTCGCGGCCACATCAACATCCACAATGAAATAACTATATTCGCTGCTGCAGAACAACAGTTTCGCGCCTTGATTTTGCCGCGTTAGGGACGGTTTTTAAGATTACGTTCATACTGTTGCGATAATCGCAAAGTTCCCGGTAGATCAACGCGTCTGGCCATACGTAGTCGGAGAGTTCCGATAGGCCAACGGTACCGGTTGGAGTTGGGGTAGTATGCCTGCGATAAGCGGCGATCGAGTAAGGCTTCTTGTGATAGCGAGTTTCGTCAGTTTGGCTGGCGTAATGAGCTTAAGCAAAGCTGTGCCTGCCGCCAGTTTACCCGATGTTCGTCTGTCAGAACGGAATGCCGTTCCTGGCTGCGTCACACCGCGGCGGCTCACTGATTTCCTACAGTCGCGTAATTCCAGACTTGATCCGCGTTACCTGGCAGTTGCTGGTCAGTACGCGAAATATGGCACGAAGCTTGGCGTTCGATGGGATATCGGGTTCTTCCAGATGATGGTCGAGACGGCCAATCTTGCATTTCGGAGGCCTGACGGTCGGCCCGGCGATGTTGCTCCTGAACATAACAATTTTGCCGGTCTCGGCGCGATCGGTGATGGCCGTCCCGGTGAAACGTTTAGTTCGATTGCGCATGGCGTTCGGGCGCATCTTGAGCACGTTCTGCACTATTCCGGCGCGGCTGTGCCAGCGCCAGTGGCGGAGCGCACCCGTAAAGTCCAGCTTTGGCGTGTACTCGAAGAATGGCACCAGGGGTTCGATCGACCGATCACCTATGCGGACCTTGCAAGGCGTTGGGCGCCGCATACCGACGCATATCTCGCGAGCATCGAATACCTGGCGCTAAGATTTCAGAAACACTATTGCGGCGGACGACCGCTGCTGATGGTTGAACCAACCGAGCGGCCACCATCCGTCGCCAAGACTGCGTGGCGTTTTGAGCGAGCATCAGGACAACTGGGAACCGCTGGTACGGTACCGCCGACCGGAAAACCAAATTTCAAATCGAATAGAGGCGCGCTTGGTGTGGGACGGGGCACAGTTGCCGCCGCTCAGTCGCCGCCGTTGCCCGATCTTCAGAAACGGCTAGTAAGCGCCGCTCGGTCCCAGTCACCGTCTCCCTCCAGGCCACAGCGGCGCGTTCAGCGCATGGCCCGTATGACGCCCTCAAAGCAGGCACGGATACCACGCACGAAACAACCGATTTCGCGAGCACGGATATCTGCAGATGATCGCATCCGTCAGATGGTCAGCGATCGCAAGATCCTGTTGCGCACGCATGTCGGGGTCGTTTTGCCGATCGTTTACAATAGCAACGGTCGGATGACTGGATCAGCTGGCACGCTTGCCTTTTTCCTTGGATCTTCGCGAGACAAGGGCCGCTGGTGGGTCAAGAAAGGCAAGCTCTGCCAGAAATGGCGGATTTGGCTGGATCGCGACATCTACTGCATGCAGCTCAAAAAGCGCGGCGGCACCATCTGGTGGAAGGCTGATGACGGCAAAAGTGGCACTGCCCGTATCGTTTCAAAATAGCCAACGCTCCGGCATGTGGGGTTGAAGCTGTCGGCTTTGTGATCGCGGACTGATCTCGTCTGGGACCCTTGCATTTAGAGGAATTTTGCCTTCAAGGTCAGGTGTGCTGAATGGGCATGAAATTCACTCTGTCTCGATAAGGGCCTGATCGCCTTGACCGATACGATATTCACCTGGCCAAACCTGATTACCGTTACGCGCATTTTTGCGGTGTTGCCGGTGATCTGGCTTGTCCACGCGGGCTCCGGTGAAGGGCAAAGCCATTATCTTTGGCTTGCCCTCGGGCTGATGTTGATTTGTGAGATTTCAGACTGGTTGGACGGGTATCTGGCGCGACGCATGGGCTGGGTCTCATCGTCAGGCAAAGTGCTTGATCCAATGGCGGACAGCCTCTACCGGATCAGCGTGTTTGTCGCCTTGGTTGCCAATGGCTGGATGCCACTCTGGATGCTCCTGATCATGGCGGCACGGGATCTCGGGATGTCGGAAGTCCGATTGTTGGCGCAACAGTCGCGTATTACGCTGGCGGCGCGCTCAAGTGGCAAGCTGAAGGCGGCCATGCAAGGTGTGGCTCAATTTGCCACGGTGTTTCTCTATGCACTTGGCGGCGGCAGCGTTGGTGACGATATGTCGTTTGTCATCAATGCGCTATTGTATCTTGCAACAGCAATCACTCTGTGGTCGATCGTGGACTATGCACAGGGGGTGATGGAGGCACTGCGGCAGAATTCGGCTGTGCAATCATGACGAGCAGTTTTGTCGGCGGCAGATACATCACTTGTAGTAACAGGGGGCTGATGCGTGGCCTTGCATAATGATCAAGAGCAGGCTGTCGCGGATATGTCTTCGCGTTGGGTCACATTGCCAAATGCGCTTAGCCTATTGCGGCTGGCGCTGGCACCGGTCGTCGTTTGGCTGGTGTTGACCGGCTCAATACAGGCGCTGGCGCTTGCTCTGGTTTTGATGATCATTGCTGAGTTGACCGACTTTTTTGATGGATATCTGGCGCGGGCTCTGCGGCAAGAATCTGAGATCGGGCGATTGATCGATCCGGTCTGTGACGTGATCTACCATGTTTCGGTGTTTCTTGCCTTTGTGAAGCAAGGCTGGATGGCGCCCTGGATGCTGTTTGTCATCTACGCCCGCGATCTTGGCGTGCCTTACGTGCGGACGCTGGCGCGGCAGCGTGGTGTCGATATCGGCGTTCGGTTCAGCGGCAAGATCAAAACCGGCGTGCATGGCGTTGCGCAGATTGCAGTTGTGCTCGTCGCACTTGGATGGGTGTCACGTACTTTCGTTGGTATGGACACGATCTTCGCTGTCTTGTTGATCGCGACCGTTGCGTCACTCATATCGCTGGCTGACTACATGATGGCAGCGTTCGGGAAATAGTGAACGTTTGCTCTGTGTGCTTCTTTACTTGTCATTGCCAACGTCTGCCGTGCGCGCCTTTACCTGTGAGCCGCGCACTACCAAGTAGACGCCTGTTCCAACAATGATGGCGGCGCCGACAACCGTCCATTGATCCGGCACATGTCCCCAAATCAAATAGCCGAGCAGTGCTGCCGAGACGAGCGCTGTGTATCGGAACGGCGTGACTAAAGCCGCGTCACCAAATCGTAACGCAGTGATTGTGAGAAAGTGTGCCAGGAGATTGAGAGCGCCTGCCAGTATGAGAAAGCCGATGTCTGGTGTTGCGACTTCTTTCCAGCCGTATGGCATAGAGCAGGCAGTGGCCAACAGGATCGCAACGTTCGACCAGAACAGAATCGCATTGGTATTGTCGGTGCGGTGCAGAATGCGGGTCGTGATATCTCGCAGGGCACTGGCACTGGCGGCGGCAACCGGTATCAGCAGCAACCATGAAAATGATGCGCCGCCAGGCCGGATGATGATCAGGACACCTATGAAGCCGGCAATGATCGCGGTCCAGCGGCGTGGTCCGACGGGTTCACCAAGCAGTGTTGCTGATAGCGCGGCGACCAGTAGCGGACTTGCAAAGACGATCGAAAGTGCTGTTGCCAGTGGTAGAACGCTGACGGAAGTTCCGATAAGGAACGTGGATGCCACAAACAGCAGCGAGCGGGTGGTCTGCTTTCCCCAGCTGCTGGTCTTCAGGCCGTACAGGCCGGTTGTGAAGTAGACGTACGTGGTCAGCAGCACGATTGAAACAAGCTGGCGAAAGAAGATAATCTCGCCGAGCGGATAGCTCGCTGACAGATATTTAGTGAGCGCATCGTGTGCCGAAAAAACAACACCAGCTGCTGACATGGCAAGGATGCCGACGAGTTGCGGCGAAAGCGCAGATGCGCGCATAGGGTTGATGTTCCCGTGTGTTGTCGTCGGTTGACTATGCCGTGCCGCTATCGTGCCTGGTCGGTTTGTGACCTAAAGCACGTCGCGTTTAATAGGATCCTTCAATTGCCCGAAGATTGGGCGTTTTAAGGCGCATTGTGAATTCATTAAAACGCGACATGCTGTAAAGCACGTCGCATTATATGCGCCTCGCTTTAGATTGTTTTTGCTCACGGTGCTATCCCTCGCTGCGCTCGGGCACTTTCGCGGGTCGCATGCGCGCCCTGCATATTGCATCCTATTGGATGCAATATGCTTTGGGTCAGGCCTCTTTTCCCATGACGTCGGCTGCATGTTTTACGGCTGCAATTGTGTGTGCGATATCAGCTTCGTCGTGCGCGTGGGAAACGTAAAACTTGTTGTCAGATTTCAGGACGCCGCGCTCGCGCAATAGTTCATTGAAACGGGCCAACCGTGATTTGTCTGAGTGAAATACAGCGCGATAGTCATGTACGGGCTGGTCGGTAAAGACGATATCAAACATCGACCAGTGGCCAACAACCTGGAATGGAATGCGCGTTGTACTGAAATGTTCCGTTATGGCCTGCATGATGGCATTTCCGGTCGCTGCAGCTCCTTCGTAGGCACCCGGGCGACGTAAGATTTCCAACGTTTTAAGACCAGCTGCGGCGGCAATTGGATTACCGCTCAAGGTGCCGACCTGCATCATGAATTTGTCGTCGCCGACGCGTGCTTTGTCAAAATGCGCCATGATGTCGTCACGGCCAGCAATTGCCGAGAGTGGAAATCCACCACCGATGGCTTTGCCCAGTGTGCACACATCGGGCACGACGCCGTAGGCTTCCTGCGCGCCGCCGTAGGCGAGGCGGAATCCAGTGACGACTTCGTCAAAAATCAGCGGGATGCCGTGCTTGGCCGTGGCTTCGCGCAGCGCTTCCAGGAAGCCAGGCTGCGGCGGCATCAGGCGCTGCAGCGGCTCGACGATAACGCCGGCCAGTTCGTCAGCGTTTTCGTTGATGAGTTTGACTGCGGAATCGATATCATTGAAGGGGGCGACAAGCATGCTGTCGCTAGTGCTTTCGGTGATCCCGGCTGAATCCGGTACCGGGTTCGGAAAATTGGCAAGACGGGTTGGCGCGAGGCTCATTAGCGCGTGGTCGCTCATGCCATGATAGCCACCTTCGAATTTCAGGATCTTTTCGCGACCACGGAACGCGCGCACCAGCCGCATCGCATACATGTCAGCTTCCGTACCCGATGACGCAAACCGTACCTTTTCAGCGCACGCGACCGCATCGCAGATCATCTCTGCAAGCTCAATGCCGTGGGTGTTGGTGGCGAAAAACGTCGTGCCGCGCTCAAGTTGCTCTTTTACTGCGTCATCGACTTCGGGATGGCAGTGCCCGACCAGCATCGGTCCTGAGCCGATCAGGAAATCGACATACTCGTTGCCGTCTTCGTCCCATACGCGGCCCGCACGGCCTTCACGCAAAATCGTTTGACCAGCAACATTGCCGAACGTGCCAGCCGGTAAAACGGCTTGAGCGCGTGCGTACCATTCGTCGGTGGCGGTGGTGCGTGTAGTATCTGGCATGATCAGGCTCCTAGTTCGGGCTCCTAGTGGGGCTCCCAGTGTTTACCCGTCATCCTGACTGGTTAGAGCATCAGTGCCAAGCCATAGCCTTTAGATGTTGTCTGATATCGGAATGCTGCTCGCAATCTAAGTTGAACTTGTCGTGGCAATGATCTCAAGGGCCTCTGCATGAAGGGCAGGATTTGCAGCCGCAACAATTCGGCCGCCATGACGGGCCTCGCCACCATCCCAGGTCGTAATAACTCCGCCGGCGTTCTCGATTATGGGGATCAGCGCGACGATGTCGTAAGGTTTCAAGTCAGCCTCGACGACAAGATCGACAAGCCCGGCGGCGAGCATGACATAGCCAAAACAATCGGTGCCAAGGCGACATGACCTGACATTCTGCGACACTGTCTGGAATACGTCAGCCTCAGCACCCTCAGCGAACATTTCCGGATGGGTGCAGGCCATCTGGGCTTCATTGAGCGAAACTGACGAGCGGGTGGATAGGCGGCGCGCGATGCCATCTTGTCCCCGGAAGAATGAAGCCTTGCCATCACTCCAGAACCGATCCCCGGTAAATGGCTGATTCATCAGACCAATCGTCGGAACATCATCAATCTCTAGGCCGATCAGAGTTCCCCAGGTCGGCAAGCCGAGGATAAACGCACGTGTGCCATCGATTGGGTCGATGACCCAGCGATAGGCGGACGTGCCAAGCCGTGCTGTTTGCTCTTCACCTAGGATTGCGTGATCCGGATATGCTTCGATAATGTTCGATCGGATCGTTTCTTCGGCCGCCCGATCGCCTTGCGTGACCGGATCAAAGGTTGATCGGCCGCCGTGCTTGCTTTCAACCGCGAGATCGCTGCGGAAGTAGGGCAGGATCGATGTTGCAGACTCGTCGCCCAAGCGATGCGCGAAGGACACTAAATCAGACAATTGGATTACATTATTGGACATGACTTACCGATGGTCGCGCTGAATTCTAGACATATCTGCCCTCAGGAGTTTCGGCTCTATGGGCACTGGCTGGGGCGAATATGCAACAATTAGTGTGTCGCCGGGACAAATCGACATTTCTGTTGACAAAATTGCATGCCTCGATGTTGAGACTGAAAATGAATCACCCATCTATAGTGGTATCGGAACAATTTTTCCGTTCCGTAGCCCTTAGTTGGGCGTTTCCTCCCTAGACTTGGGCCGTTCTCTTTTGAACGGCCTCTTTTTTGGTCGACGGTGTTGGGCAGACTTTATCATGGAACGAACGTGTCGCAGCTGCTGGATCTTGAATTTGCTGCGCTGCGGTATTAAATCCAGTTCATGAGCGATCGATATCGGTTGCTGTATGCCCTCCTTTGGGCGTTTCCTCCTTAGACTTCAAGCCGTTCAATTTTTTGGACGGCTTTTTTTATTGGAATTACTCTATTTTTATCAAATGGTTGATGCGTGATTGGGATTTGTGTGGCCGCCCGCATGCGAGGTATTTGATTCGTGCAAAGCAGTGTTGCATTTTTTGCAGTTGCGAATTGTGCGGTGCGATAATACGTTAATGGAGCGTTACCGATGACATTCATCGTTCGCCGCCCTTCTTGGGCGTTTCCTCCCTAGACTTTGGGCCGCCATAATAGGCGGCTCTTTTTTTTGTCTAAAGCACGCTGCGTTTGAAGGCGCATTGTGAATCCGTTAAAATACAAAATGCTGTAGTTGCTTGTAACAGAGGCTGCGGGCGGATTTATTCCGCGGCAAGCCGGCCTTCTAGAGCAGCGGGGATGTTTGCCGTTAGACCGCAGATGAGCTCGGCAATATCAGCCTTGAAACTCTCAAAGCGGCGGCTTCGCTCCAATGACTGTTCGTTCAGGTACAATCCGCGATTGATCTCAATTTGTAGGGCGTGAAATTGGTCGGCGGGGCGGCCATAGTGCTCCGTAATGAACCCTCCGGCGTAGGGACGATTGAGCTGAACCTGATATTTTAGGTTGGATATGACCTGACGGGCGCAACGCGTGACGCGGAAATCACAAGAGCCGCCAAAGCGATCGCCGAGAATGAACTCCGGGCGAGCCGAAGCCGGGAAGGTGACGGAAGCTGACGGCATCGAATGGCAATCGATCAGAACCGCATAGCCGAATTGGGCGCGGGTGCGCTGCAGCAATTCATCAAGGGCCTGGTGAAATGGTCGATAAAGCTGCTCGATACGCTCCATAGCAACCGCCAAAGACAGCGGTCGGTCATAGATTTCTTCTGCTTCGGCAACAACACGGGGGATCGTGCCAAGGCCGCCAATCACGCGCATGGTTTGTGCGTTTGCGAAAGACGGCAAAGGTTCTTCAAATAATTCTGGATCAAGCTCGAACGGCTCACGGTTGACGTCGAGATAGGCGCGCGGGAATCTGGCCTCGATCAGCGGTGCGCCAGCCAGTGGGGCGCTTTCGAACAGTTCGTCGACATAGCAGTCTTCAGATTTACGCAGGCTGTGGGCATCCAAACATGTCATGTCGAGCAGAATTCGCGGATAGACACGGCCTGAATGCGGTGAACAAAAAACAAGCGGAGTCGTCTGCTGCCTCGGTTCGTGAATGACGAACGGCGGGCTAAGTTCAGCCTTGATCGCGTGGCGCTCGTTGAGTGGCATGAAATGTAACGATTCAATCGATTGGCGAAGCGGAGGAATAATCCCCCAACTGGTGATGGACCAGGAGATGTCGTGTCCACCGAGGTTGCAAGCCGTGATCTACGTACCCGACTGATCTCACCACATTGTTCGCGTCAACCATGCCGTTACTCTCAGCTTTTTTGTTGCCGACGAACTGTGCGATTGCTGGAACTGTGTTTCAAGTGCGAACCCCGATCTATCAGACTTTCGTTAATGTGGGTCGTCGAACGATTGCGGTTGACGCGCGGATGAAATGAGGGGCTGCAATTTTGGAGTAATTCACGTCTCGTTTACCAAAATCGAGTCAGACTCAATTTCGTACCCTTCGTGAATTACCGGTTGATCCGGACAGACGAACTGGAAGTTTTATGACTGCTGAGCGATCTAGCCTGCCAATCAGGCGCATTCTATTGGCTGAAGACGAAGACTCCATGCGTGGCTTTCTGGAGCGGGCGCTGACCAATGCGGGTTACGAGGTTGCTGCATTCGCGAATGGCGTTGAAGCTTATGCGCGGCTGCAGGAAGAACCGTTTTCATTGCTTTTAACCGACATTGTGATGCCGGAAATGGATGGCATCGAGCTTGCGCGCAAAGCTAGCGAGTTCGATCCGACGATGAAAATCATGTTCATTACCGGATTTGCAGCCGTAACGCTCAACACCGACGCTGCGCCGAACGACGCGCGTGTGCTCTCCAAACCGTTTCATCTGAAGCAGCTGGTCGGTGAAATTGACGGGTTGTTGGCGGATTGTTGAGTTGCTGCCCGCCTCAGACCGCTCGGTCTGTGTGCTGGCTCAATGGGGCAAAGCGCAGATTTTCGAATTTGGCCACTTGCCATGCGGGGCGGTTGTCCCTTATACGATGCCTCCGCGGTGTTGCGATGCAGCGCCGCTTTAGACTTGAGATTTTGGGCGATTAGCTCAGCGGTAGAGCACCTCGTTGACATCGAGGGGGTCACAAGTTCGATCCTTGTATCGCCCACCATCATCTCATGAGCAGCTGGCAACATGCGTGTTGGCCGTAGCAACGGTCGCCGTGCTGCGCTGAATTCCCCGGTCAAACATACTCTAACGTACTGTGGCAAGAAGGTTCGGGCGCACAGCATTGAGCACAGCGCGACAAAGTGGTTGGCGGCGCAGTTTGAGCAGCAGGCGGGCTGCGGCAGGTCCCGGGTGGTAGACGTCTTTTACGCGGCCATTTTTGTGGCGCCGGAAATAGCGGGCCTTTCCTTGGATCGCAGCGACCGTTTTTGGCGTTAGCATTGGAACAAATTCACAGCGCTTGCCGTGTTTCTCGAAGGCTGCTGCGATATTCTGGCTACCCGACGTTTCAAGTGGGTAGCCTGAGGTCGAGTTTGCCAGCTATGAGGTAGGTGACGGCCTTCAAGGTCTTGCTGTTTCGGTAGCCGCGTGCCTTGGCTTTTGCGGCCTGGACGAGAGAATTGATGCCCTC
>CAJQQK010000008.1 GCA_905480435.1 uncultured Hyphomicrobiaceae bacterium | reverse complement strand
AAGCCCTCGCGGGCGCGCTATAGAGCGCGTCCTTGACCGCCGCCCGTCACATCGACGGGGAATGCTCTGCCAACAGGATTAAGCAGAAAACCGACCACCCAAAAACACCTGATCCACCCACTCAATTCGTCGAGGAGCCATGCATTTCGGGACGTGATGATAAGAACGGGATCTTGATAACGCGCCGACCACTTTGAATGGCTGGTTTGCCAAAGGCGGACGTTAAGATCGTGTCTACCGATGACGAGCTTGATCTTGACCGGGGTTGTGGTGCCGGATGCCGGCACTGAAAATTTCTGGCAAGCGGCCAATGCATGTTCGCGGTAAGCGTTTATGATCGTGTTTTCAGCTGCCTGTTGCTGAATATATTGATGCGCTGCCACCTTCCCGATCGCCAAGGAGAACAGCAGAAATAATATTACCCGCATGCCGACGGACCTTGAAAAACGCTAATACGACCCGCAACCGCATTGCTCGGATCTCCGACAGTCTTTCCAAGTATCGTAAACAAACGATTAAGTTGCGTTCTAGCCGGTCAGTAAGTTGCCGACGCGTTCAATAGCGAGCTTGATGTTGTCGGTTGAGTTGGCATATGAAAATCGGATGTAGCCTTCGCCATGGATACCGAAGCTGGTGCCGGCAACGGTTGCAACGCCAGCCTTTTCGAGCATTGCGTTCTGCAATTCCTTGGCGCTCATGCCGGTGCCGCTGATGTTCGGAAAGGCGTAGAAAGCGCCACCAGGTTCGATACAGGTGAAGCCCGGCAGTTGATTGAGCGCACCAACGATGACACGACGACGTTCATCGAACGCAGTGACCATTTCTCGAACCGCATCCTGTGGTCCTTCAAGAGCTGCAATGCCGGCAAACTGTGTCGGTGCGTTGACGCAGGAGTGGCAATTGACGGCGAGGCGCACAACGGATTCAACGAGTGCTTGTGGCCACACTGAAAACCCAAGCCGCCAGCCTGTCATGGCGTACGTTTTTGACCAACCATCAAGGACAATCAAGCGGTCTTGCAGCTGAGGATAGCGCAGCAGGCTGACATGCTCACGGCCGTCATAAAGCATCTGACTATAGATTTCATCGGACAGCAGCGCGACATCCGGGTGCTTTTCGAGGCCTGCGACGAGCTTCTCGATCTCTTCCCTGGGAACGGCGCCGCCGGTTGGGTTGCCGGGTGTGTTGATTATAATCAGGCGCGTCTTCGAAGTTATCTGCGCGAGTACTTCCTCGGCGCTGAAGGCAAAGCCATTTTCTTCCCGTAGCGTGATCGGCACCGGATTAGCGCCGGTATACTCGATCATCGAGCGGTAAATCGGAAAACCCGGGTCTGGATACATGATCTCGGTGCCCGCACCACCGAACATCATGATTGCAAAAAACATGGTTGGCTTGCCGCCTGGCATGATGACGACGTTGCCTGGATCAACGTTAACGCCGTGCCGTTGATTGAGGTCGTTGGCAACGGCCTCGCGTAACGGGGGAATGCCTTGGGCTGGCGTGTAGCCATGATGACCATCGCGCAATGCTTTAATGGCCGCTTCAACGACATGTTCAGGAGTTTTGAAGTCCGGTTGGCCAATGCCGAGATTGATCACATCCATGCCTTGCGCTTGCAACTCAGCTGCGCGTGCGAGCACTTCGAAAGCGGTCTCCGTGCCAAGTCGGCTCATGCCGTCAGCAAGCGTTACCATGGTCGTGTCCTCTCGTTCCGGGTCTATGTCCGTTGCCGCCTTCTATGCACGGAACCATCGCTTGACGGAAGTCCGATGCGTCAGAGGCCGGGTGATATCACGTGTTGGAACAATATCTGCAATCGCGATCAGGACGGATCGAGAATAATATTTTGGTTTGTGAACCAGGTAACAGCTGGGCCCGGCGCTGACACGTAATGTCAATTCATCAGACACGGAACGCCGACGACCCAACTTAAAACCCAAACTAACGGAGACTACCGATATGACACGCAAAATCATCCTGACCGTCGCCGCCGCTGCTTTCGCAATCACGGGCCTTTCAATGACAGCCACTGACGCAGAGGCTGGCAGCAAGTCTCCTCGCTACCAGCAGTGGGAATACGACACCAAACACCCGGTTCGGGGCTATGAAGGATTTTCCTCCGGCGCCGGGGGAAAGGCTTACTGCAGCTACCGCCGCGAGCCAGAGCGGAAATGTTGGTACACACGCAGTGGCCGCGAAAAATGTAAAGTCGTCAGCTGGCGCCTGATCCAGAAGTGCTACTAGGACATCAGCGAATTTGACCACAATTGTCAGACTAACGAGCGGAGAGGTGAACAGCCTCTCCGCTTGTTGTTTGTCCGCGAAGCTCTGGTTTCCGGCGTTAGTCGTTCTTCAAGATCGCATCGCGAACGGTTTCGAATTTGTGGTCGATATGTGCCCGCAGAATTTTGGACAATGCAGCCCCGTCACGTGCCTCCAAAGCTGCAATGATCTGCTCGTGCTCTTTAACCGATTGCGCCCACCGCTCAGGTGACAAGTTGGCGCGATAACGGGCTCGGCGAACGCGGCCGGCGAGTTGATGATAATGCGTTGCCAGTGTGTCGTTGCTAGCTGCTTCAACTAGGCGCTCATGAAAGCGCTGATTGGCAGCGAAATATGCCTTCAGATTGCGTGCGGTGTAATTGGCGACGATTTCGTCGTGGAGCTGGCGCAACGTGTCGAGGTCAGCGTCGCTCGCGGATATTGCGGCAAGTTCACCGGCAAGCGCTTCGAGGACACCCATCACTGGGAAAGTTTCGGCGAGCTCCGTCAGCGACAGCTGCGTAACGGTTGCGCCGCGGTTGGGCTGGAATGATATCAAATCCTCTGCGATGAGCAGCTTTAGAGCTTCGCGCAGCGGCGTGCGTGAGACACCGAAACGCTGGCTCAGGTCCTCTTCCTGCAAACGGGTGCCGGGCTCGAGATCGCCATCGAAAATCATTTCGCGCAATTGTTCGGCGAGTTGTACAGCAAGCGTCGTACGCTTCTTGCCATCACTGGTTTTGCTTTCGCTGATCTTTGGTCGCGCACGCGGCATCAGATTATAGCCCCATTGCATCAGCAAGAATGACAGCCACGTGGCGGGCCTCGCGATTCGCGCCATCCTTGATCTGGTGGCGGCATGAAAAACCGTCAGCTGCGATAATGGTGTCCGAGGCGGATGCGCGCACAGCCGGCAGCAGGTTCAATTCACCCATAGCCATTGAGGTTTCGTAGGTTTCGGCCTGATAACCAAAGCTGCCTGCCATGCCGCAGCAACTGCTCTCGATCATGCTGGCTGAATAGCCATCGACCATCTCGAGCGCTTGTGTGACGGAACCAGCTGCGCCGAATGCTTTTTGGTGGCAATGACCATGCACGAGTACTTCGTCCTTGGCAGTTGCGATTGGCGTTTTGATGCGCCCAGCTTCAGCTTCGCGAACGAGGAACTCTTCGAACAGAAATACACGCTCGCTGAGATCCTCGGTTGTCTGGCCGGGGTGCATCGCCTGGAACTCATCGCGCATGGAAAACAGGCAAGACGGTTCAAGTCCGACAATCGTGGCGCCGCGTTCGATATGCGGCTTTATGGCGTCGATAAATCGCGCGGATTCAGCTTTGGCTTCGTCAATGAAACCTGCGGACAGGAATGTTCTGCCGCAACACAGTGGTCGTGACCCTGATGTCGGTTCCGGATGCGTCACGTGATAGCCAAGTGCGGCCAATACCTGCACAGCGGCTTCGAGGTTCTTTGGTTCAAAGTATCGATTGAAGGTATCGGCAAAGAGCACTACTTCGCGCTGGGTGTCATCTGATGCTGTCGTGCGCGCAGCTGGGCGATAAGGGCGCGCTTGCCATTGCGGCAGTTTTCGTTTGGACGAGAAGCCGGTGATGCGGGCCTGTAGTTGCGCGAGACCTGGTATTTTCGTCGGAAGGTTTGCCAGTGCCGCGATCCGCGCCATGTAAGGTGCATACCGTGGCAGATAACCGACAAGCTTGTCGCGCAGTGTTGGTCTGAATTTCTTATGCCGCGCGTGCAACACCTCCGCCTTCATGCGTGCCATGTCGACACCTGTCGGACACTCTCGTCGACAGGCCTTGCACGACACACAGAGCTTCATGGCATCGGCCACATCATCGCGCGTGAGTGCGTCGGGCCCGAGTTGACCGGAGATCGCCAGCCGCAACGTGTTGGCACGTCCGCGCGTGACGTCTCGTTCGTTACGCGTGACCCGAAAACTCGGACACATCGCGCCGCCTTCGAGCTTACGACATTCACCATTGTTGTTGCACATCTCGACGGCGCCTTGCAGACCACCCGCGCCGCCAATGTAGTCCGACCAGTCGAGCGCCGTTTCAATACCTTCGACCTTGTAGTCCGGTTTGAAGCGGAACAGGCTGCGGTCGTCCATCTTCGAAGGACGCACGATTTTTCCTGGGTTGAGGATGCCATCTGGATCGAAACGGTCTTTGATCTCTTCGAACAGCTCGATCGTGCGACTGCCATACAATTTCTCATGGAATTCGGAGCGCACCAGCCCATCGCCGTGCTCGCCGGAATGTGAGCCTTTGTATTCACGCACCATCTCAAATGCGGCTTCGGCAATGGCGCGCATCTTTTTGGTATCTTGATCAAGCTTCAGGTTGAGCACGGGCCGGACATGCAGGCATCCAACCGAGGCGTGCGCATACCAGGTGCCTGTTGTGCCGTGGCTCTCAAAGACTTCCGTCAGGCGCTCGGTATAATCGGCGAGATGCTCCAGCGGCACCGCGCAATCCTCAATGAATGAAACTGGTTTGCCTTCACTTTTCATCGACATCATGATGTTGAGACCGGCTGCCCGAACGCCCCATATCGCCTTTTGTTCAGCGCTATCTGCAACCTTGACGACGGCGCCGGGGGAGCCAAGATCGCCCATCAACTCCTCAAGCTGATTGAGGCGACGGAGGTTCTCGGCTTGGTCCTCCTCGGCAAATTCGACCAGCAGCAAGGCATCCGGTTTGCCACGCACATACGTCTCCATGATCGGGCGGAACATCGCAATGTCGGTTGCAAGTTCGATCAGGGTTTTGTCAACGAGCTCAACTGCGACGGGAGCGAGTTTAACAATGTGCTGTGCGGCTTCCATGGCTGCGCGAAATGTCGAAAAATGACAAAGCCCGAGTGCTTTGTTGGTCGGCTGTCGTGATAACTTGAGACGGATCTGTTTTGAGATCGCAAGCGTGCCCTCAGAACCGCAGAGCAATGTCGCGGCGTTGATCGGATGCCCCGCTGCGTCGGGCAGAATGCTGTCGATCAGATAGCCACCAACGCGGCGTGAGACTTCCGGGAAAGCGCTTGATATGTGCTCTGCCTCGCGTTGACCAAAGCCGCGCAAGTCGCGAAACAGATCGCGGACCGTGTCAGGCATATTGGTTTTGTCGAAGTTGGCATCAAGCAAGCCGAAATGAGCTTCCGTACCATCGGCCAGCCACGCATCAATAGCACGGACGTTGTCACGCATGATGCCATAGCGAATGGAGCGCGTGCCACATGAGTTGTTGCCCGTCATGCCGCCAATGGTCGCCCGGCTCGACGTGGATACGTCCACCGGAAACCATAGGCCGGACGCTTTGATTTGACGGTTAAGATCGTCCATCACGATGCCGGGTTGGACAAGCACCTCGGCGTTGTCGAAATCGGTTTCGATGATGGTGTTGAGATGCTTCGTGAAGTCGATGACCAAAGCGCGGCCGACCGTCTGACCTGATTGTGAGGTGCCGCCACCACGCGGGAGGACGGCCACTCCTTCTTCGCGGGCAATGGTCAGCGCTGCCGCGACGTCGTCCATCTGTCTCGGTATGACGACACCAACAGGCTCGATCTGGTAGAACGACGCATCCGTTGAGTAGCGCCCACGACTAGCCTTATCGAATAGTATTTCGCCCTCGATTTCAGATCGAAGGCGCTCCGCGACGCGATGGTTCGGTGGCACGTGGATGTTCATGCTTAGGGCTCGTTGTTGTGAGTTCTTGCGCGTCGGTCTTGAATTTTTTGCTTGCCCGCAAATTGTATACAATCTAAACGCTTGTCAATGATCGAGCACCCACGGGTGTCACAAGGAGCGGCCACCATGTCATCGAATGCCAGCAACGAGCCTCGCATCGCGGGCCGCCATTTTCTTCAGATCCCAGGCCCATCGCCGGTGCCTGATCGCATTCTTCAAGCGATGGCGATGCCGGTGCTGGATCACCGCGGACCGACATTCCAAAAACTTGGCCATCGCGTGCTCGACGGTATCAAGACGATTTTCAAGACCGAGCAACCGGTCATCATTTATCCGGCATCGGGGACAGGTGCCTGGGAAGCATCGCTCATCAACACGATGTCTCCAGGTGACAAAGTCCTGATGTATGAGACGGGGCATTTCGCGTTTCTCTGGCAGGAACTGGCCAAGAAGTTGGGATTGGTTCCAGAAACCATCGAGAGCGATTGGCGCCACGGGGTTGATGCGGCGAAGATCGAAGAACGCCTGCGTGCCGACACAGACCACGAGATCAAAGCCGTTTGTGTGGTGCACAACGAAACCGCGACCGGTGCGACGTCACATATCGACAAGGTGCGAGCCGCAATCGATGCGGCTGGGCACCCGGCATTGCTCATTGTCGATACGATTTCAGGACTCGGCTCGGCTGATTACAAGCACGATGAGTGGGGCGTTGACGTTACCATCTCAGGCAGCCAGAAGGGACTGATGCTGCCACCCGGTATTTCGTTCAACGCTGTTTCCGACAAAGCGCTTGCTGCTGCCGCCAAAGCAACCCTGCCGAAAAGTTTCTGGGGTTGGGAAGAGATGATTGCGAACAACAAAAATGGTTTCTTCCCTTATACGCCGGCCACAAACTTGCTCTACGGGCTCGCTGAAGCGATCGATATGCTGCACGAAGAAGGCCTCGATAACGTCTTCGCACGCCATCAACGCCATGGCGAAGCAACGCGACGCGCGGTCAACACTTGGGGGCTGGAGATTCTCGTTCAGGATCCATCCGTTTATTCACCCGTTTTGACCGCAGTGCTCATGCCTGAGGGACACAATGCGGATGCCTTCCGGGATGTTGTCTTGAAGAATTTCGATATGTCGCTTGGCACCGGATTGTCCAAAGTTGCCGGGAAGGTATTCCGTATTGGCCATCTTGGCGATATCAATGATCTGACACTCGTTGGTGCGCTTTCCGGTGTTGAAATGTCGCTTGGTCTGGCAGGTGTTCCGCATTCCAAAGGCGGTGTGCAGGCTGCGATGGAATATCTGGCTGAAACAGCGCCACAGACACGATAAGGATCAGACTATGTCGAGCGAAGAACTGCTTTACGAAATCAAAGACGAAATCGGCACGATTACTTTTAACAGGCCGCAAGCGCGCAATGCGTTGACTTTCGGTATGTATGAGAGCCTTGCGGAGATCTGCGAAAACGTGCCGACGGATGGCACCGTGAAAGCCATCATCATTCGCGGTGCCGGTGATAAGGCGTTTGCGGCTGGCACTGACATTTCGTTGTTCAAAGACTTTTCACCGGAAAAAGGCATCGAGTACGAGAAGGGCGCCGAGCGCTATTTCTCTGCGGTTGCCAAATGCCCTCTGCCGACAATTGCTGCGATTGCCGGAGCATGTACGGGCGGTGGAGCGGGTATCGCCGGCGTCTGTGATATGCGTATTGCGTCGCGTGACCTCAAATTCGGTTTCCCGATCTCGCGCACGCTTGGCAATACGCTATCGGCAGACACACTTTCGCGCATGGTTAATCTGATCGGTGAAGCAAAAGTGATCGATCTCATCTTCACGTCGCGCCTGATCGAAGCCGATGAGGCGTTGCAGATCGGCCTGGTCAATGAGCTGCAGGATGACTGCGATGCCGTCATGGAGCGTGCATTGGCCCTCGCCACCCGGTTGAAGCAGCATGCTCCACTGACGATGCGCTCGATCAAAACGATCCTGCGGCGCTTGCGTGAAGCGCAGCCGAAAGTCGAGGACGCCGATCTGATCGGCGAAGTCTATGGCTCGGATGATTTTCGCGAAGGCATGGAATCGTTCCTCGCCAAGCGTCGACCGAACTGGACCGGTAAGTAGAGGCTGGCTTAGCCTTCATTCGTGAAGCGTGCATCGCGCCAGGCAATCGCTGCCTTGACGCCCTGCTCTTTGCGAATGCGGGAAAACTCCTGCTTCTCAAATGACGGCGTGGCGTTGATGTCGACATCAATATCAAGCCCCGTCGCCAGCGCCTGACGCAGACCCATTATGTCATAGGCGCGGTTGACCGCCAGGGCTGTTCAACGCTGACTGCTGCATAACTCTGCGATAAGGGATTCACGGTCGGGGATTTATCTGAATCTATAGGAGTGCGTTTGATTCGAAAGGAGCGCACTCATGGCATCAGAATTCCTGGAACTTTTATCACA
>CAJQQK010000007.1 GCA_905480435.1 uncultured Hyphomicrobiaceae bacterium | reverse complement strand
TCAAGGAAAAACGTCGCAGCGGCCTGCTAAGCAAGCCAGCATCGGCAACCAAATCCAAACCGACGAAAGCCTAGCCTACGACGAAAGGTGGGTCAGTTCTTCGTGGCGCAAAAGGGTCAAAACCGGGTGTCGCTTGACAATCGTTCGATGGCGCACCGTGGCGAATGTGCTTTCGATCGGGTTGGTGGTGCGCAGATGGACCCAATGCTCAGCGGGGAAGTCGTAGAATGCAAGCAGGGATACGCGATCCTTGGTGAGGCAGACTGCGGCCTTCTCGTACTTTAGAGTGTAGGTTTCGATGAAGGCGTCGAACGCGGCCTCAGCATCGGCTTTCGTCTCCGCCATCCAGATCTCCTGCAATGAACGTTTGGCTTTAGGTCCAAGTTTCCTCGGCAGCTTGTTCAGAACGTTGGCGGTCTTATGAACCCAGCAGCGCTGCTCTTGGCATCTCGGCCAGACTTCGCCGAGTGCCTTCCAGAACCCGAGTGCACCATCGGCAACGGCGATCTTCGGGGCAATACTCAAGCCGCGCCGCTTCAGGTCGAGCAGAAGTTCTCGCCAGTCATGCGCACTTTCGCGCGTGCCATCCGTAAAGCCGATAAGCTCCTTCCTGCCCTCCGGCGTTGCGCCGATGATGACCAGGATGCATTGCTTCTCGTCTTCAAGACGCGCTTGCAAGTGAATGCCATCCGCCCAAACATAGACATAGTTACGCGCCGACAGATCGCGCGTTTGCCAACGGGCGTGATCCTCGCTCCAATCCTGTTTCAGTCGCGCAATGGTCGAAGCCGACAAGCCAGATGCATCATGACCGAGCAGCGCGCTGAGCGCTTCAGCGAAGTCACCAGTTGAAATGCCTTTGAGATAGAGGATCGGCAGCAGGACATTGAGGCTCCTGCTGCGCCGGGCATAGGGCGGCAGGATTGCCGGCGTAAACCGGATGCGGCTTGCATCATCGCCGTCTGTTGCCCGGTCGCGGACACGCGGTTGGCGCACGGCAACCGGTCCGATGCCCGTCATGATTTCGCGTTCGGGCAGATGGCCATGGCGAACAATGCGCTGATAGCCGTCTTCTGTTTTGAGATCGACATGTTTGGCGGTGAAAGCTGCGACTTCCGCTTCGACCGCCTGGGCAAGCAGCGTTTGCGCACCATCGCGCAGGATATCGGTGAGAAGATCGGAAAAAGTTCCTGGTTGAACCAGCTTGGTGACGTTATTCTGAGACACGGCATATCGCTCCTTTGGTGGAGAAGTGAGGTCGTCAAGCAACCTCATGATATGCCGCCTGACCGATTCACGCCGTCACCAACTTTTGCGCATAGCTCCGTGCCGACGCCGAAGCTGCCAAGCGCAAGGCGGCTGCGAAAAAACAGGCCGTTGCCGCAGCGCGTGCCAAAGCTGCGCAATCGTGTCAGGCACGCATTAGGCAGGTCCAGTCATCAGGCGTTATCCAATTCGCTCTCAACAGTGCGGACATTGCTGATTCCACCGGTGCCGCATTGTTGGACAAGCTGGCTGAAGCCGCTGGCAAGTGCGAAGGACGGCTCGCAATCAGCGTCGAAGGTCATACGGATTCGCAAGGTTCCGCTGCCGGCAACAAACGTTTGTCACAGACACGCGCGCAGACAGTCGCTGACTATCTGCGCAATAAAGGCGCTCCAGACGAGCGCGTTTCTGCAATTGGATTTGGCTCATCAAAGCCAGTGGCTTCAAACAGAACATCAGCCGGGCGTGCTAAAAACCGCCGGATTGAATTTAAGGTCAAGTAGTAAGGCCCCGATTGCCTCAGCGGCCAGCCAAAGCAATCCAGTCGTCTTCAGTAAGAACGTTGAGGCCAAGTGCTTCAGCCTTCTTCAATTTGGAGCCTGCGTCGGCACCGGCAACCACGTAGTCTGTCTTCTTTGAGACAGAGCCCGCCACCTTGGCCCCAAGCCGCTCAGCAAGTGCCTTCGCCTCGCCGCGCGACATCTGTGTGAGGGTTCCTGTAAAGACAACCGTCTTGCCAGTAACTGCTGACTGAGCTGCTTGTTCGAAGACGAACGGCTCAACCGTAACCTCCGCCAGGAGAGCTGCGAGCGCCTCTAAATTATGCGCCTCTCTGAAAAATTCGATCAAGGCCTTCACGACGATTGGGCCAATGCCTTCGATATTGACGAGATCAGCATGCGCCTCGCTCTCGAGGCCGTCAGTGATCGCCGCATCGACGCTTGTGCGAAACGCTTCAATGGTTCCGAATTGCTTCGCCAAATCACGAGCTGTGCCCTGACCAATGTGCCGGATGCCGAGCGCATAAAGAAGACGATCAAATCTGATTGTGCGGCGTTCGTCGATTGCTGAAAAGAGTTTATCGATCGACTTCTTGCCGAAACCTTTCTGCTCCTCGAGTGGCGTTTCCAGCCCCTCATTCTTCCGACGCAACGTAAAAATGTCGGCTGGCTGTCTGATCAAGCAATCGCTGTAAAACAACTCAATCTGTTTCGCACCCAACCCTTCGATATCAAACGCATTCCGCGACACAAAGTGTTTTAGACGTTCTTTGACCTGAGCTGGACAGATCAAACCACCGGTACAGCGCTTGACGACATCGGCCTCACCGGTTTTCTCATCGACCTCGCGCACGGCATCACTGTCACAAACAGGGCATTTGGACGGAAATTCAAACGGTACGGAGTTCGGTTTGCGCTTCGCCTCGATCGGTCCAATAACCTGCGGAATGACATCTCCGGCACGCTGGATGGACACCCAGTCACCGATCCGTATGTCTTTGCGCGCAATCTCATCTTCGTTATGCAGCGTAGCATTCGAAACGACCACTCCGCCGATGGTGACCGGATTGAGCTTGGCGACAGGTGTCAGCGCGCCAGTACGGCCAACCTGAATTTCAATATCCAGCAGCTCTGTCGTCGCCACGTCGGCAGGAAACTTGTGCGCAATCGCCCAACGTGGCGCGCGCGAAACGAAACCAAGACGCTCTTGATAGTCGAGCCGATCAACCTTGTAGACAATGCCATCAATATCATAGCCCAGACCAGCGCGTGCCTCAGCGATCTCATGGTAGTAGGCGATCAGTGCGTCGATGCTCCCGCAGGTCCGCATCAACGGATTGGTTGGCAGCCCCCAACGCTTGAAGGTCACAATCATCTCCGACTGCGTCTCCGCCGGCAATTGAGAAAGCTCCCCCCAGGTATAGGCAAAAAAGCTCAATGGACGGGATGCAGTTACGGCCGGGTCCTTTTGGCGGAGTGATCCCGCTGCAAAATTTCGTGGGTTTGCATAAATTTTAGTGCCGCTTTCAATCTGGGCGGCATTGAGGGCTGCGAAATCAGCCTTTGACATGTAGATCTCGCCGCGCACCTCGATAACCGGTGGCACATCCTGGCCCTCAAGCCGTTCCGGAATGCCCTTGATTGTTTTCACATTCGCCGTGACGTTTTCTCCCTCACCACCGTCACCACGGGTCGCTGCCTGCACAAAACGTCCTTCTTCGTAACGGATCGATATCGATAATCCGTCAATCTTCGGCTCGGCTGTGAACGACAGCGACTGGTCTTCCTTGAGCCCCAGAAAGCGGGCGATGCGGTCAGAGAAATCCTGCACGTCTTCATCGTCAAACGCATTCGCAAGCGAAAGCATGGGCACCGCATGTTGGATTTTCCCAAAGCCACCTGCAGGTGCCGCACCTACTTTCTTTGAGGGACTGTCCTCACGGATCAGTGCCGGGAACTGCTCTTCCACGGTTTCATTGCGATGACGTAGCAGATCGTAATCTGCGTCCGATATTTCAGGAGCATCCTCGCCATGATAGAGGGCATCGTGGTGGGCCATTTCTGCTGCAAGCAACTCAAGCTCGGCAGTGGCTTCAACTACCGTCAACTCTGATGGTGGCCGTAGGAATGTCTTTGGTAGCTTCATGAGGGTGACGATAATGTTGAAGCGGCCATTGCACCACGCTGTAGGTGCACTCAGTCAACAGAAAACCGGATGCCACCCACATCATAGCACGGCAAAAGTCACAATTTAATCGTTGGGACTTTCAAATTCTTCCATGTCTTGGACAGCCAGGTTCCAGTGTCTTCGCGCGGTGCCAATCCACCGGACTGTAACAGGACGTAAGCATCCTTATACCATCGAGATCCTGGAAAGTTGTGCCCAAGGACAGCCGCAGCCGTTTGAGCCTCGTTGGGTATGCCAAGCGCCATATATGACTCTGTTAGCCGCATCAGCGCTTCTTCAACTTGGCGTGTATTGGAATAGTTTGAGACGACTGTCTTAAAGCGATTGATTGCAGCTAGATGATTGCGTCGTTTCAGATAATATCGGCCAACATTCATCTCTTTTGCGGCAAGTGAATCCATAGCAATGCGCATGCGATTGTCAGCATCGCGCGCATATTTGCTGTCCGGGTAACGCGATTTCAAAATGCGCAACTCGTTCAGTGCCTTCTTCGCGTTGGACTGGTCGTTTTGCGGCCCATTCATATCCTCAAAGTAGCAAGAGGCGATGATGTGATGTGCGAAGGGCGCCTCTTTGGTTCCCGGGTGCATAGTCGTATAGCGACGCGCCGTTGCAATCGCCTCGGGATATTTGCCTGCTCGAAAGTATGCGTATGCTGCCATGACCATAGCGCGTCGCGCTTCTGGTGCATAAGGGTGGTCACGGTCGAGATCTTCAAATTTCTTGGCAGCTCTCTGGAACTTGCCGCCATTCAAGTAAGAATCGGCACTGGCATACATTTTACCGGGAGGATCCGGATTCAGTAACGCCTTCGCGTCTTTATTCGTTGAGGCACAGCCGGAAAGTGTCATTGCCAGCAGGACGCCGCACAACGGTTTCAAAAAAGCGGTATGCTTGCTCATCACAACGGCCACCCCATATCTTCGCCGTTCTCACAGAGACACAATATTCGGCATCAAGCCTTACACGCCACACACACTGGTTCTACTTACATTTGCAGCTTGCACAGATAAAAACTGTTCTTGCTCTACGATCACATATTCCCCAACACGCAGCATATGACAACATGCAATTGTGCCAAACCGGGGGCAACCGGAGCAAAATCACCAGCAAATGCACTGTTCGGAAAGCTGTTCCATAGGTCGTTTTTGTATATCCGGACCGATATCTTGTCTTTAAGACCGCAGTATCGATCACGTCCTACACTACCTGAAGGCCATTTATCTGCGGTCTATTTGCCAACAGCCATGGCCCACTCAGAAGCATTGCTCGCAGCTCTTGCATAGACAGGCTCACGTACTTTGGGCGCATCAACCATTGCCCAGGCACTGTGATCAGCAAACAAAGCCTTTAGAACATGAGCATTCAACCGATGACCGCCTCTAACCGAACGGTAAGCGCCCAGAATCGGCCGGCCAGCTAGAGCGAGATCGCCAACTGCATCAAGCATTTTATGGCGCACGAACTCCTTCGGATAGCGCAGACCTTCTGGGTTGATGATCTTGTCATCGCCGATAGCAACGCTATTATCGAGACTTGCACCGAGCGCCAAGCCAGCTTTCCAGAGCTTCTCCACATCCGACATAAAACCGAAAGTGCGAGCTCTGCTCAGTTCATTGCGGAACACACCAGGTGACATTTCCCACGCCATCCGCTGCGAGCCGATCACTTTGGTGTCAAAATCGATCTGCACATCGAGATGGAATCCCGAATGCGGGATCAACTCGCCCCAGCAATCGCCTTCGTCCACACGGATGGGCTTTAGCACTTTGATGTACTTGCGTGACGCGTTCAGTGCCCGAGTGCCTACTTCATCGATCGCCCGAACGAATGCTTGAGAACTGCCATCCATTATTGGCACTTCTTTGCCTTCGATCTCAATGTAGCAATTGTCAATGCCTAACCCGCGCAATGCGGCAAGCAAATGCTCAACTGTGCCAACAGTAACGCCGGTCTCGTCGCCAATGACTGTGCACAGTGTTAGATTTTTGACGTGCTCAACACTGGCTGGGATTTCTGCAATAATCCGACCTCGTTTCGACACCATGAATCTGTGGCCGACATCAGCTTCAGCGGGATGCAATATTAAAGAAACCGGCGCCCCGCTATGCACACCAACACCCTGCAATTCGATCTCTCGCGCAATTGTAGATTGCTGCGAAACAACAAAAGAATTCGGCATGATCGCTGCCCCTCAACCCGTTTGCCCCTCCCCGCGTGTACGGTTCCCGATCCGTACTACGAGGAAAGTATCCCCCTGCCACTGCTTCGCTGATTACTGCAGCTAGCTGTATTTGATAACAGCAGCGCAGTCCTTGAACGTGGCGTCTATGTGATTGTGTTTACGTGTGACCTCAAATCAGGACAAATCACGTTTAATTACATTGTGTTACGATCAGAACCACCAAGTTGCACCAAAGCCACGGCTCTGTGCGCCCCTTGTGCAACATACTGTGCAAAACCTCGAAATATGAATTTAAACCAACAACTTACTCTCGTTTTCTGCATATCTTCAATTTCGATAATTCGTGTCTATTTGGTTCAGCAGCACGATTCCTTGCCGTTAATTATTTTCTATCTGACGTCTGATTGTGCCAACTATTAAATCTCAACATCGCCCAGGGCGCTAAATCACCCGAATCAGACAATGCTCACGAATCATTTTCTGCCACCACCTGTTAGTCTGCGCAGCAAACTAGGTTTCGATGACACTGGAGCGGATTGCGCGGTCGATTGGGCTCTTGGCGGAAATGCAGGCCTTTCGGCGAGCGGCATCGGCGGCTCAGATGCAGATGGTCCCCACCGCTCGTCTTGCAGCACCTGCTCAGACCGTCGCCGCTGTTGAGCCTGGGTTTCATTTTGCGCAGCATCCATCTTCGCAAAATATTCTCGTTGGGCAATTTCTGGGAATTCACTTACAGCGGGCATTCTTGACGTAGAACGCCGAACATCCGCCGGCGGCACCGGTTCGAAACCAGCCGGGAGCGAATTCATTTCGGCCTCTGTAGCTTCAGGCAATGGAGGAGGCTGGCTGCTCCGCTGGTCAGCAAAGCCTTCTTCGACCCGGATACCATCTGCTGATTGCCAGTTATCGGATTGGTTAGTGTTCCCCGCTTGCTCGCCATGAGACGCTTCCATCGCTTCGCTCAGAGCGCGAGCGAATTCATCAGCATCATTTGCAGCTAAATCGGCAGAGTCGTCCTCGACTGATCCGAGCTCAGATGCCTGCACAGACGTTCTGACCTCATTGCTACTCCCCACATTTGGCTCTGAGTACATCGGAGATTCTGATTGAGCATCTTGGCTCTCACGCCTTCCATTGGCACCTGGCTCATCAATCGCCTGTCTCGCGGACGGCACAGGAGGTGGCACAGATGATGAAGGAGATGTCGCCAGCACTCGGTAAGCCGCTGACGACGGCGTGGCCGCACCAGCCTGTCCTGCCATACCTGACGCAACAATTGACACGCGTATACGCTCGTCCATGCCCTCTTCAGTAGTGGCACCGACGATAATATTTGCCTCTGCAGCGACTTCCTTGCGAATGTGACTAGCTGCGGTATCAACCTCGTACAGCGTCAAGTCGCTACCGCCAACAATCGAGATTAAGAGTCCCTGCGCCCCACTTAGAGTGATGTTATCAAGCAACGGGTTGGCGATCGCCTCATTGGCAGCTGTAAGCGCTCGATCTTCGCCACTCGCTTCGCCAGTGCCCATCATGGCCGTACCCATTCCCTTCATCACTGCCTGAACATCGGCGAAATCGAGGTTGATAAGCCCCTCTTTGACGATTAGGTCGACGATGCAGGCTATTCCGGAATACAGCACTTGATCTGCAAGGCGGAACGCCTCGGCAAACGTTGTGCGTTCATTGGCTATACGGAACAAGTTCTGATTCGGAATGACAATCAATGTGTCGATAGCTTTTTCGAGCTTTTCGATCCCAGCATCCGCCGTGCGCATACGGCGCGCACCCTCAAACTGGAACGGCTTCGAAACAATGCCAACTGTTAGAATGCCGAGTTCACGGGCTATCTCTCCAATAACAGCAGCAGCACCGGTGCCTGTTCCGCCACCCATGCCCGCTGCAATGAATACCATATGGGAGCCGGCAATTTCAGCGCGGATAGCTTCTTCCGCCTCTCGTGCAGCGGCTTCCCCAACTTCCGGCCGAGCACCTGCGCCTAATCCCTCGGTAAGGTTCGCGCCCAGCTGAATTCGTCGCTCTGCATTGGACATGCTCAACGATTGAGCATCCGTATTGGCAACCACGAACTCTACGCCATCGAGCTGTGTCGCGATCATATTGTTGATAGCATTGCAGCCCGCACCACCAATACCGATCACGGTGATCCGCGGTTTGAGATCTGTTATCTTGGGTGGTCCCAGCTTGATATTCATAGCCCTAGCATCTCCTGCCCGCATCGATAGCCATGGCACTTAGTCGTGCCTTGACATCTCACGGATGCGCAGCAGCAACGCTAGAAGCTTTCGCGCAGCCACTGCTCCATACGATCCAAATAACCGCCACCCGATACGCGCGATGGCGAGGCTTGGTACGATTGAGTTGCAGACACCGGTTCGGCCCATGCCATACCCGATACTGCAGAAAACGCAGGACTGTTCATACTCTCAGGCAATCCGGGAAGAACGGCTGGATTACCGATACGCACCGGGCGATCAAGCAGGCGCACCGCCATATCTACGAAGCCTATTAGTTGGCTTGCACCACCTGTAACAACGACATTGGGACCTGGTTTCGCGATTTGATCTGCGCGGTCGAGCCGTTCGCTCAGCATGCGCAGCTGGCTGTCAACTCGCGGATACAGAATCCGACAAACCTCAGCTTTCGTTGTCTGATAGGCTTCTCCCTCCATTTCACTCGCCAATGCGTACTGGATAAGTTCGTGTTCATCCGAGCGTGCGCCGACTAGTGTCCCATACAGCGTCTTGATTCGCTCTGCTTCTGCAAGGGGTGTCGTGAGAATTCGTGCAATATCATATGTTAAGTGACTTCCACCGACCGGAATGGTGTCGGTATAGAGGAATTGCCCCTCGGAGAAGGCGGCAATGTCCATCACGCCAGCACCGATATTGATGCATGTGACCCCCAACCGGCGCTCTTCGGATGTTGTGGCTGCATATGCAGCAGCGAGGCCGGAAGGCACAAACTGTCGAACACTCAAGTACGATCGATCAATCAGCATCGACATGTTGCGCAACGGCTTCAAGTCGGAGGTGACCGCGTGCCAGTTCGCAGAAAGACGTTGTCCGGCGAGGCGTAGCGGGTCGCGGACTCCCGTCTCTCCATCCAGAATGTACGAAACGCGGTTCATGTGCACAAGCGCGCGATCTTCACGAGCTGCGAACTCGTGCGCAGCGCTGGAGAGGCGATCCAAATCTTGAGGACGCACAAAACCAGCATCCAGATCTGCGTGGGCGGTGAGATGTGCGGACTTCAGGCGGCCGCATGATACCGTTGCAACAACATCTTCAAGAGTAACGTCGGCCATGCGCTCAGCCTGGCCAACCGCTGCACGAACTGCGACCTCAGCCTGCTCCAAGTGGATCACTAACCCGGCTTTAACGCCACGAGAACGTTGGTGGCCGACCCCAAGAATACGAACTGCGGGCGGCGCATTGTGCCCCGCCGGCCAGCTGCGCTCAGCGATTACACAGCAAACCTTGGCTGACCCGATGTCCAAAAAGCCCACTACTTCAGGCTTGTCGTAACTATGACGCGACATACTCTAAGTACTCCGAAGCCTTACTGGCGAAACTCCATCGCGACCTGGCCTTTGAGACGCAGGTCGAGCTTTTCAAAATTCGTATCGAGCAAACGCCGACCGACCCCGCCCTTGGTCAACCTGACCACTGCCAAACTTAGACCTGAAACAGGTAACAGAATTTGACGACCAGATTTCAGATGCAGGGTCCAGCGTCGATTTGCAGCCCATTCGTAGATGCCGACTTTTCCTCGCAGTCCAGGCATACGGTTGATCATTTCGACAATCGTGCTGGCATGACCAGCTGCACCTTTACCGAACACCGTCGGCAAATCTGTCGTTTCACGAGAACCAACAGCGCCGAGAACGCGACCCGTCATATCGATAAGCACGGTGCGAGTGCCGTCATTCCATATTGCGCGGGGCATGCGCTCGCGAATGACGATGTGGAGCTGGTCTGGAAAAACGCGCTTGAGTGAAGCTTTTAGCACCCAGGGCAGAGCCTCAATGCGTCTTCGTGCTGCCTCCGTGTCAAGCAACCAAATCGATCGACTGTCGTTGAGCCGCAATTGGTCATAAATTGCGCTGTCGCGAGTTTCGCGCTGGCCTTTGACCACAACTTCGCTAAGCCCAAGCCCGAGTTTCTCCAGCCCCTGACCAAGATACGAAGTTAGCGGCGCGGCCTGACGAGCTTGACGACCACCTTCAGTTAGCAATGAGAATGTGAGGGCAGCAAAGGCTGCGATTGCGAGCGGGAGAACTCGGCGCATGCGCGAGCTGCGACGCGCCACAGCTGCTTGGCGAATGCGAAAGTCAGGATCATGAGAGTGGGTTGCATCATTTGCTGTCGCGCGCAGATGCTCTCCACCTGGCAAGGAAGCTACCTCGGCAGGGCGCACAAACTGTCTATCTATCTGTGCTGCACTATAAGACACCGTAGGTTACTCCAAACAACACAGCGCATACCCGGCACCGAGACCTCTAAGCCTCGGTTAAACAGGTTAACTAACGAACCATATTGGGATGTAGTGAGTTAAATCGGAGTTAAGGTTGCGATCACCGAGGCAACTTTCCTCTCGCCTTGCGGCGCTTCTCGACCTTGTGCGCAATCAGCCAACCTTCGTGATCAATGTCATTTCAATTCTCACAGCTCGGATCCGAGGGATGCATACATCAGAGCCCAGCAACCAGAGGGGCCCTGGCTTACGCCGACAATGCCAACTTCTCGCCAGTTGGTCGCCCTGGCCGTGATTCGCCAACTCGCTTTATCTCCCACTGCAATTCGATACCGGAGTTGACTTTCACCCGAGAACGCACCGTTTCGCCGAGCGTCTCGATATCCTCGGCCGTGGCGTCGCGATCGTTGATAAGAAAGTTGCAATGCTTCTCGGAAACAGCTGCACCACCAACACGAAAGCCGCGCATGCCTGCCGCATCGACCAGTTGCCAAGCGCTTTCACCGGGTGGATTTTTGAACGTCGATCCGCCTGTGCGCTCCCGAGTTGGCTGGTGCGTTTCACGATAATCAGCAACTTCAGCCATCTCCTCACGGATCTTATCTGGATCACCAGCTGCCCCTTGATAGAGCGCCTCAGTGAAGATCCAATCGTCCGGCACCGCAGAGTGGCGATAAGTTAATCCCATGTCTGCCAGCGAGACGACATGAATGTCGCCATTGCGATCTACAGCACGCGCCTCGATCAATGTGTCCTTCGTTTCGGTGCCGTGCGCACCAGCGTTCATTTTCAGCGCGCCACCGATACAGCCAGGTATGCCCCGATAAAAAGCAAGGCCTGCGATTCCAGCGTCAGCACTTGCGCGCGCAACTTTTACGTCAGGCACCGCTGTCCCAACACGGAGATAATGCCCATCTTCAGGCGTCACATGCGAGAATCCGCGTGCGAGGCGGACAACAACCCCTTTGACGCCACCATCACGCACGAGCGAGTTGGAACCAAGCCCGATGACGCGCACTGGCAAGTCAGCGTCTATCGTTTTCAGAAAATATGCGAGGTCGGCTTCATCGGCGGGGCGAAACAATACTTGAGCCGGTCCACCAACTCGGAACCACGTAAGCTCGCTCAACAACGCACCAGAACTGAGAGATCCGCGAAGCTCAGGCAACGCCTCAATCATATCCGGCACAATGTCATCGAAGATCATTGCCCATCTTCAGCCGCCGCCGTGCCGCCCATAAGCTCTGGCAGAGCATGCGCCCATTCTGTTGAGACACCCGCACCGAGACAAACGACAACGTCTCCGCGCGATGTGTTGGCTTTCAGGAAACTCGCCAATTCCTCGATATCCTCAACCGTCTCGACAGCTTTGCCGGACTGACCACGGATACCATCCGCCAATGAAGCCGAAGAGATGCCATCAAGAGGCGCTTCACCGGCTGAATAAAGAGGTATGACGACGACCTTGTCAGCCGAATTGAAGCATCGGCAGAAATCCGCAAACAAGTCTTTCAGGCGGCTATAGCGATGCGGTTCCACGACGGCAATTACATCGCCTGTCGTGCCGGACTTGGTCGCACGCAGCACAGCATTGATCTCGATTGGGTGATGACCGTAGTCGTCGTAAATCGCAACGCCTTGCCACTCGCCAGTCAGCTGAAAGCGTCGCTTGACGCCGGCAAACGTTGCAAGCGCGGCCTTGATGTCTGCGTCTGGAATTCCAGCTTCGGCCGCGACAGCAATTGCTGCCAGCGCATTGAGTGCATTGTGCGTGCCGGGCACCGGAACCTGCCATTCGATGAGTGGTCGTGGACCGCCGCTTACCCGTTCGCTGCACTTGGCATTGAAGACGGTAACCGAACCCTCGACATGCGCATCGAGCAGCACCATGTCGGCATCTGAGTTTTGTCCATATGTAATAAGGCGACGACCGTTTCGACGCAAGCGTAACCGTTCAAGCATCTCACGCACCACCGGCTGATCGATACACGACACCGTCAAGCCGTAGAATGGAATATTGCGGTAGAACGCTTCGTACTCGGCATGCATGTTTTCGACACTGCCGAAGTAGTCGAGATGCTCCGGATCCATGTTGGTTACGACACCGATCTGACTCGGTATCTTCACGAAAGTGCCATCACTCTCATCGGCTTCCACGATCATCCAGGGTCCCTGACCTAGTCGAGCGTTTGAGCCCCAGCTATTGATGATGCCGCCAGTAATGACAGTCGGGTCCTGTCCGACTGTTTCGAAGATATGTGAAATCAGTGACGTTGTTGTCGTCTTACCGTGTGTGCCGGTGACCGAGATCGTGGAATATAGTCGCATGAGTTCGGCCAGCATCTCGGCGCGGCGAATGATCGGCAAACCTCGAGCCCGGGCCGCCTGCAGTTCCGGATTGTCGTCTTTGACAGCTGTTGAGATGACGACAAACGAAGCATTCACGAGATTGGCGGCAGCATGACCAACAAAAACTTCGATGCCTTTCGCCACCAACCGCCTCACATTCGGACTTTCCTTTTGATCACTGCCTTGGACGCCAAAGCCTTTAGCGTGCAAAATTTCAGCGATGGCGCTCATACCAATTCCACCGATGCCCACGATGTGTATCGTGGCAAGGTCTGAAGGCATCTGCATGGGTGGTGTCCTTTCCGTCGGGCGCGTGCGCCATGGGTTTTAGTTGTCCGCGCCAGACAATTCTTCAACGAGATCTGCAAGTCGAGCGACAGCATCAGGCCTACCCACCGACTTGGCGTTCGCGGCGGCAGCAATGAGCATGGCTGGGTCCGACATGATCTTCGTCAAATCAGTGCGTAGTCGATCCGCCGTCAATTCATCTTGTGCAATGCAAATGGCACCACCAGATTCAGCAAGGCTCGTTGCATTGCGCAATTGATCATTGTCGAGCGAATGCGGCAACGGCACCAGAATCGACGGGCGGCCAATTACCGTCAGCTCCGCGATTGATGACGCGCCAGCTCGACCAATCACGAGATGTGAATTTGCGATCAAGCGCGGCAGATCTTTGAAGAAAGTTTCGCAATCCGCCTCAATGCCAGCCTCAGCATAGGTGGCACGGACGGCGTCGATGTCTTCGTCACGACATTGCTGCACGACACTCAAGCGCGCACGCGTTGCTTCGTCGAGCTCAGCGAGTGCCAGCGGTACGCGCTCAGAAAAGAACCGGGCACCCTGGCTGCCACCGAAAACAAGCAGATGGAAACGTTCAAAGGACCCGGGCGCTGGCGGATGGGGATATGGCGTCGATGCACATTCGATGACGATGTCGCGCACCGGGTTGCCGGTCAGTCGGACTTTGTCATGATCTGCTGCATCAAGAAAGTGCGTGTCCTCAAAGGAGGTCGCAATGGCCGTGACCCGGCGTACCAGCATCCGATTTGCACGACCGAGAACGGCATTCTGTTCATGAAGTGCTGTTGGTATGCCGCGCAGCTTTGCCGCAACCAATGGAGGAAAACACGGATGGCCGCCAAAGCCGATTACAGCTGCGGGTTGCATAGTCCTAATCAAGCCGTAGGCCTGACGAATACCATCCGCAAGCGATAAACTGGTTTTCGCAAAAGCGACGGGTGACCGCCCTTTCAGCGTTGCAGAGTTTATCCGATGGATTTTGGCTGCTGGAAAATCCGAACCGTAACGGTCTCCGCGCATGTCGGTTGCCAACTCAACAGATCGTCCACGTCGACCCAATTCTTCGGCCAGTGCATACGCTGGGAATAGGTGACCACCTGTTCCACCAGCTGCGAGTAAAATTGGGCTGTCTGTCATATACTCGCTCACCATCGGTTGACCGCGCCGACGCTAACGTCGGGGAGGCGTATTTCACCAATCGAACTTCGACGCCGCGTTAGCCCCAACATCATGCCGAAGGTGATGCAAATCGCAATCAGCGACGAACCACCGGCCGATATCATTGGCAATGTCATGCCCTTGGCTGGCAGCAAACCCACGTTGACGCCCATATTGATCAGCGTCTGCCCCCCGATCAACAATCCTAGCCCACACAGGGCATATCGCATGCTGAGATCGTCGCTGGAAATCGCCTGAATCAGTGCTCGAAATACAATAAACATGAACAAGCCGAGCAACGCGAGGCAAGCAATAATGCCGTATTCCTCCGCGATGACAGCGAAAATGAAATCCGTGTGAGCGTCTGGCAGAACAGTCTTGATTGTCCCTTCGCCCGGTCCTCGACCAAAAAAGCCGCCCTCTTTGAAAGAGTTGTAAGCCCGCTCAATCTGCGAGTGATCCCCTCTGACCGGGTATAGGAAAGCATGCACGCGATCCTGGATATAGGGCAGCATGAGATAGGCGAGACCCAACCCGACCAACGCCGCAGCAAAAAACGCAGCAGCCAGCGCAACCGGCAGGCCAGCAAGAATGAACATGGCGCCCCACACCAACGTAATCAGCAGTGACTGGCCGATATCCGGTTGGACAAGCAATAGACCAACAAAAATGAGATAAAGACCAAACGCAACGGGCAAAGCCGGCACATCTCGGCGGCGCTCATGCTCCGCAAACGCCCAGGCGCTTAAAACGATAAAGGCGGGCTTCGCAAGCTCTGACGGCTGCAGCGATACGCCTGCAATTCGCATCCACCGCCGCGCGCCATTGATCTCCTCACCAGCGGCAAAGATATAAACCATGCCTCCGATACAGCCGGCAAACAGAACGAGCGCGATCCGACGGATCGTGCGCGGCGACTGCACGGAAAGCGCCAACATCAATGTGGCTCCGAAACAAACAATGATGATGTGTCGCTTGACGAAATAAAACGCCGAAAGATCCTTGTTAAGCGCGACAGAGGGACTTGCTGCCAGCGACACGATAATTCCCACCCCCATGAGAATGAACACGGCGGTGAGCAGCAGGCGATCAACCGTGAACCACCAATCCGCCAGCAAGCTCGTATCTTCGCGGTCAAAGCGCATCAGGCGGAATCCCCGCGCAATTCAATGTCCGGGAGCGCCGTGACGATGTCGCGAAAATGATCACCACGTTTTTCGAAGCTTACGTATTGATCGAAAGATGCACAGGCTGGCGCGAGCAGAACGACTGGCTCGGATCCGCGTGAGGCTGCCGCGTCGCGAGCGGCGGCGGCAACGGCGATTTCTAGCGTGCCACAACGTGCGAAATCAACGTGCCCATCAAGTTGCATAGCAAAATCATCTTCCGATTCACCGATCAGGTAGGCGCGCGAGATGCGGGGGAAATACGTGCTGAGGCTCGAGACGCCGCCGTCCTTAGCGCGCCCACCGCAAATCCAGAATATGTCGCGATCGAAACTGGCAAGCGCGACACTGGCGGATTCAGCGTTGGTCGCCTTGCTGTCATTTACGAAGACCACTCCCTTGCGACTGCCAATTTCCTCAAGGCGATGAGCAAGACCCGGGAAAGACTTGAGCGCATCGCCCAGTTCAGGTGCCGGCACACCGACAGCGTCAAGCGCCGCATAGGTCGCCATCACATTCTGAGCATTGTGTATGCCGCGCAGGTTCGACAAACCTTCGAGATACGCGACGACACCGCGACCACCATCGCGTGCATTGTATATGCGTCCTGCCTCGAAGTAGTAGCCTTCGACCAGTTTGGACTGCACTGACAGAGGTACTGCATTCTGATGATTAGCAATCAAATCGCGCGCAATCGCAGCAACTGTCGCATCATCGACGCTGACAACAGCAGTGTCCGCGCATTCCGCAAGACGTGCCTTGATTGCTGCATAGTTTTCGAAGGTGCCGTGGCGGTCGATGTGGTCAGCTGAGACATTCAACAAGATGCCTACGCTCGGATTGAGCGTTGGCGTCAAGTCGATCTGATACGATGACATCTCAATGACATGGAAGCGGCTTTGCGCTGGTGGCTCAAGCGATAAGATCGGCACACCGATATTGCCGCCCATTTGGACGTCACGCCCCGAAGCTCGGAGGACATGTGCAATCAGTGCGGTTGTCGTCGATTTGCCGTTCGTGCCGGTTATCGCAATGAATGGCGCATGCGGTGCAAGCGCCGCGCGCTCGCGCGCGAATATTTCAATATCACCAATGATCTCGACGCCGGCCTCACGTGCTCGATTGACAGTCCAGTGCGGCTGCGGGTGGGTCAACGGAACACCAGGGGCAAGTACCAGACTATCAATCGTCTGCCAGTCGATGCCGCTAAGATCTGTCAACGCAAGGCCGTCAGCCTCAGCTGCAGATCGGGAACTCTCACCATCGTCCCACGCAAAAACCGTCGCGCCGCCGGCCGCGAGCGAACGAAATGTTGAAATACCGGAGCGGCCCATGCCGAATATTGCGATCCGGCGGCCCGCGAATGTGGTGGCGGGAATCATTTCAACAGAATAACCGAATCGAGCGGCTGCGTGTGTGGCAATATCACCGCAGTTTCAGGGTCGCCAAGCCGATCAAAGCCAGAACCACCGAGATGATCCAGAAGCGTACAACCACCGTCGCCTCAGCCCACCCCTTCTGTTCAAAATGATGATGCAGCGGCGCCATTCTAAAAACGCGCTTGCCGGTCAGTTTGAAACTCACGACCTGAATGATCACGGACAACGTCTCGAGCACAAACAGCCCGCCGACAATGGCCAAAACGATCTCGTGCTTGGTTGCAACCGCAATCGCTCCAAGCGCCCCGCCCAAAGCCAGTGAACCCGTGTCGCCCATGAATATCATCGCTGGAGGCGCGTTAAACCACAGGAAGCCAAGGCCAGCACCGATCAGTGCGCCACATATGATGGCGAGTTCGCCCGCGCCCTGAATGTGATGAATTTGCAGATAGTCAGAGAATTTAACGTTCCCTGACAGATAGGCAATCAGACCGAATGTACCGGCTGCAATCATGACGGGCACTATGGCGAGACCATCAAGGCCATCGGTCAGGTTAACCGCGTTGCCGGTGCCGGCAATCACCAGAATTCCCATAATCACAAAGAACGGGCCCATATGGATCAGGAAGTTCTTGAAAAATGGGATCGCCAAGGTGCCAGCATACTCCGGATCCCCGACCTGCATGATCGCGTATGTTGCCAAGCCGGCAATCAATATTTCCAGCGTCAACCGAAACTTACTCGAAAAACCCGATGTCGTTCGCTTCGTGACCTTGAGATAATCGTCATAAAAACCAATGGCACCATAGGAGAGTGTAACGCCCAGAACGATCCAGACATATGCATTCGACAGATTGGCCCACAGAAGGATCGAAAATGTGAAGCCAGCCAAGATCATCAAACCGCCCATTGTCGGCGTACCACGCTTGGCGAGATGACTTTGCGGACCATCGTCTCGGATCGGCTGGCCTTTGCCCTGCTTCAAACGGAGCATGTCAATGATCGCGGGGCCAAACAGAAACACGAACAGCAGAGCTGTCATGATTGCGCCGCCGGTTCGAAAGGTAATGTAGCGAAAAACATTCAACGGGCCGATGAGCTCACTGAAGTTCGTCAGTTCGTAGAGCATGCAAGCCCCCCTTGCGCATTGCTCCGCCGTGATCGCGGGCACACATCACAGCTATAGCTCAAGGCTCACAGCCTCCACAGCATCATGATCCGAGAATGGTAGCACTTGATCACCGATGATCTGGCCGGTTTCATGTCCCTTACCAGCAATAAGCAAGACGTCGCCGGGCGCAAGCTGCATCATTGCGTAGGCGATTGCCTCATAACGATCGCCAATTTCCACGGCATCGGGGCAGGCAGCCAGAATTTCGGCCCGCACCGTGGCCGGTTCCTCACTGCGAGGATTGTCATCCGTGACGATTGTCAAATCAGCCTTGTTTGCAGATATTTCGCCCATTATTGGACGTTTGCCGCGATCGCGATCGCCGCCGCAACCAAACACGGAAATCAGCTTGCCGCCGACGAACGGGCGTAGCGCATCAAGCGCCGCATCCAGAGCATCCGGCTTATGTGCGTAATCGACCACAACGGTTGCGCCACGGATGTTTGACACAACTTCCAAGCGCCCGCGCACGCCTTGAAGCACGTTCATTGCGGCAAAGACCGATTCTGGTTGCTCACCGATTGCGAGCGCAAGTCCGGCTGCCAACATTGCATTCGAGCCCTGATAACGACCAATCAGAGGCAGCGTGACCTCATAACTGGCACCGCCATAGTCTATCGACAACCGCTGCCCGAAATCGTCGGGCTCCTGCGCGCGAAGCCACATCTCGGCTACTTCACCGCTGCCAACGCGGATCATCTGCAGTCCGCGACGCTCGCAAATATCTGTAATTGCTTCCGATTCCGGCAGGTCGATATTGATGACTGCACAACCACTACCTGGCAACAAAGCATCAAACAGGCGCTGCTTCGATTGGAAATACTGCTCAATAGTCGGATGATAATCCAAATGATCGCGGCCGAGGTTCGTGAACGCGGCGGCCTTGATCTCGACGCCATCCAATCGGCGCTGATCGAGGCCGTGCGACGACGCCTCGAAGGCGAGATGCGTAACACCCTCATCAGCCAAAACCGCAAGTTCCATATGTAATGTCACAGGATCAGGCGTGGTCAGGGAGCCATAAACACTACCATCTGGCTTAATGATGCCGATTGTGCCGACAGAAGCAGACTGGCGCCCAAGCGCGGAGAAGATCTGGCGCGTGAAGTCTGCAACCGAGGTTTTGCCACTGGTACCAGTCACAGCGACAATGTTTTCCGGCTGGCGGGCATAAAACCGGGCGGCAAGCAAAGCCAGAATCCTGCGCGGATCCGCCACTCTCACCACTGGCACTTCAAGGTTGCCGATATCCGACTTAAGCCCGGTCAGTATCGCTGAAGCGCCGGCTTCGACCGCGTCGGGCACGAACTTGGCACCATCAATCTGGCTGCCAGGCAGGGCCGCAAACAGCGAACCGGGCGCGACATACCGGCTATCAGCTGTGACACTAGTAATTTCGATCTGATCGGCTTCTGCCGGCGCCGGCAAAATGCCGTCCAGCATGGCATCGAGTTTCATAGGATGAACCGGGTGGAAAAAGGTTAACGGTTCATAGTGACTGCAGCGAGTAAGGTCAAATACGAGCGACCTCGAGCGCCAGGAGTTGTGCCTCGCGACGGCGATCGTTGGGCTAACTGGGTACTATTTAGGCAGGACACCGAGAAGCGGCGCAACCCTCTCGATGATACGGCCAGTGGTTGGCGCTGCATTGAGGCTTGCAAAGCGTTGATTGCGGGCGCCGCTGCCTTTTGGGTCATGCAGAGTTACCAGCACCACATAACGCGGCTTGACCATCGGAAAGGCCGCAAAGAATGACGTCACAACCGAGTTGCCGTCGTAGCGGCCCGCCGCAGCCCGATCGGCCGTGCCAGTCTTTCCCCCAACGTCATATCCCGGCACTGCGGCCCGTCGACCACTGCCCTTCGGTGATGTCACATTGCGGCGCATCAGACGACGAATGGCAACGCTCGTCTTGGCTGAAAGAACACGCTTGCGTGCGCTGGACCCAGCCGACTTCTCGACAAACACCGGCTGCACTGCAAAGCCACCATTGACCAACGCCGCACCGGCTGCTGCAAACTGAAGCGGTGCAATGGCGAGGCCGTGGCCATAAGCAATCGTGACAACTTCGGCCTTACCCCAGGATGGCGGCAACTGCGGCTCGGCCGTTTGCCCCGCATCTGTCTGCATCCGGTCAAGCAGGCCAAGTTTACGCAGGAATTTTCGCTGATAACGCTCGCCGACCTCTAATGCCATCATGCCGGCGCCAACGTTTGACGAGTAAATGAAGATCTCTTCAACCGTCAAAGGACGGCGCGGACCGTGCTCATCGACAATTCTGAACCGTTGACCAATTTCTATCGGATTGCGAACATCAAACACGGTCTTAGTCGTGACCGTCCTCTTTTCGAGAGCCATAGCAATCGTGACCGCTTTAAAGATTGATCCAAGTTCGTAGGTGCCACGCTTCAATCGGTCGAGATAACGCAAGTGCTGCGCTTCAATCGGATTGGCTGGATCAACCGATGGTAGAGATGCAGCAGCCCGCACCGCACCACTCTCGACATCCAAAATGACGCCAGAGGCAGCAACACTCTGGAAGCGATCCATTGCTGAGGCGAGTTCACTCTCCAGTGCGACTTGAGCACGAAGATCGACCGTCAGTTTCAATTGTCGTTTGTCGCCTTGTGGATCACCGACAACCTGACGGACACCAACGGACGCATCGACATAACGCTCGATCGCGGCGGTCCCCTTGTTGTCAATGTTGACATGGCCGATCACATGACCGGCGACGCGTCCCTGAGGATAACTGCGCTTTGGCTCAGGTTTGAACTCAATACCAGGGAGGCCCAGTTCATGAATTTGCTGTGCGGTCGCCGGAGATATCCCGCGCTTAATCCAAGCAAAGCGACGCTTGCGGTTTGATAACACACGTGCCAACGCCGCCGTATTGATGCCGGGGATGACACGACCAAGCGCTTCAAGCGTTTCGCTCGCACCCAAAAGCTTTGATGGGTCGGCGTACAACGACTGCATAACTACGTCAGTTGCTAAGATGTGGCCGTTCCGATCAACGATATCTGGTCGAGAGTAGGTTTCGGATAGTGGCCGCGAAATGGATGCTCGCGGAGCCGTAGCCTGCTCCTGCAAGCCAAGATGAATAAGTTGAGCACCGACGCCGGTAAAACCAAACCCAACCGCTCCAAAAACCAGAGCCACGCGCAAAGCCCGTTCGCGCAGGCCCGCACGGTCAACTGCTGCAACGCGCGCTGTTCTGGCATCTGCCGGCTGAGGCCGGGCCGTGCTGTCAGCTGTTTTTCGCGGCGAAACTGTCATGGTCAACGCCGTCGAGTTTGTCGGAGCACTTCATCGCGCGTTACGAACTGATCACCTCGGACCGGACGCATTCCGAGCTTGCGGGCAAGCTTCTCAATGCGCACGGGCCTCATCAAGTAGGCACGCTCCGCCCGCAAAATAGCTATGTCACGATCGAGTTGTTTCGCTTGCCTTTCCATAAATTGGTTCGCGTCGGAAATTTGACGGGTCTGATAGCTGACCGCGTAAAGCGAGAATGCCGAGAGAAGTGTCATTCCTACCGCCAGGAACATGAATATGCGTAACACAAGCAGCCCCCCTCGATCGCGTGGCACTGACGTGCCAAACCACGTGCTTCAAGAGAGTGTTCGAAACCTAAGCTTGATCCCAATCTGGCAGGCCCATCGACGACAGGTCAATTTTACCAATTGGAGCCTCTGTGCGAACACCACTGCGCAGCTTGGCAGAGCGGGCGCGCGGGTTGCGTGCAATCTCTTGGTTACCAGGTGTTAAAGGACGCTGGTTAACGATTTGGAAAGTTGACTGTTCAAATTGTTGCAATTCCGGCAAATGCCGTGATGTCCCGGCCCGCTTTCCGGACCGGTTCGCAAAAAATCGTTTGATCATGCGGTCTTCCAGAGAATGGAACGTAACCACGACGAGCCGGCCACCGGGCTTCAATATCGTCTCAGCAGCGCAGAGGCCTTTAGCCAGCTCCCCAAGCTCATCATTGACGGCAATTCTGAGCGCCTGGAAAGTACGCGTGGCCGGGCTGCGGCCATCCTTTGGCGGCCGTCCATAACCTTTGGCCACAACAGCTGCGAGATCCAGCGTGCGCGCGAACGGCAGCTCTTCACGGCGCCGGCAAATGGCCCGGGCTATCGAGCGTGAGCGACGCTCATCACCCAGTTGGTAGATGAGATTAGCAAGAACTTCTTCTTCCAGCGTATTGACCAGATCAGCTGCAGAAGGTGCGTCTGATCTGGCGTCCAACAATTGACCATGAGCGGCCGACATGCGCATATCAAGCGGACCGTCGGTCTGGAAAGAAAAACCGCGTTCCGCATTGTCGATCTGCATAGACGAGACGCCGATGTCGAGAACGATGGCATCCACAGGCTCTACGACACGCTCTGCCATGGTCGAAAAAGGAGCACCGTGAAACGAGAAGCGCCCGGGGAATTCACCCTCTAGATTGCCAGCTGCCGCAGCAGCGCTCGGATCTTGATCGAAGCCAATGACATTGACGTCGTCAGCAGCAGATAAGATTGCCCGACTGTAGCCGCCAGCACCGAACGTCCCATCGAGCACCTTGTCGCCAACCTCTATTGCCAATGCCGCGACAACTTCAGCCAACAATACCGGAATGTGATCTGCAGCCTGACCACCAGCCACCCTGTCAAAACTGCCTTGTTCATCAGCCATCAAGACGCATCCTCGGAACCGCCAGATGAACTCTCATCCGATCGCAAAGGGGCTGCCGCAAATCGCCCGGCGCCAAACAACTTACGGTGAGCTTGGACTTTTTCGCGTGCTAAGCGTCGTCTGTCGGCGAATTCTTCTGGTCGCCAGATTTGAAACTTATCGCCAAGCCCAACAAATGTGACGCGGCCTTCAATGCCGGCGTGCGCGCGCAGGTCGCGAGGAAGGACGATGCGTCCGTCCCCATCGATTGTGAGAACTTGGACGTCGCCGTAGAGCGCAACGGAGAGCTCATCGCGCTCGTCCGAATAGTCGGGCAGACCTGCGAGAAGACCATCGATTTTTTGCGCAAGCCTTTCGCCGCCTGCATCGAGAGCTGGAGCGTCAAGCGAGGGGTAGCAGTAGATACTTCCGGATGAATCCGAGCGATAGGCATCGTTTTCGAGGACGGCGCGGAATGAAGCAGGCACGGAAACACGCCCTTTACTGTCGATCTTGTTTTCGAAGGTTGAGACAAAGCGATCCATCCTCAGGTTTCAAGCCTCTGGCTGACTCTGAACATTTTTGAACTCACCCAACTTGCGCTACTGCCCGCCCCAGCACTCTGCAATCAAACACCTGAAGAGCCGCATACGACGAAGCATCCCCAACAGAAACGGGGTGCGGCGGTCGCGACACCAGGCCCTCACTAGGTACCGCGCCACAACCACACCCCAAGCCCGCGGCGAACGGGCATTTATGGGATGCCATGGGATTATATGGTGGTCAATGGTTTATTAAGGAATTCGATTGGAGCTATCGAGGATTGCGAACTTATCCACAAGCAGACGCAATCGTCGGGGCAATATCGACAACCACGACATCAGCACCCCATGAGCACTGTGAATTTTGGAAAGAAGGTTTTGCTTGGCGTCGGAAAAATACGAGACACGGGATGGCTACGCTTTGGCCATCCATTGCCACAGTCGCCTCTTCGAAGCTTAAGACGATCCAGCACGTGGCAATGTAAGTGTTCGAACGCAAAAAAGGCCCAATGCTAATTAGCATTGAGCCTTTTTGAATTCACAGATTGTTGGCGCAAGTTCGTGCTGCTTTTAGTGCCGCACTGGCTTGTCGCCATCTACGCGAGCGCGAAAACCGTCCAACATGACATCCAAATCATGGCAAAAAGCATGATACCGCTCAGCCAGAACAGGATTGGACTTGCCTCGCGGAGCGGATTGAACGCGCACAACTTCATTTGGCCTATCTATTTGAGTAGACGACTCAGAAGTAACGCTTCGCTCCGGTCGGCCAGATAGATCCTCGCGACGATGCGAGAGC
>CAJQQK010000006.1 GCA_905480435.1 uncultured Hyphomicrobiaceae bacterium | reverse complement strand
ACGCGGTCTGATATCCGATCCCATTGCCGGTCGCTTAAAATCGCTCGATCCAAAACACTCATGGTCGCCTCCTGCTGAAAGCTACCTTGAATCAGTATTCGCAAACTAAGGGAATCCCTAAGAGTCCACAGCTCCTAGAGCATGTCGCATCCAATAGCATTCAGCACGCAGGGAGCGCATGCGACCCGGCGCGCTGCGCCGCCCCCGCGGAGGTGTCCGAGCAGAGCGAGGAATAACACCGTGAGCAAAAAATGCGCGGCGCAGATCCGTTGGGATACGGCGACAGCACGAGGATCGACCTGTGCGCTTATCACGCTTCAGATGGGGTTATCTAGATGTGCTTCCATCCGCATGGGTGTACCACTCGCAAATGAAAACCTATGATGACCAACAGTTTACAATAAAATAAATTGCATAGGCAAAAAATGGTGCGGACGGCGGGACTCGAACCCGCACGATCTAGGATCGAGGGATTTTAAGTCCCTTGTGTCTACCGATTCCACCACGTCCGCATGACCGCAACCATGTCTTCCGGCCTTGTTCGTCGATTACCGCGATTGCGTCAAGATTGAATTAGCCATGTCGAGATGTACTTAACGTGTCGTTGCGATTCTGTGAAGGTTGTTAGTCCCCCGCACCATCGCGTACAGCTTGTTCGACGTTGCCATAACGGATCGCAGCCCGGATGAGAATATAAAGCAGCACAGCATTGAGTGAATGCCAGATGAAATGCGTGCCAATGGGGCCGGCAAGCAGACCGATATCGGTTACGGTGCAAACCGTCTTGTCGATTGTTCTGAACGCAAGCGAAATGGCAAAGAGCACGCCAGCGGTGATCAGACTGTGCCCTGCTGGATGTGATCTCAGCTTTAGAGCGCCGCCAACCAGCAGCAATACGATGAATGCCGGCATATAGCCCATTGAGCCGTTGAGGCACGGACCATCGCCACAATGGATCTTTTCAGCCTGCTGCAAGGCAACAAAGAAAACAATCAAGCCGAGTGCCGTTGCAAGCCAACCCCAGCCGAGAAATCCCTTCAGCGCGGAACCAAGATAAACAAGCATGAAGATGGTAATCGGTATGACATCGGCCAGCACGGCCCAGCGCGTCGCGAAGGTGTGAAACAGAAAGCTACCGGTGCCGATGATAAAAACCAGCGCAACCAGTACAAGATCGATCGCCCGCCGATCTTTACGGGCAGCACGAAACCACATCATCAAGGCAGCCGCCGCAGCCAACCAGAACGCACCATTTGAAATTGCATTGAGCGGTTCAGCCCAGAACGCACCATCAAGGGCGCGCTCACAATACGAAAACAACTGCTTATTCCAATAGGCCATCAGCATTTGTCCCAACCAACTCACGGTTTCCAAAGGGTCCAGCCCTTTAGCGGGATTGTAAAGGGTTGAGCCCTTTACTCTTGAGGGATGTCATCCCTCAAACTCCCTGACCAGGGACTGCTCCCTGGACCCTCAATCAGCTTTCTTGGCGGGTGGCGTCGCAATGCGCAACCCGAGTTCGCGCAGCTGGCTCGGCGCGACATCAGCTGGTCCATTCATCAGCAGATCCTGCGCCTGCTGATTCATCGGGAACAGTGTGACCTCACGCAAGTTCTGCGCCCCGACCAGCAGCATGACAATACGATCGACGCCAGCGGCCATGCCACCGTGTGGTGGTGCACCATATTGGAATGCGCGATACATCGCTCCGAACCGCTCTTCAACAACTTCAGGTCCAAGACCGGTAATACCGAATGCCTTCACCATGGTAGCAGGTACGTGGTTCCGGATCGAACCAGACGCAATTTCAAAGCCGTTACACACTAGATCGTACTGATACGCCTTGAGGTTGAGCAGCTCTTCATCGGACTTGGCAGCTTCCAGTGCTTCGAGCCCCCCCTGTGGCATCGAGAATGGATTGTGCGAAAAGTCGACTTTCTTTTCGTCTTCGTTCCACTCGTACATCGGGAAATCAACGATCCAGCAAAGCGCGAACCTATCCTTATCGAGCAGATCCAGATCCTGACCGATCCGATCACGGGCAAGTCCGGCAAAACGATGGAATTTTTCCGGCCGGCCAGCTGCAAAGAACACCGCATCGCCAGCTTTGAGGCCAAGTTGCGAGCGAATTGCGTCAGCTCGCTCTGGGCCAATATTCTTGCCGATCGGGCCGGCAGCCTCATTCTCTCGAAACATGATATAGCCAAGGCCTGGTTGACCCTCGCCTTGTGCCCAGGAATTCATACGGTCGCAGAATGCACGACTGCCACCGGTTGGACCTGGAATAGCCCAGACACGGACTTTTGGGTCTTTTTCGATCATGCCAGCAAAGACTTTGAAGCCGGAGCCGGCGAAATGCGCCGTCACATCCTGCATCTCAAGCGGATTGCGCAGATCGGGTTTGTCCGAGCCATACTTGGCAATGGCTTCGTCGTAGGGAATGCGCGGAAACTCAGCCGTAACTGCTTTGCCTTCGGCAAATTCTTCGAACACGCCCCGAACAACAGGCTCCATGGTCTCAAACACATCATCCTGCTCGACAAAACTCATCTCAACGTCGAGCTGATAGAATTCCCCTGGCAGTCGGTCAGCGCGCGGATCTTCATCGCGAAAACATGGCGCGATCTGGAAATAGCGATCAAAGCCCGAGATCATAAGCAGCTGCTTGTACTGCTGCGGCGCCTGCGGCAACGCGTAGAACTTGCCTTGATGCACACGGCTTGGCACCAGAAAGTCGCGTGCGCCTTCCGGGCTGGAAGCCGTCAGGATCGGCGTCGCAAATTCGTAAAATTTGGCATCGTCCATCCGGGTCCGGATAGATTTAACGACAGCCAACCGGCGCATGATGTTCTTATGTAGCGTCTCACGGCGAAGATCGAGGAAGCGATAAGTGAGACGCAGATCTTCGGGATAATCCGGCTCTCCGAAAACCGGCACAGGCAATTCACCGGCTTCCGACAGAACTTCGATTTCGCTGGCAAACAGCTCTATGGCACCTGTTGGCAATTCGTCATTTGTTGTCCCTGCCGGACGTTCGCGGACGCGCGCATCAACACGGATCACCCATTCGGAGCGAACGCGCTCAGCCATAGAGAAGGCAGCACTGTCCGGGTCGGCAACAACTTGTGTAATGCCGTAATGGTCACGCAGATCGATAAACAGTACGCCACCGTGGTCACGGACCCGATGCACCCAGCCCGATAAGCGCACATTGGCATCAATATCAGTGGCGCGCAGCGCGCCGCAGGTGTGGGAACGATAGCGATGCAGGTTCGTTTCAGTCATGGCTTACCACTGGAGTGATTTGAGATTTTCTGAGTGGGCGCCTGGTCAATGTCCCTCAAATTCAATCTTTGAGAGCATTTACAGAGCCCAAGGCCGGGCCAAACAGGCACCGGTAGATTGATCGTGTAAACCACAGGTCGACAAACTACAACGCCAACGCGGGAATTGTGCGCTGCGGTCACCCGTCACTTTGTCCTAAACCACCAGGTTACCTGGATTTTTCGCGCGACAACAAGATATCAATTGGGTTATACCGTCGTCGATGAATGTGATTACAGATACTGATGAGCTCGCCCGAGCCTGCAAGATGCTTGGCGCACAGCCCTTTGCCACGGTCGATACGGAATTCCTGCGCGAGAACACGTTCTGGCCGCAGCTTTGCTTGATTCAGATGGCCGGACCTGAAGGCGAGTTCATCGTTGATCCACTGTCCGACAAGCTGAATCTCGCTCCTTTTTTCGAATTGATGGCGAACGAAGCAACGACCAAGGTCTTCCATGCCGGTCGTCAAGATCTTGAGATCATCCACGCCCTGACACGAAAAGAGGGCGCTGGCATCATTCCAAAGCCTCTGTTCGACACGCAAGTTGCTGCCATGGTCTGTGGATTTGGTGAGTCGATTGGCTACGTTAATCTCGTGAAGCGCATCCTTGGCCACGAACTCGACAAAGGCGCGCGGTTCACAGATTGGAGCCGGCGCCCGCTTTCGCCAAAGCAACTAACCTACGCCTTGGCAGACGTCACGCACCTTCGAGACGTCTATACCTATCTCGCCAACGAGCTTGAGGCGACGAAACGCACCAGCTGGGTCGCAGAAGAGATGGCAACCCTCAGCGCACCAGAGACGTACGCGGCAGACCCGGACCTTGCCTGGCGCCGCCTCAAAATGCGTGTCAAAAACCGCCGCGCACTCGCCGTCATGATGGAATTGGCAGCCTGGCGCGACCGGCAAGCTCAATCGCAAGATGTTCCCCGTAGCCGTATCTTACGCGACGAGGCCCTCTATGACATCGCCAATCAGTCACCGACTGATCCTTCTAAACTAGGCCAGCTTCGAACCCTGAGCGACGGATTTGCGCGTTCAGCTCGGGCCAAGGAGATCGTCGCGGTCGTCAAAGCCGGGCTGGACCGTGACATGGCGACGGTACCGAAACTCAATACCGGCAACGCGCTCACCCCAGAAGCCACCGCAATTTCAGACCTGCTGCGCGTCCTCTTAAAGGCCTGCGCAGCCCGTCATCGCGTCGCGACAAAACTCATCGCAGATTCAAGCGACCTCGACCGGATCGCCTCAGAGGACGAACCGGACGTGATTGCACTCAAAGGCTGGCGCCGCGAACTGTTCGGCGAAGAAGCATTGCGCGTTAAGCGCGGCGAGGTCGCTGTGACGGTTATCGATGGCGAGATCACGACGGTGCCGCGCGGTTAGCTATTACTCAGCCGCCATCGCCGTCTGACTGCAGAAACATGATGCCTTGATGGGCACTTCGGCCCGCGCCAACGCTATATCGAGCTTCTGCTTGATCAGTGGCGCCTCGACCTTTTCGCCGCGTCTCGCCAGGCATTCATAAAGCCCATGCAGAGCCCAAACGTTGTCAATGTGCTGCCAGGCTCGGCTGAGCGTGCCATCAAGACCAAGGTCCGCCCTATAGACCGCCTCAGCCTCATCGTGATGGCCTTGCTCCATTAGCAGTGCCCCCAACGCGTGCCGCGCCGGCTGCATCCAGCCCCACGGCTCATCGTAAGGTAGCGCATCGTCAAGCTCGACTGAGTTGCGCAAATGGTCGAATGCCACGTCGTAGTTGCCACGGCGATATTCGAGTTCGCCGTTCAGCATTTCCTCAGCGATCGCCAAAATATCGACGACAGTATTGTTATGTACGCGACGGCTATCCGGCACTTTCGTCTTGGCATCCAGGAACAGCTCGCGTGTCTTCTCGGCTGCATCAACTTGGCCAATTGCCGAATGCGCCACTGATTTCGCGCAGTACATCATCGCCGTTGTCGAGCAGTAGAGTTCCTGATCCTCAGGTAAGGCTTGATCAATGATCTCCTGCCATTTGCCAAACCGCACCAGGACGTGCTGCTTCATGGCAATGTACGCCTCGATGAAGTCCGCCATCGGCGGTGACGGCACACGCAACAGCTCTTCCGGCGTGTTGTCGACAATCTGCTGGGCAGCCACCATTGCCGGTGTGAACTGTCCAAGGAACATCGCACCATAGATTGCAAAGTGCAGATTATGCGTTCGGTAAAGCGAATAGACGTTCAAAGCGCCCGCACGCTCCAGAAATTTCTGATCCGCAACGATCGCCTTCTGATTGTAGGCAAGCACATCACGATAGTTGCCACACAGCACATCGATGTGCGTTGGCATATGTATGAGATGGCCAGCATCCGGCACAAGGTCGCGCAACCGATCGCCATGACGCAACGCGCGCTCAGGAAACGGCGACATCTCCATAAGGTGGCAATAAAGATGCAGCAAACCGGGATGATCCCATGACTTCGGCATATTTTCGAACGCATCATCCAACACCGTAACGGCCTCATCGGTGCGTGCGTCTTTGCCGGCCTCACCAGATTTCAGGTCCCACATCTTCCAAGGCGTTTCGTTCATGATCGCTTCGACAAACACGGTGCGCACTTCAAAATCATCGCGATTGGCTTCGAACACGACCCGCATCGCATCCGTGTAATCGCGATTCCACGGTCGCATATCGTCGACCGGTTCGCGCTGTGGATAGCGCGCCTCCAATGCCTTGATCAGGCTGGCCTCGACAAGCGTTACACCATCGATATTTGAAAGTGCCAACTGCATCGCATCGTAGGCAGCTTCGAGAGCCATCGCCCGGCCTTTGGGGTCATAAAGATGCCACGGCAAGTTGTAGTTCGGACCTGCAGCGTAGGAAATGCCCCAGTGCGCCATGGCACATCCAGGATCGTGCTCAAGTGCCTTCTTGAAGCACTCGACCGCCTCACCATGATTGTAACCGTACGTCCAGTTCAAGCCGCGGTCGAACCACAACTGGGCATCAGCAGAACTTGTCGTCACGGTCCGCTTATGCGCACCAAGATCATAATAATCCATGATGTCCTCACCTATAAAATCGCGTTGCGGCGCCAGCAGGCGCTCAGAATGAACAGGCGGACTATCGCACTACGGGCCGGCCGCCACAAACAATCTTACACTCAAATATTATGTCATGGCCCGCAAGCGCAGCATGGCGACAATGCCGAACGCCGGTCCGATCGCCAATGTTGCAAGCACGACCGGCCAACCAAACGCGCCAACAGCAAGTGGCGTTAGCTGTACGGTTACAAATGTCAGTGTAAAACCAAGCGCCGTTTGGAATGTCATAAGGCTGCCGGCCTGCTCCGGCGGCGAAGCGTCGGCAACTAGAGCTGAGAACTGCGCAGAGTCAGGTGCGATACTTAGCCCCCAAACAAAAACGATGACGAATGTCAGCCAGACCGGTCCACCGAACGTGAGCCCGGTCAACACCGCACAAGTACCGCTCACTGCCATCGCAACAATCGCGACCTCTGCCTTGCCGACTTTGTCCGCGACAAGCCCGCCCAACACGGACGCAAAGCCACCAGCAGCGATCGCAGTAAAGGCTGTCAATTTCGCAAATTCCTGAGCTTCCATCTCAGGCAATGACGCGCGATAGGAAACGGTCGCCGCGACACCGATCCAGGCCCACATTGCATAGAGTTCCCACATGTGACCGAGATAGCCGGCATAGGCGAGGCGCACACGACGATTGGTCCAAGCTTGACTGACCACCCGCGGATCAAATTTTACAGCTTGGCCATGGTACGGCCCCAGCGATGAAGCCAGACAAAGCAGACCACCGACTATCGCGGCGACAGACGCAATACCAATCGTCAAACGCCAATCAGTACCACCGGCATATGACATCAGATGCGGTGCAGCCGAACCGAGTGTCAGCGCCCCAACCAAAGCACCAACCAGGAATCCACGATCTTTGAGCCCCCAACCAACGGCAATCTTCATGCCGACCGGATAGACACCGGCAAGCAGAGCGCCGGTCGCGACACGAACGATAATAGCCAGGTCACCACCGACATCGATCATCAACAACGAAGCATTGATCAGCCCGGCACTGATGGCCGAGATCGCAAATACGCGGCGTGGATCAAAACGGTCGGCAAGCCCAAGAAACGCCGAGATCAGCGCACCAATCACAAAACCCGCTTGCACGCCGCTGCTCAATGCCGCTTGCCGAAATGACGAAAGCTTCGCCTCTTCTATCAAGTCTGGCAGCACAGCCGCTGTGATGAACCAAAGGCTCATACCTGCAACTTGCCCAATCAAGAGCAATGTCAGAGAACGCCCTTTCCCTTCCATACCCAACGGCATCGATCCCTCGTTCACCTGCATGAGTTCCCCCGACAAACACAATCATTAACGCTAGACTAAATATTCACCTGGTTGAATGACATGTCGGCGAGAACCTGGCGCTTTGTCGTGCGCAGACATTCGCACCTGGATGGCCGTGATCCTGATCCCGGTGTAGGCTAACTGCAATCAGTCTTGGTCGACGGCAAGGTACCCCAATGGATGGAAGAGTGAACGACAGCGATGTCGTTGCCCGCGCCCACAGCGTCGGCGACATGCTTAAAGAAGCTGGTGCCCGTATCGAGGCCGCCGGACGCCTGCCGGATGATGTCGTCGCCGCACTGCATGATGCCAAGTTGTTCCGCCTTTTGCTGCCCAAATCGGTTGGTGGCGATGAACTAAGCCTGAGGCGTCACGCCGAAGTAATGGAAATCGTCGCGAGCTTTGACGCAAGCGCGGCCTGGACCATGAGCCAGGGTGCCGGGTGTGCAATGTCGGCTGCATTCCTCGAGCCGAAAACCGCACAACGACTATTCGGGCCGGCCGATGCCGTGCTTTCCTGGGGCGCCGGCATTCAGGGCACGGCCATCAAAGTTGATGGCGGATATCGCGTCACCGGCAAATGGGCATTTGCCAGCGGCAGCGGCCACGCAACGCTGCTTGGCGGCCATAGCTTCCTATTTGAGGCCGATGGCACAACGCCTGTCATGAGAGACGATGGCCGCAAGCGCGACCGCACCATAATCTTTCCACGATCAAAGGCCAAGTTTCACGACGTCTGGGATGTGATGGGCCTGCGCGGCACCTACAGCGACACGTTCGAAGTTACCGATCTGTTTGTGCCCGAAGATGAAACCATGGACCGCGATGATTATAGCGAGTGCCGCGAACCGGGCAGTCTTTACCGCTGCTCGACGTCGCTTGCTTACGGCGTCGGCTTTTCCGCACTTCAGCTTGGTATCGCGCGCGCGATGATCGATGAGCTGCGCGAATTGGCGATGACAAAGACGCCCCGCGGCGCGCCATCGTCACTGCGCGAGAACCCCGTGTTCCAAACGCTCCTCGCCAAGCTTGAAGCCCGCCACCGATCAGCCCGCGCCTACTTGCATTCAGCAGCCAGCGAAGCCGACCAAGTCGCAGCAGCCAACAAGACCGGCCTTGCGCTCGATGATCGCGTGAACCTCAAACTGGCAACCATGCATGTCATTCAGGACGCGGTTGAGATCACCGTCGAAGCCTACCGGGCAGCAGGTGCCAGCGCGATATTCCCAAGTGGACCGTTCGAGCGGCGTCTGCGTGATGCTCTAACCGCATCACAACAAGTCCAGGGCCGCGCGACGAACTATGTCACTGCCGGCCGCTGCATGCTTGGACTTGAGCCCGATACAACGATGTTCCTATAGTAATCGCGTGTTGTTTCCTGAATTCAGATTTGCCCGGAAAGAATGACCCATGGCCCAATTTGATCGCTCAGTCGAAGATCTCGGCAATATCGTATGTCTCGAACACATCAACATACGGGTACCCGATCAACAGCTTGCGACCACGTTTTATGTCATGGGCCTCGGTCTGACGCGCGACCCGTACATCATGACCGGCACGACGAATATGTGGATGAATGCCGGCCGAGCCCAATTTCATATGCCAACTGGCGAACCGCAAGTTGTCCGCGGCCACTCCGGACTGGTTATGGAAGGCCGCGATGCTCTGCTGGCACGCCTCAGCGACATTCGCCCAGCGCTTGAAGGCACGAATTTCTCTGTCAGAGAGCACAATGACTATGTAGAGGCCACCTGCCCGTGGGGCAACAAGATACGCTGCTATGAGCCCGGCGAACGGTTCGGGCAGATCCGGCTTGGCATCCCATACGTATCGCTGAATGTACCGATAGGCACAACACCCGCCATCGCACGCTTCTACAACGAGATCGTCGGCACCAAGGCAACAACTGGAATAGACGGCGATGCTCCGATCGCAAGCGTATCGGCTGGCAATGGCCAACACATGATCTTCCGCGAAACCAGCGAGCCCCAACCGGAATTCGATGGCCATCACGTCGCCGTCTACCTTGCCGACTTTTCAGGACCTTACAATAAGCTGTTGGAACGCGATCTGATTTCCAGAGAGTCTGATCAGCACGAGTATCGCTTCATCGATATTATCGATCTCGACAGTGGCGAGGTCCAATTTCAGCTTGAACACGAGGTGCGCAGCATGCGCCACCCAATGTACGCTCGCCCGCTGATCAACCGCAATCCAACCATGACCAATCGCAACTACGTTCCCGGCGGCTACCAGGAAGCAACCTGGTCGACGAACACATAGGTAGGCAGCTGCAATCAGCCCGCATCGTGGTGCAATTGTCACATCTAATCAGCTCAACCGAGCCGAGGGAGCGCTTGCCTCTGGCTCAATTTCCTCCCGTCGTGAATGTTCAGTTTGCGTTCAGTCGAGCGCGCGTTCGTGAGTGGCGGAGTTGTTGAAATGTTCAAGCGTCGGATCTGTCAGGCCTTAGCGGCCATTTTTGTCGTGACGCTATCCGTGCTCGCACAGCCTCACAAAGCCAACGCCATAGATGAAGCTGTAGCTGCCTCAGGCCCCTCGCTCAGCATTGCGTTGTTCGTCAATTCCAAATCATTTTTGTGCTACAATGACGGCTATGTCGAAGCAACGGGCAAACTCGCCAACCTCGCCGTCGAGCGCCTCAATACATATAATGGTATACGAGGCCGCCGCATCGAACTGACCATTTACGACAACAAAGGAAACATCGACACAGCAAAACAGAACGCGGCATCGGCACTGAAGAAAAAAGACCTTCTCGCCATTATCGGTCTCAACAATACCAAGCGTGCCAGCGAAGTTTTCAAAATGGTTGCCGACACTCCAGGCGGCGAAAATATTCCAGTTATTTCAAACATACCTGTGAGCAGGGTCCTCGCGAAGCACCCAAATGTTTTTTCGACCCAACCCTATCAGTAAGTCGAACGCGTCCCAGCGATGCTCGAATTCTTCAAGAAGATTAACATTAAGACAGCCGCTTTTCTCGGGCGCTCAAAGCGGTCCTACGTCGCCGAGATACGTGGTGGGTTGATGGCAAAAGCCGGCAAAGATCTAGATCTGCGAATCTTACCCAGTGTCGATGTAAAGAAAGGTGTCAACGGACAGAAAGGAGAGCTCAACGCGGAGCAACTTGATGCCGCGATCGCCGATATCGAGCAGCATCAACCCGGCATGCTCATCGTTGCCGTTGGGACGGCATTGACCAGCGACGTTCTGCGCCGCCTGCAACAGTTAAAGAAGCCGCCACAGGTATTCATGGTCGGATGGCTCTCCAAAGATTTAGCGGCTCCTCGACGAATTGAGTGGGTGGATCAGGTGTTTTTGGGTGGTCGGTTTTCTGCTTAATCCTGTTGGCAGAGCATTCCCCGTCGATGTGACGGGCGGCGGTCAAGGACGCGCTCTATAGCGCGCCCGCGAGG
>CAJQQK010000005.1 GCA_905480435.1 uncultured Hyphomicrobiaceae bacterium | reverse complement strand
CAAGCCGATCGACACTCAATTCGCTTGCACCCGTTGGGTGAGCCATGGCCACTCGCCTCCGATGCCCTCAATGCATTGGAATATATGTGATTTGCAGCATCGACGGTGAGGTAATTAACGATCTACTTGGGGAATGCGGGTTAAGGCGCATTGCGAATCCGTTAAAATGCGACATGCTGTAACGACGACACTTCGCCATCGCTACACTGCCAAGCCTGCTTTGATTTCGGAGCCGATTTCGGCGAAGGCATCAAAGGTCTGCGGATTTATTCTGGCCATGTTGAGAAACCCGTGGATCTGGCCAGTAAAGCACTTGTAGGTGCAGGCGTTGCCTGCGGCCTCGAGCGCGTCGGCATACGCTTTGCCTTCATCTCTTAAAGGGTCGTATCCTGCCGTCATAACGAACGCAGGAGCGAGCCCGGACAAGTCCTTCGCGTGAATAGGGGCTGCCCGCCAATCTTTCTGATCTTCCGGCTTCGTAAGATAGAGATCCCGGAACCAGGCCATCGTTTCGGTTTTGACGGGCGGACGCGTGCCGTTTTCCTCATACGACGGCCGCGTCAGGTCGAAGTCTGTTACCGGGTAGAGCAGCGCTTGAAAGCGAATGTTCGGGCCGCCAGCATCGCGCACGCCAATGGCCGCAACAGCTGCAAGATTGCCGCCAGCACTGTCGCCTGCGACTGCCATTCGGTTCTCATCAACGCCGAGATCGGCTGCATTATCTGCCACCCATTTCGTTGCCGCAATCGCATCGTCGGCAGCTGCTGGAAAGACATGCTCGGGCGCGAGGCGGTAATCGACCGAGATCAGTGTCGAACCTGAACGGACAGCCAATTCGCGGCAGACGGTGTCATGCGATTCCAGATCGCCGATCACCCAGCCACCACCGTGGAAGTAAACGATTACCGGTTGCAACTCGCCTGCTTTGGCGGGCTCCGCTCGGTACATACGCAACGCAATATCGCCACCGGGGCCCGGCATGCTTAGGTTTTTGACTTCGGCCACTTCGATTGGATCAGGCTGCAGCGACTTGCGACTGTTTACATAGGCTTCGCGGCAATCCGGAACAGTCATTTCCTCAAAGGAAGGACGACCGGCTTCGGCAATGAGATCAAGGACGGCCTGCGCACCAGGATGAAGCGTCATGTCAGGAATTCCTGTGGGCTAATGGTTGGAGCGAACACGTCTCAGATCATAACCACTCAAGCAATTGGCAGGCAATATGCGGCCAGACGCAATCTGTCATGCAATGATGATCAACCAGCTGCGACAGCGCGTCGATCAGGGATATCGACTTGGAATTTGGCCCCAGCCTCGCTGTCGGCAAGTGATATTTCACCACCGTGTGCGCGGATCAACTCAGCTGATATCGCCAGGCCCAAACCACTGCCGCCCTTGCGGGCACCGCCTTTAAACGCCTTGAAAAGATTGTCTCGCGCCCTGGGTGTTACGCCCGGTCCATCATCGCTCAATTCAATGATCGTGTGTCGACCGTCACGCCGCGCCGATATCGCGATCAATCCCTGAGCAGCCTCGCCGCCGCCGCTCGTCTGACCGCCACCTGCCTGGCCCTCAATCGCCTGAGTTGCGTTCCGCGCGAGATTGTTAAGCACCCGATAAAGGTGATCGCGGTCGGCATCAACCTGCAGGGTCGCCGGAATATTGACGCTAAGATCGATCTGCTTATGCGGCAGACCAAGGCCGTCGGCGACCTCAGTGATGAGTGGCAACAACGCAAACAGTTCACGACGTGGTGCTGCTTCCTCAGCACGGCCAAAGCGCAATGTGTCATTGCAGAAGTTAATTGCCCGGTCGAGCGAGGCAATGAGCTTCGGGGCAAAGCGCTGCACGCTCGGATCAGGTAGTTCGCCAAGGCGATCTGAGATCAGCTGCGCGCTGGCCAGCATGTTGCGCAGATCGTGATTGATCTTGGAGACCGCGAGCCCCAGATCGGCAAGGCGCTTGCGTTGGTGCAACAGCTGGTTGAGCTGTGTCTGCATACTGGCAAGTTCTGTCTCAGCGATGCCGATTTCGTCTCCGCGCATCTTCGGCTCAATGATACGGCCCGGATCTTCTGGGTTCTCGCCAAAATGAACCATGTTTTGCGTGATGCGTATCATGGGGCGAACCAACACCTTAATCAGCGTCAGATAAACCGCTGCGGCCGCAATTATAGAAATAATTATCGAGAGGCCGAGCACATTCAAGCCATGTCGGATCATGTCCGCACGCAATGGTTCTTCCGGCAAGACAACTTCGACGAAATCATCAGAGGCTGATGCTACGTTTCCCGTTTGCACGCGGCCATATACGACCAGCATGCGGCTTGGCGGTGCGACAAACACGTAGAGTGCGTCGCCGATCAGATCGAGCCGTTTGCCGATCTGGTTCCAGAAGCCGTCAGGATTCATGTCGCGCAAATCGAATGACGCGTTCACTTCCAACTGTACATCGGATGGTAATACCAACGTGCGGCGGTCATTTTTCTTCACTGCCACTGCGCGAACCTGGGCCGTGCGCAGCAATTCACGACGAACCATAGCCGGCACAACGCCGCCTTTGCTCGCCTCGGCTGCCAATGATGCGAGACGCGCTGATTCCAATCGGTTCTGCAGCCAGCTCAGACGAAAGCTCGCGATCGACGGGACAAACACCAGCACTTCCGCAAGCATCACGAAGAGCAACGTGATGCCGAGCAGTTTTGTTGGGAGACGGAGATCGATCAGGTAAGCGCGAGCACGCTGAAGCAATCCAGAGCGTGCCGGCTCAGGCGTTGCTGATCCAGTTTGGTCCGGTTGGCTTTCGGTGTCTCGTCCTAAGCTGTCCTGCAATGAAGGCCTATGAGTGTTGGAGCGGAATCAACCGAATACTCTGAGCCATCCGATCACTTTTCGCACAACGGTGTTGCTGGCAGCGGTTGCATAGTGGCGGTAAGCAACGCGCTTGTTGATCTCGGACAAGGTCGGATACGGCGATATCCAGCCCATCATAGCCTTAATTTTCATTTTCTGCGAGATCGCAAGCGACCACATCTGAATGAGCTCACCGGCATGCTCGCCGACAATCGATGCTCCGAGGATTTTGCCATTTTTGGCAACGATCACCTTGACCAGCCCATCAGTGGACCGCTCGGCCTGGGCGCGATCGTTTTCATGGTACGGCCAACGCAGCACATTGATGTTGCCATGCTTCTTTCGGGCAGCTTCTTCGGAGAGGCCGACATGGGCGAGCTCAGGTGCTGTGTAGGTGACCCAAGGCACTGTGCTGTTGTCAACTTTGGCCCAGAACATCTGAAACAGCGCGCGGCGAATGACGATGCCGGCGTGATAGTTGGCGACATGGGTAAACTGCAGGCCGCCCGTGCAGTCGCCGATCGCAAAGACTTTGCGGTTCGAGGTGACCAGGCCATCATTGACTGTGATGCCACCACGCTCATGTTTGATGCCTGCGGCTTCTAGACCAAGGCCTTCGAGGTTGGGCTTGCGGCCGACGGCCATCAAAAGATGTGTGCCGCTAACGACTTCCTGTCCCGTGTCCGTTTTGATTGATACCTTGATGTTGCCGTTGGTGCCCTCGACTTTTTCGACCATCGCGCCTTCGCGGATCTCGACACCTTCGGCCCGAACGGCGTCGAGCACTACCGTTGCCAGCTCCGGGTCGTCCTTGCCCATGGCCGCAAAACCTTCGAGCACGGTCACTTTGGAGCCGAGCCGGCCATGCGCCTGGGCCATCTCCATGCCGATCGGACCACCGCCAACAATGATGAGATGATCGAGTTTTTCGCGATTGTCGAACAGCGTCTCGTTGGTAAAATATGGCGTTTCTTCCAGACCGGGAATCGGCGGCACAAACGCCGCTGAACCAGTCGCGATCACGAAGCGACGCGCTTTGATCAAGGTGTCGCCGGCACGCACCGTTTGTCCGTCGATGAAACTGCCAGCCGCCTGGATTACTGTTACGCCGAGCCCTGTAAAACGCTCAACCGAGTCATTGGGTTCGATGGCGGCAATAACGCCTTTGACATGATCGTTGACGGCCGCATAGTCGATATCTGGGATAACGGGCTTGATGCCGAACGGCTTGCCTGAACGCATCGCATGCGCGTAGCGACCGGCTGCGATCATCGCCTTTGATGGTACGCAACCGTAGTTGAGGCAATCCCCGCCCATCTTGTGCTTTTCGATCAGCACAACACGAACGCCGAATGCAGCAGCCGCAGCCGCCACCGACAATCCGCCAGAGCCGGCACCAATGACGCACAGATCAGCCTCGATCGTTTCGCGTGGTTGAGAGATTGATAGCGGCTCGCCACTGTCGCCCGCAGGATTAAGCTGCTGCATCTGTTGTTTTCTTTCTGAACCAGTTCACGGCCACTGGTATGAGTGCAACCACACCAAGGGCTGCGCCTGCAAAAACCAATTCTTTGGTGACAAGCGCGCTGAAGTCAATCGAGTAAGGACACTGTCCCTCACCATTCGCCGTAACACAGGCGGCGTAGACTTTATTCTGGGCTTCAACAACGCTGCCGAGACCGGCTCCAGCTATCGAGTATGCTGTTGTGCCTGGTATAATTCCAATTAGCGTTCCGAGCACATATGTCCTCAGTGGAACACCGAGCAAGGCCGGTGCGAGATTGACAACGACGAACGGGAAAGCCGGAACGAGGCGCAAGAAAAGCAGATAGCTCAGCACATTTTCCTGAAAGCCTTCGCGGAGCTTGCCGATCCAAGGACCTGCTTTTGCGGCCAGCGTTTCTCCAAAAGATGTTTTGGCAACCAGGAAGATTATGGTCGCGCCAATCGTCGCCGCAACAATCGTGACTGGCGCGCCAATCTGCCATCCAAACAGCAGCCCGCCAGCCAGCGTCATGATGAGACCACCTGGCAGCGACAGGGCGACCACGCCGATGTAAAGCAGTGCATAAAATAGCAGTGCAAGGGCCAGGTTGCCATCAATGAATGATCGGAGCGCCTCGTAGTTCAGACCGATCGTCTTGAACGATAGGTATTGATGCCAACCCATCGCAAATACGAGCGCCATCAGACCACCAATGACGACTAGCGGCAGCCAGCGAGTCCAACTTCCCTTGGAGGTTGTGACCACGCCACCGCTTTCTGCATTATCGCTATTTGGCATCGTTTAGGCTCCAGTCGTATTCGTAGCCGGCAATACTGGTTGCGCTGGAAAGCTGCTTTGCGAGTTCCGGTTTGGCGTACTTGGCAGCGTGTTTGAGCACGCCGCGCGCGCTACCGCCAAAATCCGAAGCGAACCAATTGTAGATCGATGATGCTGTTAGCTGGCCGCCTTTTCTTACGAAACCGCGGGGGATGTTCACGTAGGCCTTTGCGCCCGCATTGAGCATCGCCTCCAATTTTGCACCCGTAAAAGCCGAGAGTTGCAGGTTGGGGCAGCCGACAGACGCACAGTTAACGGCATAATGTACGCGCGAATCCTTGAAAATCGGACGCAGGATGTTGTGCTCGACGTCATCCAGGCTCAGGCTTTCGCCCTCTACCTTCATGATTTTCGCCTTCCAGGGACCGCCTTTGCCAACTGATTTTTTCAGAAAACCAAAAAGCCCGCCTTTGATTGAAATCTCCCGTATCGATTTGACGGGATAGGCATCCAAGACAACATCAATGGTTTTTGCGTTGTATAGGTTTGCCCAGTAGGCGAACTGCTCGGGCCGCGCCAAAGACGTCGGGCGGAGTCCCTCAAGCGTCTTGATGTAGCTCTTGAGGTTTCGATGGCCGCCATCCTTGAACGCCTGATAGCGCACTCGATTGAGGCCATCTTTGCCGGGCACAACGTATGACTTCAACAGTTTGTCCCAAACCGCATGATCAATAACAGTCGTTGCACCCGCATCATGCTTTGAAAATTTCTGGGTTGCATCAGCTGCTGCAGGATTGATGCTAGTCACAAGCCACGTCAGCGCGACAGCGGAGACGACGACGTCTCTGGTTGTGTTCGACTGGGCCATGCTTCATAGGCTCCTTGATGTGACAAAGCCCGAAAGTTGGGCTTAGACTTCTGGTCATGTAAGACAGGCACGGACCTCAATGGAACCACCCCTCAAGGACACGTGATGAAGGGCTGCGTTTCGTGATTGATCGTTATCAGGCAGCCTCAGCGGCGCTCCGCCGTCTTCACTGATTGACTTGCCAACAACGGCGCCCTATAATCCGGTTCTTCCGATTTTCGCTGGGCGCGCGAGTTCCGTAGATTTCACTCAAACTTGCGCGACGGCAGTTCCTATACCGGAGTTTGAACGGTGAAACGTACCTATCAGCCAAGTAAGCTCGTCCGCAAGCGGCGCCACGGCTTCCGTAAAAGACGTGCAACCGTTGGCGGCAATCGCATCCTTGCGCGTCGTCGTGCTAAGGGCCGCAAGAAGTTGGCCGCCTAACAAAGATCTAATCCGGCGCTGTATCAACGCGCCATTTGGATTGGTTACAGATTGGCCCGGGATCATAGCGATCCTCGGGCCGTTTTGCGTTATTTTCCCCTAAATGCGCCACTAGAGATTGGTGTGATGAAGCTTGAGACACTGCGAAAACGACGCGAGTTTCTCCGGGTTCGTGGCGGCGGACGTTGGTCAACGCACGCCTTTGTGCTGGAAGCAAAGCGACGTCTACCTATCGACGAAGGCGACAAAGCCCCTTTGCCACACACGAAAAATTCGCACGATGGCCCGCGCTTTGGCTTCACCGTTACAAAACGACTTGGTAATGCTGTCGCGCGAAACCGCATACGACGCCGGCTAAAGGCAGCGTTGCAAGAAGTTGCAATGCCGGCCGCCAAGAACCACTTCGACTATGTGCTCATCGCACGTGCAGCCGCCTTTGATATGACGTTTGCAGATCTTACCGGACTTATGGCGAAGGCGTTTGAGCGTGTGCATCAACCTGCTAGTGGCCGCCGTCAACGACACAATAAATCCAAAAGTGATGAAAGTCCGGGCAAATCGGGTAAACAAACTGCAGATACAGTGCAAATAAATCCTAAGACGTGACCCGGTAACGCTTGGCGTCGAGGCTAAAATTCGGCAAACAGTGCGTCAGCATCCAAAGACCTCCCATATGTGTTTCCGTTTGCGCCTCCGGCAGACGACACTCGACAGGAAAATTCATGCAACCGCTTAACTCCTCAAATGATCCAGGCGATCAGAAGAACATGCTGCTGGCAATTCTTCTGTCTGTCTGCGTTCTCCTTGGATGGCAATATTTCTACGCTTCACCAAAAGTGCAGAAAGAGCGCGAGCGGCTCGCCAACGTCGAGACACAGAAAAAGAAAAACCCATCTCAAACGCCCGCAAAATCCATAGCGGGCGGAGAAGCGCCTTCCGCCCCCGGAACAATAGCCGTTGGTGGCGCACCAACACAGGCGGCCGGGAGTGCGCCACTCGCATCTTCTATTTCGCGAGATGCTGCGCTTGGGCGCTCAACCAGAGTTAAAATATCGACGCCTTCAATCAAAGGAACAATCAATCTGAAGGGCGGCCGTATCGACGATGTGCTGCTCGTCAATTACCACGAGACCCCGGATAAGAGCAGCCCGAACATTGTCGTATTTTCACCAGCCAACGCGCCCGATCCCTATTTCGCAGAGCACGGCTGGGTGTCCGGTCCAGGTCCAAAAGCGAAATTACCGAACAGAGACACAATCTGGAAAGTGACCGGCGGCAAAGAACTGACACCAGCGACGCCGCTGGAGCTGACGTGGGATAACGGCGAAGAGCTCGTTTTCAAGAGAACAATTGCCGTCGACCAGAACTTCCTGTTCACGATTTCGGACAAGGTTTCAAACAAATCCGGCAAAGACGTCATTCTGTTTCCCTACGCCCGCATCTTCCGTGGCGGCACGCCGAAAATCGAAGGTTTTTGGGTCCAACATGAGGGCATGATTGGCTTTATTGGACAAAAAGAAGAGCAAAAGCTCGAAAAGCTAAACTACTCAGATGCTCTGGAACCGGGCGGCAACAAGACGTTCAAAGATGTCATCGGAGGCTGGCTTGGCTTCACGGACAAATATTGGGCAGCGGCTCTCGTGCCAGACCAGAAAACCAAGTACGTCGCTAATATGACGTCCAAAGCCAAGACGGCGACTTCGAAAGAGTACTTTCAAACGGATTATCTGCTACCGGCTGTGACGATCAAGGCTGGCGCTGACCATAAGGTTGATCAACGCCTTTTTGTCGGTGCGAAGAAGGTAGATCTGATCAATCGGTATGAAGCGGAAAACGGAATTTTCGAATTCAACTATGTCATCGATTGGGGTTGGTTCTATTTCATCACCAAGCCGCTCTATCAATTGCTGAACTGGCTCTACGGTATCGTTGGGAACTTTGGCGTGGCCATTCTTGGCGTCACGGTGATGGTCAAAGCGGCGTTCTTCTGGTTTGCCAACAAATCGTACGAGTCGATGGCCAAGATGAAGAAGCTCCAGCCAGAAATGACCCGCCTGCGTGATCGTTACAAAGACGACAAGATGCAGCAGCAAAAGGAGCTCATGGAGCTCTACAAAAAGGAAAAGATCAATCCGCTTGCAGGCTGCCTGCCAGTGCTCATTCAGATCCCCGTATTCTTCGCGCTCTATAAGGTTCTGTTCATTTCGATCGACATGCGGCATGCGCCGTTCTTTGGTTGGATCCAAGACCTCTCCGCGAAAGACCCAACGTCGCTGTTCAACCTTTTCGGACTACTGCCTTACTCTGTGCCAGAGTTCCTTCTGGTCGGCGTTTGGCCACTGCTGATGGGCATAACGATGTGGATTCAGATGCAGCTGAACCCGCAGCAGCCTGATCCGGTGCAGCAACAGGTATTCAACTGGATGCCCGTGATGTTCACCTTCCTGCTTGCGTCTTTCCCTGCAGGGTTGGTGATCTACTGGGCCTGGAACAACATTCTGTCGCTTTGCCAGCAGTGGTTCATCATGAAGCGCCAGGGTGTCGACATTCCGCTCATGGCCAACATCAAACGCAATTTTGGTGCGATCGGAAAGTTCTTTATGGACTTAACAAACCGCTCAAAGAGTTAGAGGCGTGTCAGGCTTCACCGACGAGGAACTCAAGCACGCTGAATGGCTGTTCGCGCAGTCATGGTATTTTGTGCGCAGCGTGCCAACGCTTGAGTTTTTGCCAGATGCCGATCGAATGGAAATTGCTTTCGCCGGGCGCTCGAATGTTGGCAAATCGAGCGTGATCAATGGGCTCGTCAATCAGCATGGATTGGCGCGGACCTCGAACACACCTGGCCGTACTCAGGAGCTCAACTATTTCACGGCTGCGCCTGCGCCGTTCTATATTGTCGATCTGCCCGGCTATGGTTACGCCAAGGCCCCGAAGGAAAAGGTGGATGCCTGGGGTGACGTATTACGCGACTACCTGCGCGGACGCGTTACGCTCAGGCGGGTATTCGTGCTGATCGATTCCCGGCATGGCATTAAGCCAGTTGATCACGAAATCCTGGAGTTGCTGGATGAAGCGGCGGTTACGTATCAAGCCGTGCTCACCAAAATAGACAAGCTGAAGCCACCGGCCATCCCCAAAGTTATCGAGGCCTGCGAGACGGAGCTCAAGTCGCATGCTGCCGCTTTCCCAGTCGCAATTGCGACATCGACTGCGAAGCACCTTGGCTTGAGTGAGCTGCGCGCAGCCGTCGTTGGTGCTGCTGCGATATGAGGGCTTAGCGCAGCAGACAAGACCGAAGAACTGGTCGCCCTAAAGCACGTCGCGTTTAAGAGAAACCTTAAATCGCCCGAAGGCTGGGTATTTTAAGGTGCATTATGAATCCGTTAAAACGCGACATGCTGTAAATCTCTACTGAACGACCTGAGCCAGCATTGAGCTGCCCATGTTGAATAGGCGGTCGCCGAAATATCCCAGCGCGGTGCCAGACAAAGCTAGAAAAATCCAGATTGCAAGGCGGCCAGTTTGGCGGCCACAATTTGGTGCAACCCGGATGCTGACCAGTTGCTCGGGCAGTGATCTGGCGGCGGCCAAGCCATCCCGGCAGACGACACGCGTGGAAACGTTCAACTGCAATGGTCGGCGGCCGCGCTGAACCGGCGTTACAATCCATCGCCAACTCACCACGTCGTCGCTCAGTGGCCCCATATAGCCCTCGGACCATTGCGTCTCAGGTGATGCAATCTCGACCGTGAAACCGCCTTCGGGCGCTTTCAGACGCATAACCATGGCCTTGGTGATAATCTGGCCGTCGCGCTCATGCGGATCACCATTGCCGCCGCTCCACGCTTCAAGGCGCGCGCGTGGTGCTCGAATTTCGATCGTCGTGGGCACACCGACGCACATTCTCGTTGGCACGAATTCAGTCAGCTTCTCAGGCTCGATCGGACGCACAGCCAGTGCGAGCTCTGACGAGCTCGGTCGCGATGCGGAATACTCTGGGGCCGGCGAATGATCGTAGCCGTCTGCAACCGACGCTCGAACCGGCCGGTTGTCAGGGTGGGGCACGCCTTGCTGCGACGCAGGTTGGGCGCTACTGGGGACGTCATATGCTGGCGCCGGCGACATTTCGGATGCTGCCTGCCTGTAAACCGGCGGCTGTTGGCTGGGGGCCCGGTTAGGCGGCGGCGTTGGCAACGCCATCGGTTGTGCAACTGGTTGCGGAGGCATGGCCGAAACAGGCTGCTGCGCTGCTGGGCGAGGCGGTGGCGTTGCTACGTGCGGCGGCATTTGTTGCACAGGGCGCACATCGTGAACGACCGGTGTTGCCGACTGCTGTGGCACAGGACCGGACGGAGAAGCTATGTTGTTCGGGCGTTGCGGCACAGCCAGTTGCGGCGCTGCTGCCTGTTGAGCTGGTGGTTTGGGAGCTACAGCTGCTTGAACGTGCGTTGGAGGAGGTGCCGTTGCCTCAACCGGTTCGGGCGTGCGTTTGGGCACCGCAGTGCGGCGTTCTGCGGTGACTGATCCTGCCTGAGACCCCACCTGGGACCCAGACTCAGCCGGGCGCCCGCCGGCTTCCCCCGCATGAACGGCGACGGTTCCTCGTGCGGCGGCAATGCGTTCCCGCGCACTGGCGATGATCTCGTGAGCCGCTTGCATGTTCTGCAGGCGAACGCCGCCAGCGCCTGTATTCGGTGCGCCGACTGCCGCGCTCCGCTGTTGCGGCGCAGCTTTCGGTTGTGGGGATACCTCTACCACTGCGGGTTGAGTTGGCTCTTGCTGGAGTGGTTGTGACTGGAGCGGTTGCGGTTGGATGGGTCGCGACGCTGGCTGCAACGGCTCAACTGCAACTGCAGGCCCGACCGGCCTCGCTGTCTCGGCGGCATTCGCTTGTTTCAGTGCCGCAATGGCGCTTTCAAATGTCATGCCGTGATTGCGCAGCATCTGGGCGGATGGCGAGCGACCATCACCGACGATAGCGGCAAGCACCAGTGCACTACTTACAGCATTACGCTTGCTCTTTTGAGCGGCCGCGCCTGCTGATTGAATGATGTGCTGGATATCACTACCAAGCGCCGGCTGACGACGCCGGTTTTCCATCGCTCGATCTTCCAGTCGACCGAGATAGTCTGACACCTCTGTCATGAGCGCTGGCACATTGACCGCGCTGGCTTGCAGAATAACGCCTGCTTCGCGGTCATCGGCTAGCGCCAACAGCAGATGTTCAAGCGTAACCTGGCGATGAGACTGTTCGTCGGCGTAGGAAATCGCACGCTGCAGCGAGCCGCGCAGGTTCTGCGACATCTCTGTACGATTGAGTGAATTTCCAGCCTCGAACTGAGACATCTTCTGCTCCGTCCCCCCTACTTGGCCCGAGACCTCTTGATCACCAGACCGATACCACGATTTGCCTGCGCGCCACACGCAGACCCTGGATAACTCCACAGACGGCACTCTGCCGGCCAACACTCACTGGAACACTCGCTTGAACACTTGGGCACCAGAGAGGCACCACATTCACCCAGATAACACATACTGGTTTGCACACGGCGCTGTTAAGAGCAGATAAACGAAACTAGGAAGGCCAAACGGCAAATTCAGGGCGAAATTCCGTTGCGATCGGCACTTAAGCTCTATAACTGCCGTTCCTAACTCATACACAAGGAATTCGAGCGGAATGGCTCAGACGACAGATGCGAAAGGCGATGAGGCGATGACCGGCGATGTTTCAGCGCTGCAGAAAGCGCACATACTGGCTGAAGCACTGCCAAACATGCTGCAATATGACGAGCAGACGGTTGTCATAAAGTTCGGCGGGCATGCCATGGGCGACGCGGCTTTGTCGGATGCTTTCGCCAAAGACATTGTCTACCTGAAGCAATCCGGCGTTAACCCGATCGTTGTTCATGGCGGCGGACCGCAGATTGCAGCGATGCTCAAGAAACTCGAAATCAAATCAGAATTCGTCAACGGGTTGCGCGTGACCGATAAGCCCACCGTTGACGTGGTCGAGATGGTGCTTGCTGGCGCGATCAACAAGGAGATTGTGTCTGCGATCAACCGGCAAGGCGGCAAGGCGGTCGGCATCTGCGGCAAAGATGCCAATCTGATGGTCGCCAAGCAGATCACCGAGATGGCCGACCCGGAATCGAATCTGATGAAGGCCGTCGATATCGGCTATGTCGGCGAGCCTGTCAGCGTGAACCCGCATATTGTCGATGTCATCTCGAATTCGGACTTGATCCCGGTTATCGCGCCGATCGGAGTCACCAAAGAGGGCGAAACACTCAATATCAACGCCGATACATTTGCTTCAGCGTTGGCCGTCGCAACGAAAGCCAAACGTCTGCTGTTGCTCACAGACGTTGCTGGAGTGCTGGATAAATCTGGCGAACTGGTTCCGGCGTTGACAGTCAAACAAGCACGCGCGCTCATTCGCGATGGCACAATTAGCGGCGGCATGATCCCGAAGATTGAGGGCTGCATCGATGTCGTCGAAGGTGGTGTTGAAGCGGTCGTGATTATCAATGGCAAGGTTGCACATTGCGTGCTTCTGGAGCTGCTCACCGATCATGGCGCCGGCACAATGGTGCGCACCTCAGACGAAGATTAGGTGCCAGATTTGAGTTGCCGTTCGTTTCAACCCGAAAAGGACCTGACACTATGAGCCGCGGCTTTACGGAAACGCAGACCTGGGTGTTCGATTTGGACAACACGCTTTACCCGGCCGACAGCAATCTGTTTGCGCAGATCGATGTTAAAATGGGTGAATTCATAGCGCAATATCTGGAGGTGTCGTTCGAACGCGCGCGCTATCTGCAGAAGAACTATTATCGCCAGTACGGCACGACGCTCGCCGGACTGATGAAAGTGCACGATATGGAGCCATCAGCGTTCCTCGACTATGTGCACGACATCAACCTCGACCCGGTGCCGGAACATCCCGAGCTTGCAGACGCCATTAACTCGTTGCCTGGGCGCAAGTTCATTTTTACAGCTGGCTCGCGGCAACACGCCGAGAATGTTGCAGGTAAAATCGGCATCCTGCATCTCTTCGAAGACATCATGGATATCGTCGGCACGTCATTTGTTTCGAAAGACCAAGCTGCAGCCTATGACACGTTTCTCAAGCACCACGGTGTCGACCCAAAGCAGGCTGCGATGTTTGAGGATATGCCGCACAACCTGTTGCCCGCGCATATGCTTGGCATGACAACGACGCTGGTGCACTCAAGTTATCTCGACCATCCGATCCAGCTGCAGATACGTGACTGGAAAGAGCCGCCCGAGCACGTCCACCACATGACGGAAGACCTGCACAGCTTCCTGCGTGATGTGCCGCTCGCTCAAATTGACGGGAAGTAAGGCGCAGACGACCCCAAGTGGAAACGCGGGAGCTCACAAAATGAATTTTGAAAGATCCGTGTCGTTGGCGAGGTCGCCGACGTGTTTTTGGACGTAGTCGGCGTCGATGTTAATGGTGTCGCCGGAACGATCCGAGGCCTCGAATGAGATTTCATCGAGGACACGCTCCATCACCGTCTGCAGGCGGCGGGCGCCGATATTCTCGACCGTCTCGTTGACCTTGACCGCAACATCGGCGAGCGCGTCAATTGCATCGTCGGTGAATGCGAGATCGACGCCTTCGGTTTTTATCAGAGCGACATATTGCTTGATCAGGCTCGCTTCGGGCTCGGTCAGGATGCGGCGGAGATCTTCTCTGGTGAGTGCGCGAAGTTCAACGCGTATTGGAAGACGGCCTTGTAGTTCAGGCAGCAAATCGGCTGGCTTTGCGACGTGAAATGCGCCTGATGCGATGAACAGGATGTGGTCGGTTTTGACCGTTCCGTGCTTGGTTGTAACCGTCGTTCCCTCAATGAGCGGCAACAGATCGCGCTGCACGCCTTCGCGGCTGACATCGCCGCCAACGCGACCGCCTTCACCCGATGCACGGCAAACTTTGTCAATTTCGTCGAGGAATACGATGCCGTCGTTTTCGACCGCCTCAATCGCCTCCTGCACGATCTGGTCGTCATCAAGCAGCTTATCGCTCTCTTCAGCGATCAACGGTCCATAACTGTCAGAGACGTTGACGCGACGCTTCTTGGTGCGCCCGCCCATGGCTTTGCCGAGAATATCATTGAGGTTCATCATGCCCATCGAACCGCCAGGCTGCCCTGGTATCTCGAACATCGGCATGCCGCCGCCACTTTCGCTGATGTCGATTTCGATCTCTTTGTCGCCGAGTTCATTGCCACGCAGCCTGCGTCGGAAGCTCTCGCGTGTTGCCGGGCTGGCATTTTCACCGACCAACGCATCAAGCACACGTTCTTCGGCAGCGGCCTCGGCGCGCACTCGGACCGCTTCGCGGCGGCGGTCGCGCACCAGCGCAATGCCAACTTCGACGAGATCACGAATAATGCTCTCAACATCGCGGCCGACATAGCCGACTTCGGTGAATTTCGTTGCCTCGATCTTGATAAACGGCGCGCCTGCCAGCTTGGCCAGCCTGCGGGAAATCTCAGTCTTGCCGACGCCGGTTGGGCCGATCATCAGGATATTTTTGGGCAGCACTTCCTGCTTGAGATCGTCATCAAGCTGCTGGCGGCGCCAGCGGTTGCGCAGCGCTATCGAGACCGCGCGCTTGGCATCGTTCTGGCCGATGATATAGCGATCGAGTTCGGAAACGATTTCGCGCGGTGAAAAGCTGCTCATGGTGTCACTGTCGTTCGCTGTTGATGTCGAGTTGCCTAGTCAGGCCGATTTGAGAGCCACGCCGGGATCGTATCCCGATCGCTGGTTTCAGGCCATACGTTCGCTGATGATTTACTTCGTTGAGTCGAGGCTCTCGATGACAAGATTGCCGTTGGTGTAGACGCAGATATCGGCTGCGATGGCCATCGCCTTACGCGCCACAGCTTCGGCATCGAGATCACTGTCGATTAAGGCGCGCGCGGCTGCAAGCGCGAAACTGCCGCCGGAGCCAATCCCCATCACGTCATATTCGGGCTCAAGAACATCGCCGGTGCCGGTTAATGTCAGGGTTGTTTCGCGGTCCGCGACCAGCATCATGGCTTCGAGACGACGGAGATACCGGTCGGTGCGCCAGTCTTTCGCCAATTCGACGGCAGCCCGGGTCAGTTGGCCGGGATACTGCTCCAGCTTCGCTTCTAGCCGCTCAAACAGCGTGAATGCATCGGCTGTTGCGCCGGCGAAACCGCCGATTACGTCACCACGTCCAATGGAGCGGACTTTGCGCGCGTTTGATTTAATGACGGTTGGGCCGAGGCTAACCTGCCCATCGCCGGCAATTACGACCCGTCCGGCCTTGCGGACGGTTAATATGGTCGTTCCGTGCCAAACGGTTACGGAAGAGTTATGTGTCTGGTCTGTCATCATGTTATCAGGCTTGAAAATTGGAACGATAAGGCCCGAAAACAAGGGGCCAACACAAAGGGCTGGTGGGATTTTGGCAGCTCAACGGCGTGGGCGACACGCGCATAAGCATACGTGAGAGAGGTTCTGCCCTCTTTGAGCGAACGCGGCAAGCTGCTAAACGGTGGCGAACACAATCGGAGCGACCAAGACGTGACCCGCACAGCGACAATCAGCCGAGACACCAAAGAAACGCAGATCGAGGCAACGATCGACCTCGATGGCACCGGGACCTATGACGTTTCAACCGGCGTTGGGTTTCTCGATCACATGCTGGAACAGCTGGCCCGGCACTCTCTGATCGACATAAAGCTGCGCGCCAAGGGCGATCTGCACATCGATCTGCACCACACGGCGGAAGATTGCGGCATTGTGCTTGGCCAGGCGCTCAGCAAGGCGCTCGGCGATCGCCGTGGCATCACGCGATACGCAGATTGCCATCTGGCGATGGATGACACGCTGACGCGGGCTGCGATTGATGTGTCGGGACGACCATTCCTGGTTTGGGACGTCGAGTTTCCGACAGCCAAAGTCGGCGAGATGGACACGGAACTGTTTCGCGAATGGTTTCAGGCGTTTTCACAGAACGCTGGCATAACGCTGCACGTCGCTACGCTTTACGGCATCAACAGCCACCATATCGCTGAAACATGTTTCAAGGCGTTGGCGCGTTCGCTTCGTACCGCCATCGAAATCGACTCACGGCAGGCTGATCGCATTCCATCGACCAAGGGCTCGCTGTCAGGCTAAGTCGTCCGCTGCGGACCCATTCATCGGACGCTTCCTGCAATACGCCGAAGAGACCAATCATGTTCGGATTATTCAAAACTCAGATCGCCTACACCGTACATGAACAACCGGGGCCACCGGCTGATCGCGAGGAACGCGCCGAGCGACTGAAATTTGTGCGCGAAGGCTTTGCATTGCTCGCATTTATCCTGCCACCAATATGGATGCTGGCTAACCGGCTTTGGTTGGTGCTGATTGGCTACCTGCTCATTCTCGGTGCCGTGCATGGACTGATTACGCTGTTCGAAGTGCCGGATCATTGGCGTTACTATGCGACGATGGCAATCAACCTGTTGGTTGGCTTCGAGGCTGACACGCTCGAGAGGTGGACCCTCGATCGGCGCAGCTGGAGCATGGTCGGGGCCGTTTCTGGAACGTCCTTCGATGAGTGCGAGCGCCGGTTCTTCGAGGGCTGGGTACCGTCGGTTCCGATGGTAAGCCCATCCAACTTCGATAAGCCTGGTGCGTTTGAAGGCGCAGTCAGCGCCCAACGACCGCGCGACGGCGTTGTCATTCCGCCCAAGCGCACCGGTTGGCGCTCACAAAGTGGTTGGACAGGCTGGCAGAGGTCGTAGACCGCTCCATCGACGGCGAAATTTCTTGAGGCTCGGATTGCATGCAACGCGTCGTCATTGTTGATTATGGATCGGGCAATCTGCATTCCGCGCACAAGGCGGTTGAGCGGGCGGCAAGAGAGGCCGAAATAAACGTTGATGTTGCCGTGAGCTCCGACGCAAAGGCAGTTGTGGCTGCTGATCGGGTCATTCTGCCGGGCGTCGGCGCGTTTGCTGACTGCAAATCAGGTCTTGCCGCCGTGCCTGGCATGATTGAAGCGCTCAATGAATTCGCCATGGAGCGGGCCAAGCCATTTCTCGGCATCTGCGTTGGCATGCAGCTCATGGCAACGCGCGGGCTTGAGTTTGGCGAGACCGCAGGGCTTGGTTGGATCGATGGCGATGTCACGACCATTGAGCCGCAGGATACAGCGCTGAAAGTGCCGCATATGGGCTGGAATACGCTCTCAGCGTCTCGCGATCACGCGTTGTTGGATGGCATTAAGCTGGGGCCAGAAGGCCGGCACGCATATTTCGTGCACTCGTTCCATCTGGTCGCTAACGACTCGAGCCATATCATCGCAACGACGGATTATGGCGGGCCTATCACGGCGATGGTTGGGCGGGACAACATCGTTGGTACGCAGTTCCATCCGGAGAAAAGCCAGATCCTCGGGCTGCGGCTGCTGACGAATTTCCTCAATTGGAAGGTTTGATGGCTTCGGGAACGCAATCACTCAATTGGCGGACTTGGCGAGGGAGCGCTCATTCCCTGCCAAGCCCGGCGCTATCGACTAGCTAGCTTCTGCGAGCGGCTCCAAGTCAGCGCCAGTTGGCAGCTCTTGAGCGACAGGAAACGCGACGATGTTGGTGTGCACTGCATCCTGCGGAAGTGGCCGCTGTTTGAACCAACGCAATGATGTGTTGGAGAGCATGGCTTCATCGCGGACACACTGGATAATCATGCCGTCGTCGTCGTCGAGCAGGCCGCCAAGCAATGATTGGATGTCGTCTTCGTCGAGATCGGCTTTAATGTACCATGTCTGATCCAGTGGCCGCGCCCAGGTTGTGCCAAGCATCATGATAGCTGACGTGATGGCGTGACGATTGCTGGCTGGGCTTGCTAGGTCATAGGAGATCAGGAATGAGCGCATCAGAGTGTTCCATCTTTTTGGCCGTTCAACGTGGTTCGTCCAACGTGGGGGCAACGGCGGTATTAGCGGGGTTTGGGGAGAAAAAAAATTTACACAAACACCAGAAGAACAAACGCACACTTGAACAACACAACAACGCGACTCGATCCAACTCATACTCCCTTTAAACACGGGCTTTTAAGTGACCCGTTTGAGGCAACAACGTGTCGAGAACATTTGAAGAACATGACACGAATCAATCCAAGAGTCCATATAAAGTTCCCTCAATGTTCCTATAAACTCCTCTAAAGTATCTCTATTGGGAAACGGCACCTCAAGCATGGCACCTCAATCGAAACGACGCTCCACCCTCATTTCGATCGAGACGGAGGATGACATTCTTCGGGGTGTGCGTGCGCTCAACCGCAAGTGCCCGGTGATGCGGAAGATCTATAAGGCGACGGGAACGCCGCCGTTACGGCGGCGAGATCCGGGCTTCGGAGGGCTGATCCGGATCGTTGTCGGGCAGCAAGTGTCAGTTGCGAGCGCAAATGCGATCTGGGCGCGCTGCGTCGACGGGATCCAACCAATGTCGGCTGCCCGGATTGCCGAGCTGACCGACGACGACCTTAAGGCTTGCGGGCTTTCGCGGCCAAAAATCAAAACCCTATTTGCCGTCAGCACCGCAGTGCTTGATGAAGGGCTCGACTTAGACGGCGCAGCTTTGCTGCAGGATGATGAATTTCGAGCCGATTTACTTCGCGTCTCCGGTATCGGCCCATGGACGGCAGATGTGTTTCAGATGTTCTGTCTGGGTAAACCGGATGTGTTTGCAGCGGGTGATCTGGCATTGCAGGTGGCAGCCCAGGAAGCCTATGGCCTGGACGCTCGGCCAAACCCGGATCAACTGCACGAATTGGCGGAATATTGGCGTCCTTGGCGGGCTATCGCGGCGCGGCTGCTGTGGGCGCATTACGCAATGCTCAAGCAAGGCCGGAGCGGGATTGGCGTATGAGCAGAGTCCTCGATATGAGCATAATCTCTTGAAATATCATTGTTTCCCACCACTTAATTAATCCTGAAAGACCTCGGCTTCACATCGCTGACGCAGATGGTTAATATGCAGCTATGCGCGAGTGCGACGTGCGTGGATGTTTTCTGCAGCCCGGAGTGAAATCCTGGGATCAAAGAAAGGACGATCGTTACTGGAGCGAGTACATTGTTCGAGAATAAACCAGCATTGGTGCTCAATGCGGATTTTCGCCCGTTGAGCTACTACCCGCTATCGCTTTGGAGCTGGCAGGACGCAGTGAAAGCTGTCTTCCTGGACCGGGTGAATATCGTATCCGAATACGACGCGCACGTTCACAGCCCGTCGTTCGAGATGAAGCTGCCCTCGGTTGTATCGCTGAAAACATATGTGAAGCCGGCGCTGTACCCCGCATTCACGCGGTTCAACGTGTTTCTGCGCGACCGTTTCACCTGTCAGTATTGTGGCAGCGGTAATGATCTGACATTCGACCACGTGATACCGCGCTCGCTTGGTGGCCAGACCCGCTGGGATAATGTCGTTGCGGCCTGCTCGCCGTGCAATCTTGCCAAGGCGAACAAACTGCCGGCTGCCTGTGGCATGCACCCTCACCAGAAAGCGTGCCGCCCGACGGTGTATGAATTGCATCGCAACGGGCGCAAGTTCCCGCCGAACCACCTGCACGAGAGCTGGCTCGACTATCTCTATTGGGATACCGAACTGGAGCCGTAGTTTGGGCTCACGGTGCTGTTCGCCCGCAAGGGCGGGCTGCGACATGATCGTTTTGCGTGCTGCGCACGAGGGCGCGGGGGCGGCCTACCGGCCGGGTCCCGTGCGCTCCTTTGGGTAGTTGCCTGGTGAGGTTCTGGAAAATGAAAAAACCGGATCGCATTCACGAAGGCGACGGCCGATAGGTCTCGTGGGTGGCGGTTTTGGTGATCAGTTTAAACGGAAGCTGTCAGGCGACACGACAAACTGACCCTCTGACGCCATGAGGAAGTGACCCTCTTGGCGAGTTATCCAGAGGGAACTTTCATGGAACAGACGCAACACAATGCATCCTGCACGGCCTTGAGGGCATTGCGGGGTGATGA
>CAJQQK010000004.1 GCA_905480435.1 uncultured Hyphomicrobiaceae bacterium | reverse complement strand
TTGCCTCTGGCTGGCGCAGCGGGATGACTGTAGGGTTCGACATAGGCGTATCGCTCCTCTGGAGTTTATGGCTGGTCTCGATAACCGCCACGATACGTCACCTCTCTCAGATTCTGTCACCCAATTTCGGTCATAGCTCGTCTGGTTGGGAGTTCAACTCCCTCCGGGCCTACCAATTGCTTCTTGTTCGTACTCGACACGCGTATCGGCGACCTCAGCAGCGCTTTGCCCGTTCGGCACGTTTGATGTTCTTCACTGTAGACTTCTGTCCGATATGCAGCTTGCCAAACGGCGGGAAGCAACCTGTGCCAAACACACGTTTTGCGCGTTGCGACTTAAAACAATAACCCGCGGCCGCGAAGATGCTGTTGCGCTCATGCCAGAGCTGCGCGCAGCTTTGTTCATAGTAATAGCTGTCGTCGCCCGCCCGGGATGCAGCCGACATCGTTACAGAGCCTGTGGCCATACAGAGCGCCACAGCTGCGATGCGTATCGTCAAAGAGAGCATTCAATACTGCCTTTTGGTGGTGATGTTTCGTTTATTATCTGGATCAGTCCATGGTTCCATGTGCCATTGTGTGTGACTGCAAGTCCGGTGCCACGCCTGCACCCAGCCCCATCAATGGCAGTTGAAACATGCGCCAGCTGATGCGGCAGAGTGCGGCACCCCGGCAACGGCATCCCCGCCAAACGTGTACAAAGGCACGTCGAGTGTTGCGAGCCAGCCCAATCGCCCCGTGAATTGTGCTAATCGCCCGTGTGCAACGTATCTGGTCGTCCCTGAGTGCCACAAATGAAGCTTCGCCCGTGACACAACACAAAACACTACGCAAAATTGTCGGCGTCTCACTCGTCAAGAACGAGGAGCATTTCATCGGCTGGGCGCTCAGCAACGTGGCTGATTTCTGCGACGAAATACTGGTCATGGACAATCACTCGGAAGACCGGACATCGGAAATCCTTAGCGCGCTCACGCGGCGCCATCCCCACATCCGTGTAATCACTGTCGACGACGCGAATAAAACACATGGGCATGTCGAGCATCTCGCTGGCACGGACACCTGGGTGTTCGGTATCGATGGTGATGAGATCTATGACCGGGACGCCCTCGAGCGCCTGCGCCCGCGCATTCTCGCTGGTGAATTTGATGCGTACTGGCGCGTCTACGGCCACACGATCCACACTCGCGAGCTCAATCTGGATGACCAGACCGCGCGTGGATATATCCCACCTGAAGCGCGATCGATCACTAAGCTTTATAATTTTGCCGGCATCTCATCGTGGCACCAACCGAACCACGAACGATTGCATGGCAAAGACATGGTCTTTCGCGACGGCTACCATTGGGAACTTGCCTACAACTTCTGGCAACATGACTCCTGGCAGCAGTCAGACTGCCGCTGTCTACACCTGTGCTTTGCACCGCGTTCATCGCACGATGGCAGAGGCGACCCACGCGCCAATCCGGTTGACGTCAAGAAATCACGTCGGGTCGTCAAGCGCCTAACGAAACATCTGGTGCGATGGTTTGATCGCGATCATGACATCAAGAAAAATTACAAATATCAGCACTATGCGCTGGGTGACATTGTATCTGAACCGATCAGCGGATTTGGCCGACCAGTGGATTTAGGCGACGCGACATCACACGAATCTGAGGTTGAGGCGATGCTGACCGACGATAGCTGGCTGCCGGAGGCGATCCGTTGATCAAGTCTGCTTTCATAGCTGGTCGGTTTGATGTGGCCCGACATGTCGGACGATGGCTCGCATGACCGGCAAACGCATCCTGCTCATCGGTGATTTCTGTCGCTCCAGTTTTGGTGCGCAGTTTTACAATACCAATTTCGCCCTACAGGCTGGCTTCATCCGAAGCGGCAACCATGTTCTGACCTTCTCGGATCGGGATGTCGCGCGGGAAGCCTCCTGGCTGCGGCGCAAGGCGCTCGGCCGGGCCAAGATGAACCTTCAGCTCATCGACACCGCTCAGACCTACCAGCCACACCTCGTGCTCTTTGGCCACGCTGACATGGCGGATGCCGACACGTTTGCTGCGATCCGGAAGGCAGCGCCGGGTGTGCGACTCGCCCAGTTCAATGTTGATGCGTTGTTCCGATCGGAAACCATGGCTCGGTTTCGCGAGCGCGCACAACATGTCGATCTCTCCTTCATTACAACCGCCGCGCCAGACCGACTACGCAATCTTGGCGCACCGCCTTCGACCGTCGCCTATTTTCCGAACCCGGTTGATCGGGCAATCGCGCCAGAAAACATCTCGTTGATGACACGCAATGACGTGGCATTCGACGGCGTGTTTCTTGGCACCGGGATCGAGCGCCGCGAAGCCCAGATCTCGGCCCTGCAAGAGGCGCTGCCACAGTCGTTTCGCTTCTCCGCCGCGGGGGGCGTCCAGGGCACCCCCAGGCTCACCGGGCCGTCCTTCCTCGAGACACTTGCAACCGGCATGATGTCACCCAATTTGCCGCTCGATGAGACACATCCTATCGACTTCCTATACGCCTCAGATCGCTTGGCGCAGCTTCTTGCAATCGGTATCGTTCCGTTCTGTCAGGCAGCTGCCGGGCTTGAAACCGTGTACGAAGACGGCATCGTCAACTACACCAGCATCGAAGACCTTGCGGCAAAGATGGCGGAACTCGCCGATAACGATAACCGCCGCCGGCAAATCGCGGCGATAGGCCATCGGATCGGCACTGAGCGCACCAGTGCCGAGCGCGTTGCGCAATATATGCTGGATCTCACGCTTGGTGACGGACCAAGCATCGACTATGGCTGGCCGAGTGAGCTGATTTGAGCAATTGCCAGCTATCCGGTGTTCACCGATAAGCTGAAGCCGTCACGAAATGGCGAGGGTGCCGACTGCTATGCTTGACCGAACGATCATCTGCATGAAATGGGGCACGCGCTACGGGCCGGAGTACGTCAACCGGTTGGCCTCGATGGTCCGGCGCAATGTTACCCAGCCGACCCGGTTTGTCTGCTTCACAGACGATGGCACTGGCATTGATGACGGCATTGAGTTGCAACCACTCCCTGAGATTAACATTCCCGACCGCGTCGCCTGGACACCCTGGCGCAAGCTCTCGGTCTGGCAGGTCCCGCTCGCCGATATTGAAGGCGATGTGATGTTTCTTGACCTTGATCTCGTCATCACCGGATCACTCGATGATTTCTTTGAATTCAAGTCAGGCGCCTACATTGCAATCGACAACTGGACGCAACCAGGTCGCGGCATTGGCAACACTTCAGCGTTCCGTTTCCGAGCCGGCCAACACACGCACATCTTCGATGATTTCGTTACTGACCCCGAAGCCATTCTGTCGAAATGGCGGATCGAGCAACAATACATTTCTGACACGATCAATAAGATGCAGTTCTGGCCAAAGGACTGGTGTGTGAGCTTCAAGCACTCGCTCATGCCACGTTGGCCGATGAACTATTTCAAGACGGCAGAATTATCAGCCAACGCGCGGATTGTAGCTTTCACCGGCAAACCCGATGCGGAAGATGCGTTGATCGGCGAATGGCCCGGTCGATCATTGAAGCAGAAACTTTATAAACATGTTCGCCCAACCCCCTGGATCGCAGATCACTGGCGCTGATTGGGGAGTTATCGTGGGTGGACACGGAAGGCCGCTTGGCTATTCCTTACTCAGAACCGCCTTCTCGCCAGGCGTCACTGCGCTCAAGGCGTGCGGATCATCAATTGTGACAGCCCAGATATTACAGGGGCGCATCAATCGCACCTCGCCCGGTCGTGAAATCGGCGTCGGTCCCCACGCCAATACGACACGCTCATCTTCCGTCCAAAAACACACATCGCCAATTGCGACATTCAGCTTGGCGCTGCGCTCACGTCCGGTCTTCATCGGCGTGTCGAAATGAATGCTGTCGCCCCAGGTTTCCACGATCGAATGCAGAGGCAACGCATTCCAGATCAAATCTGCGGTACGTGTTTGCAGCAGACGCAGCCGGACGGATACGCTGCCAGCTTGCAAAATCGCAACACGGTCCGGTGTTGGCGCGCGTGGCTTAGGCACTTTGTTCGGGCGCTCGTCGATTTTCCGCCTGATCAGGTTCGTTGGCATCGATCGCCTCCGGGCACGGACACATTCTGAATCGTGTCAGTGCTTATTTTGCGGCGATCGGCGCCAAAATCATGCGGGCGGTTGGCCAAACACGAGCACCGCATTGAGCCCACCAAACGCAAACGAGTTCGACATCGCGAAATCGACTTTCAAATCACGGCCAACATTTGGCACGTAATCAAGGTCACACTCAGGGTCGGGTTCGTTGAGACCAGCTGTTGGCGGCACCCAACCCTCTTCGAGGGCCTTAATGCAAGCAACCGCTTCAATACCGCCGCCCGCACCGAGCGGATGGCCATGCATCGATTTGGTCGAAGAAATAGCCAACTTGTAGGCATGATCGCCGTATACGGCCTTGATCGCGTTGGTTTCGTTCTTGTCGTTGAGCGCCGTCGCCGTGCCGTGGGCATTGAGATACTGGACATCGGTTGGCAGTATTTCGGCATCATTGAGCGCAAGTTTCATCGCCTCGCGTGGACCTTCGATGTCCGGGTTGACCATGTCCTGGGCATCAGACGTCATCCCAAAACCGCACAATTCGGCCAAAATGTTCGCGCCGCGCGCCTTGGCGTGTTCGTATTCTTCGAGCACCAGGATACCGGCGCCTTCGCCGAGCACGGTGCCGTTTCTGTTTTTGGCAAACGGGAAACAACCTTCAGGGGACAGCACGTGCAGTGCCTGCCAGGCCTTCATTGTCCCGTAATTGATCACTGACTCTGACGCGCCAGCGATCGCGACGTCAACCAGTCCGTTCGCAATGTAATCGCGCGCCGTACCGATCGCATGCGTTGCCGTCGCACAGGCACTACAGGTCGCGAACGTTGGTCCTTTGACACCAAATTCAATACCAACATGCGCAGACGCCGATGAACCGATGATCCGCAGCAGTGTCAGCGGGTGGGTCGCGCGCTTTTTCTCGATAAATAGGTCGCGGTAAGCCTTTTCGAAGGTAACCAGTCCACCAGCGCCTGAACCCACAATGCAGGCCGTGCGATAGGGATCGACAAATGGCACCTCAAGGCCGGCTTGTTTGACAGCCTGATCAGCTGCAGCAGCTGCAAACCACGAGAAGCGATCCGCGTGCATAATTATCTTATCGCGCTTGAAATGGCGCAAATGTTCTTTCGGGTCAAAATCTTTGATCTGGGCTGCGATCAGGATTTTCAGATCTTCGAGCGGAAAACCGCCGAGTTCACTCACCCCACTGCGCGCTTCACGCAGGCCCTGCCAAAAATCTTCAACATTGAGGCCGATGGGCGTGACGGCTCCCATACCGGTCACGACGACGCGGCGTTTTTTGGTTTGTTCTGCCATTTAGGTGTCCTGATACGAAACGTGCGCCTTGGAGGTGCGTCAACCAAGGAGATTAGTCAGCCAAGCGACTTCATAAGGCGGCCTACAGCCACCCTTAGTCCAGAGATGGACTAAAACGATATGGAACCGATCATCTTGCATATACGCCGATAAATCGGTCTAGCCCCGAGGAGTGCCCCTAGGTCGGCGCGGGCAGGCGAGCGCTTAAGCGCTCGCGCTGGCTGCATCTGAGCCGGAATCGGCCATCAGCGCTTTAACCTTGTCGACCACAGAGCCAACGGTCTTGAAATCGCCGGCGTCTTCATTGGCGTTGTAAGGAATTTCCACACCGAATGCATCTTCAATGTCAAAAACGATCATTGCGAGATCAAGCGATTCAATTTCCAGAGCCGTCAATTCCGTCGACGTATCAATGTCATCGCGCGGCTCCTTCATGTGCTTCTTCAAGATATCGATGATCTTCGTCGCGACTTCGTCCATACTATTCTCCCACCGGGTAGGTACGGGCTAACAGAACGTTCTGTAGCCTATCACTTAATTCAGGGTTTGCCAGCGAACAAGTGTCATGACTCAAACTACCAAGTCACAGCAAGGCCAGCAACGCGCAGAGTTAAACGCAAAAAGTGTGCCGAACCAGTAAACGTGACTGCCATTGATTACTTAATCGCGATAATAGATCGCAATATTTCTCCAAGAGCAGTAACTTCGACGCCACCTCTTAACAAGTGTGCCCGATTGTGGACAGATCACAGAGGCGACACGTAAAGTGTTTATCACTGTATGCTGATACTCCGTCTGGCGCATCAAACCGGCTCATAACGGTTAATTTTCGGGCGCTCTTTCACAAGGATTGATGGCGAAACCATGTCTAATTCGACTTCCGGACCAACCGCACCTGAACAAAGCATGGCCGGTTCTAATGACAATTTCAGCCCGCCATGGTTGAAAAGCTATCCCGATGAACTGGACTGGCGTCAAAAGTTCACACCCCACGCCGTCGGGGAATTGTTTGATCGGGCGGTCAACAAATATCCCGAACGTACGTGTACGAATTTTCTCGGCAAGAAGCTATCTTACGCGGATATTGGTGCTTTGATCGATAAAGCCGCAGCTGGGTTGCAGCAACACGGCATTACCAAAGGCAGTAAAGTCGGCTTGCTGCTGCCCAACTGCCCGACATTCATTGTGCACTATTTTGCCGCGATGAAACTCGGTGCCGTCATCGTCAACTACAATCCGCTTTATACCGTGGACGAATTACGTTTTCAGATCGAAGACAGCCAAACAGACATACTAATAACGCTGGATCTGAAGGCCTTATTTACAAAAATTAATGCGTTACTCGAACAAAATGCGCTCAAAAAGGTTGTCGTAGCATCTTTCACAAGTTTGTTGCCAACAGCAAAGGCAATTGGATTTCGCGTCCTAAAACGAGGCGATCTGGCAAATGTCGGTGGCAGTTCCGCGCGCGACAAGATCGTACTCGAAAAAGACCTGCTTGATAACGACGGTCGGTTTTCGGCGGCGGAAATCTCCCCACTCGAAGACATCGCCGTGCTGCAATACACCGGTGGCACCACAGGTACCCCCAAGGGCGCGATGCTCACGCATGCCAATCTGACGGTTAATGTCGCTCAAGTCAGCAGCTGGGCGCCTGAGCTCAAGATCGCCGAGGAGAAAGTCCTGGCCGTTTTGCCGTTCTTCCACGTCTTTGCGATGACCGTGGTCATGAACTACGGGATCGAGCGGGCCGCCGAGATCATCATAATGCCGCGCTTCGTGCTCGATGACGCTCTAAAACTGATCAACAAAACCAAACCAACAATCATGCCGGGCGTGCCAACCCTGTTTAACGCGATCATCAATCACCAAAAATTGAACGCTTACGACATGTCATCCCTGAAATTCTGTCTCTCAGGAGGGGCGGCCCTGCCACTTGAAGTGAAAACCAAGTTCGAAAAACTCACCGGTTGCAAGGTCGTGGAGGGATATGGCCTCTCTGAAACCTCACCCGTATTGACCTGCAACCCGCTGACGGGTCCTGTAAAAGAGAATTCGATCGGGTTGCCCCTTCCACAAACCATCCTCTCCCTTCGAGATATCAATGACCCATCCCGTGAAGTCGCGATGGGCGACGAGGGCGAAATCTGCGTTTCAGGCCCGCAGATCATGAAGGGCTATTGGAACCAAACGGCAGAAACCGACAACACCTTCGTCGGTGATTTCTTTCGCACCGGCGATGTTGCCATCATGGACAGTGATGGCTTTTTCTACATCGTTGACCGAATCAAAGACCTCATTATCTGCTCGGGTTATAACGTCTATCCGCGTCGTATCGAAGAAGTGCTTTACGAACACCCGGCCGTCGAAGAAGTCACCGTAATAGGCATTCCAGACGAGTATCGCGGTGAAGCCCCGAAAGCATTCGTAAAGTTGGTCAAAGGCGGCCACGCAACCGAAGCAGAACTCATCGAGTTCACGGCAACGAAGCTCTCCAAGATCGAACTGCCCGCAAAAATCGAGTTCCGCGATGAGTTACCCAAGACCATGATCGGAAAGCTCTCCAAGAAAGAACTAAAACAGGAGGAGCTGAAGAAGTCCTAGGTCTTCCAATGCCAAGCGATCAGTTTTTGCCGGGCACCAATGAAACCTTGAACCTTTTCCACTCACGACACGACCTACCTTCAGGAGAAATTTGATTGTCAAATTTCACATTTCTGTATCCTGAAGGGCACTCACATGAAGGGCTTGTCATTTATTTAATTGATAGCGGTGCTGTTCACTGGCGTCGCAGGTCTTGCCTCCGCAGTCCAAGCGTATGTCTCTTGGGAAACGCGTGGAGAAGTGTCGCGCGCCATTGTCTTTGCGCAACGCATAGATGCGTGTTCCCAGGTGATGGCCGCGATTGAACCATTCGTCTCGAAAGCCCGGCCGGAAGCGCGCGCGAAGATCGTCAATGGGCCGTCCAACAATCGTTATTCGTTACCACAATTCTACTATCGCAAGTCATCCGGCAACGCCGCATTCAGGGCTGACCACGGACCGCGCGTCGAGCGCTGGCGGCTTGCGTCTGCCGCGTTTGTCATCGTCAGTCCCGCTGCTGCAATCGAGCCTGTGAAATATTTTGATCAAGTCATCACGCGGGAAATTGCTGAGGGCCGCTTCATGAACCAGGAGCAACTGACGATATGGCTCGAACGGCTGGAAACCCAATCACACGCGTTGACTGCCAATTGTCGCGCACTGCTTTGACACCGGGCACTCTCCATCCACGTTTCACTTCACCGATAAAGATCGGCTCTCGTAGGCGGCAGAGGCGGTGGACGTTTCGGGTTCTTCGATGCCAGCGTCTGGAAGATCCGCAGCGTGCCGCGCGAAAACGCCAGTGACACACCGGCCAGATACGCGACCCAGATGCGATACTTGTCTTCGCCGATCTCTGCGATGGCGGCGTCCCGCTCGGCTGTCAGCCGGTTGCACCAGATCTCGCATGTCCGCGCGTAATGCAAGCGCCAACCTTCGACGTCATGCACTTCGAAACCAGCGCGTTCCATCGCCGTCACTGACCGGCCGATGTCATCGAGTTCACCGCCTGGAAAAATGTATTTTGCGATTGCACGCTCCTCGGGTCGCCAGTTGCGACCCAACATCGAGCGCTTCGGTGCGCGCCTCGATATCGCGTGATTGAGGAACAGACCGTCGTCCGCCAACAACGAGCGGACCTTCTGCATGTAGCCTGGAATATTCTTTAGGCCGATATGCTCGTACATGCCGATCGATGCAATCTTGTCGAAGCTGCCAGAAACGTTCGCATAATCAGTCAGCTCGAACGTAATCTTGTCCGCCAGCCCCAGGCGCGTGACCTTCTCCTTGGCGTAATCGAGCTGCTCTTGGCTCAGCGTAATACCATGCGCGGTGACGCCATGGTTCTGCACTGCATGACACACCAGCCCGCCCCAACCCGAGCCGACATCCAACATGCGGTCACCAGGTTTCGAGCGCAGTTTGCGGCAGATCATCTCCAGCTTATCGTGCTGGGCCTGCGCAAGGTCGTTCTCCCAATCCGTGAAATAACCGCACGAGTAGACCATCTCCGGGTCGAGAAATAGCGCATAGAACTCGTTCGACAAATCGTAATGAAACTGCACAAACGCCTTGTTGTCGCGCTGGCTCTGCGCACGGCCGCTTATCTCGCCGTCAAAGCCATGTGCATCCGGCGGTGTTTCAGCCGGCGTCATTAGAAACGACGACAGCTGGCGCAGCAGATCGAGCCGCTTGAACTGACGCGAGCTCACAGCACGGCCATCGCGATCGAACGCACGACCGAGGTCAATCAGCGTGCCACCGGAGAAATCGATGCGCTTGTCGATATAGTGCCGGATGATGTTGTCGAGCGATGGCCTGCGCAAAATCGCGCCAATAACACCAGGCCCGGAAATCGCAATTTGCAACGGCGACGTGACATTCTCACCGAGCGGCTCCACCGGGCCATCCCACAGGCGCACACTCACCTGGGCATTCAACTTGCCTGCAAGTTCGCGGATCAATTTGCGCGCAGTCTCAAGCTGTCGCGGATTTTGACGTGTCGTGGTTTTATCACCCGTCGTCATGTAATCACCCCGGCTTGTTAGTCAGAGCCGGCGAACTTTGTCCGACTCAGGCTGCTTCCATGATGGCCGCCACGCCCATCCCACCAGCCGTGCAGATCGAAATCAACGCCCGGCCACTGCCCTTCTCACTCAGCAATTTTGCGGTATGTGCCGCAATCCGCGCGCCAGTTGCCGCGAACGGATGCCCAAATGCAAGTGAAGACCCCTTCACGTTCATTTTATCGCGGTCGATCTCGCCAAGTGGCTGGTCTTTGCCAAGCTGCTCTTTGCAATACTCCGCGTCATTCCAAGCTGCCAGTGTGGAAAGTACCTGGGCTGCGAACGCTTCGTGAATCTCATAGAAATCAAAATCCTGCAAGGTCAGCCCCGCCCGATCGATCAACTTTGAAACCGCAATCGTTGGCGCCATCAGCAGGCCGTCACCATCAACGAAATTATTCGCAGCTGTCTGGTAATGCGTCAGGTAGGCCAAGATCGGCAGACCGCGCTCACGTGCCCAGTCTTCCGATGCGAGTAGCACTGCCGCCGCACCATCGGTCATCGGGGTCGAGTTCGCAGCCGTCAGCGTGCCGCGCTCCGAGCGCTCAAACGCCGTGCGCAGGGTCGCCATTTTCTCAAGCTCAATATCGTCGCGCAGATTATTATCGCGGAATACACCCGTACACGGCACCAGAAGATCATCCATGTAACCGTCACGGTAGGCAGCCGCTGCATTCATGTGGCTCTTGTAGGCCAGCTCATCCTGGTCTTCGCGCGCAATGTGCCAACGCTGCGCCATCAACTCGCAATGTTGACCCATGTTCAGGCCCGTCCGCGGTTCCGCAACCGATGGCGGCAACGGTGCAAGCTCACGCGGCGACAGGCCCTTGAACGCTTTCATTTTGTTCCAAATGCCTTTGCGTTGGGTCATCGAAACCAGGCGCTTTGAAAACTTCTTCGAAAACACGATCGGCGCATCCGATGTCGTATCCGAACCAAACCCAATCCCGCACTCAATCTCGCCCAGTGCAATTTTGCCAGCAATGCCCATCGCCGCCTGCAGGCTCGTCCCACACGCCTGGATCATCGTGATGCCGGGTGTCGTCGGCGCTAGCTTCGAGCCGATCACCGCTTCTCGCGCCAGGTTCCAGTCTTTCGAGTGCGTGACAACAGCACCGCCGACAGCTTCGTCGATATGCACACCTTCGAGCCCATACTTATCGACCAGCCCATCAAGCACCGCCGTCTGCATGTCGAGGTTAGTGAGATCCGCGTAAAGCGTATTCGAGCGGCAGAATGGAATACGCACACCGCCAACAACCGCGACCCGCCTGATACCTGCAGTCATGATGTGATCCTCGTCGCGTTACAATTGTTGTCAGCGCAATGATAGATGCGCGTGGTTGGTCGTGTTCTTACGGGGCCGTCAGTTACTCCGCCGCAACGCTTGCCTGATAGTGCAGCGGTCCACCACGGAACGGCGCAAACCCGGTGCCGAAAATAACGCCGGCATCGACCAGATCGCCCGACGCAACAACGCCTTCGTCCCGGCATCGTGCTGCCTCATCGATCAGCGGCTGCACCAGTTCCCGGCCAAGTGCCCCTAATTCCGCATCGTCAAATTTCGTGTCCGTACGAACCGGCTTGCCGTCCTTCCACACATAGAAACCCCGGCCAGATTTCTTGCCCAGATCCCCCTTCGCAACCATATCGCCAAGCTTGGTTCCGTCCGCCGTGCCTTTGAGGATTTCGCCAACGTGCGCACAGACATCCAACCCAACCGTGTCGGCCAGCTCAATCGGCCCCATCGGCATGCCGAACACCTTGGCCGCCGCATCGATCTTGTTCATGTCCTCGCCAGCTTCCAAACGCTGGAATGCTTCGAACATGTAAGGTGCCAGCACTCGATTAACGAGGAAGCCCGGCACGCTTTTGACGATCAACGGAAACTTCGAAATCGCCGTCACAAATGCGCAACCCTTTTGCACCTCGGTCGGGTTTGAGCCCGTGCCGTGAATAACCTCAACGAGCGGCATTTGGGCTACCGGGTTAAAGAAATGAATTCCAATCAACCGGCTCGGATCACTCAGACCTTCTGCGATATCTTCGATCATGATCGAGGACGTATTCGTCGCCATCACCGCGCCCGGCTTCAGCTTGGCTTCGACATCACGAAACACCGCCTGCTTAACCTCAAGCTTTTCGACAATCGCCTCGATGACAACATCAGCCCGGCTGATGCGCTCGCCTGTCGGATCAGCAATCAGACGCGCCGCAGCCGCAGCCCGTTCGGCTGTCGAACGGAATTTACGCTTAAACAATTTGTCCTGTGCCTTGATGCCCTTCTCGATCGCCTCGGGCGACAAGTCCTGCAGCGAAACCTGCATGCCCGATGCGACACACCATCCGGCAATGTCGGCGCCCATCACACCAGCGCCAATGACGTGCACACGTAACGGCTTGAAATCGAGATCCTTTGGCGCCTGTGCCTTCATCTCTTCCGACAGCATGAACACACGGCGCAGGTTGCGCGACGTATCCGAGACCATCAATGGTGCAAACGCCTTCGTCTCCGCACGCTGCATCGCTTTGAAATTGTTGCCGTGCTTCTCGAACAAATCGATCAGGCGAAACGGTGCCGGATAATGATCGGCGCTGACTTTCTTCGCCGTCTCAGCGCGCATCTTTTTGACGACCACACCACGCATCGGCCAAGCCGACATCATGCGCTTGGTGCGGCCCGCCGGTTTCGATTTACGTTTACGCAACACAGCCCGTCGCGCCGCCCAACGCAACCTATGCGGGCTTGGCACCAACTCATCAATCAAGCCCATCGCGCGGGCGGCACTGGCGCGTATCATGCGTCCGGTCAACATGGCCTGCATCGCAGCAACGCCACCTGCCTGCCGTATTGATCGAGCGGTGCCATTAAAACCTGGAAAAATGCCAAGCTTCACTTCCGGAAAACCAATCCGCGTCGTGTCATCCCTTGTGGCAACCCGGTAGTGGCACGCCAATGCCAGTTCCAAGCCACCGCCAAGACAATTGCCATGGATCGCACAGATCACCGGCACCTTGAGGGCTTCCACTCGATCGAGCATCGCGTTGACGGTGCTCACCGCTTCGATGACCTTGGCTTCACTGTCGAGCTGCTCAAATTCGCGAATGTCAGCTCCAACAATAAAGCCGCGCTTCTTGCCCGACATGATGATCAGCCCAACAATGTCACCGCTCGCCGCTGCCTGTTCGACTCTCTCGACAATCTCAGCCAATTCCTGCAGCGGTCGTTGACCAAGCGCATTAACGCTCTCACCAGCGCGGTCGAATACCGCCCAGGCGATCTTCTCGTCGTCGATCTCGTAGCGCCAGTCTTGAAGCTCGGCGATGCGCTCACCCACCAACGTTGACCCGGTCTCGACGGCTCCAGTCTGGGCGTTGCCAGCAGTCTGCATGCGAGATCTCCACGAGGTTGTTTTAATACTGGCAATTCGGCACGTCACATACCAACCAGTATCGCTTCATTGTAACGGGCGACGATCGTGCCGCCCTTATTCAGCCGCGCGTGAGTTGTGGCCGAGATTGGAATAACTGGGCTTCACTTCGTCTGGATCGAAATGATCAACCGCAATCACCCGTGCCGTCAATTCTTCCAGTTCACGCAACTGCGCTGCTTCCGCTTCCGTCAATACATTCTTGGTGACAGCCTCAGTGAACCAATCGTTGCCATGGTAGCGCTTCACGGTGCCAGCCCGCACAGCGCGATCCAACTTGCGCTCCACTTCCTCGGCCGCAACCGCCTTTTCGAACGTGACCTCTAAGATCCCCGTCGGATCAGAGACGTCGTGCGAAATGTAGATATCGCGCGTCAACCGATCACGGAAATCACCCGGCGCCAGCAATTGCCGCACCACCTTGTGGCCAAGCCAATCCTGGGCTGGCTGATGATGCGAGCCATACGGGTAGACGAGCCAGCGCATCATAATCCGGGCCGGCGTGATGGGGAAATTTTCGATCGCACCACGCAACGCCTGATCAAACCGATGCAGTCCGTTTTCAATCGCCAAAGTTACAATTGGCAGATCCTCAGCCCGGCGGCCATCATCCTCAAAACGCTTCAGCGTGCAGCTCATCAAGTACAGCTCAGACAACGCATCAGCCATCCGTCCGGTCAGCTTCTGTTTGACCTTGAGCCCACCGCCGAGCAGCCCGACTGTCAAGTCAGCGACCAACGCAAAATTCTGTGCCTCGCGTCCAAGCTGGCGATAGAAACGCCCGGTTTCCGCAGCGTTCGATGGCACGTGCGCAAACAGGCCCGCGGTCACGTTATGGAACAGGGCGCCGAAGACATTGGAGACCGCAAATCCGAGGTGCTTCATGAAAGCCTTGTCGAACGCCGCGAAGCCAGCAGCCCGGTCTTCGTTCTGAACCGACTTGATCTCATCATAGAGATGCGGATGCGCGCGCAACGCGCCTTGCGTGAACGTGATCAGCGAGCGCGTTAGAATGTTGGCGCCTTCAACCGTAATGCCGACCGGCACCATCTGATAAGCCGACTGCAAATAGTTGGACGGGCCATCGCAGATACCACGACCACCATGCAGATCCATCGCATCATTGACGGCCGTGCGCAGGCGTTCAGTCGTCTGGTATTTCATCAGCGCCGAAATGACGGCTGGCTTCTCACCCTGGCTGACCATCGCAGCCGTTGCCGCCCGCGCGGCTTCAACCACGTAGGCGTTCTCGGCAAGCCGAACCATTGGCTCTTCGAGGCCTTCCATCTTGGCGACCGGCAAACCGAACTGCTTGCGGATACGGCCATAAGCACTCGTCATGCGCAGCATCGATTTGGTGCCAGCTGCACCCGATGATGGCAATGAGATTGCGCGACCAGCCGAGAGACACTCCATCAGCATACGCCAACCCTGGCCGGCACGTTCGCCACCGCCGATGATCCAATCAACCGGGATAAAGACGTCCGTGCCCCAGTTCGGCCCGTTCGGAAACGCAGCACCACTTGGCAGATGTCGCCGGCCAATGTTCACACCTGGGTGATCGACTGGGATGATGGCAACCGTAATGCCCGGTTCCGTGCCCTTCTCAAGCAGATTGTCGGGGTCGAATAAATGGAACGCGAGGCCCATCAACGTCGCCTTTGGCCCAAGCGTGATGTAACGTTTGTCCCAAGAAAGCCGGATGCCAAGTGTTTCCTTGCCCTCATGCATGCCGCGCTCGACGTAACCGACATCGCGCATCGTTGCTGCATCTGAACCTGATGTCGGTCCCGTCAGCGAGAAGCACGGCACTTCCCGGCCTTTGGCAAGTGCATCGAGATAGCGCTCTTTTTGCGCGTCCGTGCCGTATTTTTCGAGTAGTTCACCCGGCCCGAGCGAGTTCGGCACCATGACAATGGTCACCGCGTCCGGCGAACGCGACGCGATTTTGCCCAAAATCAGCGACTGCGCCTGCGCTGAAAAGCCTAGCCCGCCATGCTCTTTAGAAATCAGCATGCCAAGAAAGCCATGGCTCTTTGCGAAATCCCAGACATTCTCCGGGATCTCATTTTCGTGATGACGAATCTGCCAGTCGTTGAGCATCGCGCACAGCTCTTCGGTCGGCCCATCAAGGAATGCGCGTTCCTCGTCTGTCAGCACAATACCCGGCACCGAGCGCAGCTTTTCCCAGTCCGGACGGCCTGAAAACAGTTCGGCATCAAAACCTATCGTTCCGGCATCCAGGGCCTGCTGCTCGGTCTCAGAGACTTTGGGCAGCACAGAACGGATCATATTGAATGCTGGCCGCGTCAGGATCATCTTGCGCAGCGGCGCAATGCTCAAACTTGCACATACCAGGGCAATGATCCCCGCAAGCACCGGCAACACCGATAGGGCGGCAGGGTCGCCGGTCAACGGACTTTGCAGTCCCGCATACGCTGCAATTGCTGCTGCGATCGCCCACAACCAGAGCGGCGCCCGTTTCATAGCCAGTGCAAATACACCTGCAAGGACAAGCCCTAAGTATAATATCGTCGTCATATCGATTTCCCCGGCACGCGCCGACTATCCACTGGTCGTCCCGCGTTGCGGGTCCACACATCCATAGCACGCGAGACCCGTCCCGGGGCTCGCTTCACGCATTGTTTAGCAGATGTGCAATTGCGGAATTATTGCCGTCAAAGATTATATTTTCAAAAACGCGACAGATCTGAACCGAATATTTGCCATTTCCCGCTATCCTCCTCCTACGTGCTTGATATTATTACTTTAAAACCGAGTGACTTCCGATGATGAACAAAAACGAGGTTGAGCTGCCGGGAAACATGAACCCTGTGCTCGCGACGCTGGCTTTCCTGCCTATGATGGCGATTGTCCTCATTGCACTCACGCTGGCAGTCGAAGAGACACCAATTCCATTGATCGTACTCTTCGTATTTGTGGTCGGTTGCTGCGGCATGCTGAGTTGGACAGCACTACAAGCCATGCTGGGTGGCAAGGTGACCTTCGATGAAGACGGCCTCACTATCCATCGACTGCTGGCTGAACAACGTTATCCCTGGTCCTCAATTGAAGCCTGCAAGGTGATGCCCGCAACGGGGACGCTTGGTGATGACGCTTTCGTTGATGCAGATGATCGGGCGGGCGTTGGCTTATTCATAAAGGGCCTCGACCGGTCACGGGAACATGACCTTGATGCCGATGTGATCTTGTGTGCTGGCTCCAAAAACTGCCTACAACCACTGATGCAGATCGCCAACAAGGTCGACGTTGCCCTCAAGCGGGCGAAGGAACCAACCGGTCGCGGCCTTGCTCGCGGTCCAGCCCGCAGCCCACAATCCAGCCAACAACAACCGGTGCGTCAGCGTAACCCTGGTGCCCGTCGTCCAGCATCCGCAAAAGCCAAGGTCGATCCGGTAGCTGCCTTCCGCAACCGTAACACCGCCACTTAGTTCCGAGAGCGGCCGGCCATCATTAAGGGCTGCCTCAATCACCTCTTTTCCTATCCGGCAACTCGCTCTAGGATCACGGCGTTTTAAGAGCAATTGCCGGGGAGAATACCAATGGCAGACGATCCTGTAGCAGCCCAGATCGGTCCGTATCAGGTCGAACTGGAAGAAGGTCGCATGTATGCATGGTGCGCTTGCGGACTTTCGGAACGCCAACCGTTCTGCGATGGCAAACATAAGGGTACCGGCTTGGAGCCGACCCGTTTCAAGGCCGACAGCAGCGGTACGTTTAACATCTGCGGTTGCAAGGACACCGATGAAGCTCCGTTCTGCGATGGCTCGCATAATATGCTTTAGGGTGGAGCTTCTTTGCCGTCGTGCATTCTGCGAGCTCAAGTATAGAGGGTCCGCACCCTAATGAGTGATCAGCTGCACAATCACATCGCGGATGTCGCCGGCATTTCAGTCGGTCACGCTGGCTGCGAGACACTCGTATCCGGCGTCACGGCGCTGGTGTTCGTACAACCAGCGGTGGGCGCCGTCGCGATCCTTGGCGGTGCACCGGCAGGCCGTGATACGGAGTGCCTGGCTGCTGATCGCCTCGTGGATCAAGTCGACGCGATCGTCTTGTCGGGCGGCTCTGGTTTTGGCCTTGATGCCGCAACCGGTGTCCAGGCCTGGCTACGTGAGCAAGGTCGCGGACTGGCCGTCGGCACCGCCAAAGTACCGATCGTGCCTCAAGCAATCTGTTTCGACCTTCTCAATGGCGGCGACAAAGAATGGGGCCGCTTTCCACCGTACCGAGAACTCGGCTATGCCGCTGCGATCGATGCATCGGCCACCAACACCTCGATTGGCAGCGTCGGCGGCGGCTTGGGTGCCACCACGGTCAATTTCAAAGGCGGCATCGGCTCAGCGAGTGCCCGGACGTCCTACGGCGGAACCGTCGCCGCGATGATCCTGGTCAACGCACTCGGGTCTGCAACGGTTGGCGATGGCCCTCATTTCTGGGCTGGACCGTTCGAAGAGAAGGCTGAATTCGGCGGCCATGGTCCGGCGCCGGTGGTTTCAGCCCGGGATCGCCACTTGATCTGGAAAGGCGGCCCGACGGGGGCGACTGGAGATGCCCCAGACACACCGCCGCATGCCACCACAATTGGCGTCATCGCGACTGATTTGGCAATGACCAAACCTCAGGCCCAACGCCTTGCTATTGCAGCTCACGACGGATTTGCACGGGCTCTGCGTCTCACCCATGCTCTGTTCGATGGCGATATGCTCTTTGCCATCAGCACAGGCGTTAAATCACTGCCGCCTGGGCCGTCCGCTCAAATTGAGCTTGGCGGTATTGCCGCTGACTGTGTTGCCCGCGCCATCGCGCGCGGCATTTTCGAAGCATCCCGGCCAGGACCGCGCTATACGGGGCCGCAGACCTACGCCGAAATGTACCCGCGACCTTCGAGCGAATGAGCATACCGACTGTGAGAGCATCAAGAAAAACGATCGTTCAGGCTACAGTTGCTATCCTGATGACTGGCCTCGTGGCCGTCCTGCTGGTTTGGCAAGACGCCCGCTATCAGCTCGTCTCGCAATGTCACGCAAATGGTGGCCAATGGGATGGTGCCGCGGGCCGCTGTCGTCCTGTGCCGAAAATCTATATTGAGCGTGGACTGAAACGGACCTGACCATCTGACAAGCGGCATTCAATGTGCCGCCTCGCGACGACCATGGCCGTCGCACAGCAATAGCCGTGACCCCAAAGGGACTAAACGTACATCTCAGCGACTTTCCCGATCGACGGTTTCGCGCACCATCTTGCTGGTTGCAAGCCGCTTGGTTTCTTCGCACGCTTCGTCGACCGTTCTGACATTGATCTGCCCCGGCCGATACGCAATGGTCGAAAAACAATAACGCTCACTATCGTACCACCAGGCACCCAGCGGATGCTTGGCCATCGTCACGGTGATCCCGCCGACGAGTCCTCGATCAAACCGGCACCCTAGATATTTCAGCGACGATGAGCTGCGCAGGCATAACAGCAGCTTCAACTCGGCATTTCGAGACGATTGCATAACCGCACTCCAATTTGTTGTCTTGTCCTGGCTTAGACGCGTCGGGCTCAGGCAGTTCGGGCTCAATTGGAAGTGTTGCTCCAATTGCGAAGCCTATAACCCCATGCCGTTGGTGTGCATCAACCAGAGCGCGCCAATCATTATGAGCGCGACACCGAGACCGAAGGCGATGCCCTGAAAGAACTCAACAAACACAGCGGTTTTTGGCGCCCGTCCAACGAGCGTTTACGTGATTTTTGGTTCAGTTCGATTCACGAGACGAATATGGAATGGCATGATGCTATCCTATTGAATATGTGAGTTGCCGCCCGTTGCTTGTGGGCGGTTCGCACCTTCAATATGCAGTGGGGATGCCAGTTTCACCGCGAGATCAGTGGTCCGTGATAGGACAATTTGCTCAGGCTTCTGATCGACGTTTAGTTGTCGGGGCGCCTCACCGTTAGACGCTATCAATCAGATATTTGAGGGGCAGCCTTCGATCTACACTGATGTTACGTTTGTCGTTGCAGTTTACCGATATGGCACAACAGGTCAGTCTTAATTTAGGACACCTGTCACGGCACGGGACAACGCATGCCGGCTCTCATTCGTCGCTCAGCTCACTTAAAACCGATCAATCCGATACGGCGCCGGGTCTGTAAACGTGGCTTCGTCCGTCATCATTTCAGCGAGCAGCTTGGCCGTGATCGGGCCAAGCGTCACGCCCAAGTGGTGATGTCCGAAATTGGCCCAGAGGCCCTTTTGTCCCGGAACGGCGCCGATGACGGGCAACATATCCGGCAGGCAAGGCCGGCGGCCAAGCCATGGCTCATCTTCGACGCGTTCGCCCAACGGAAACAGTTTGCGCGCTTCCGGCTCGACACGCTCGAGTTGTACTGGCGTCGGGGCTGCGTCCATTCGGGCAAACTCAGCGCCTGTTGTCAGGCGGATGCCAGCTGCCATCGGCGTGATGACGTAACCGTTGTCGGTATCCAAAATAGGCCGCAACAGCCCGGCATTGCCGCGCGCGGCATAATGCATGTGATAGCCGCGTTTGCCAGCAAGCGGCACTTTGATGCGGATCTGTTTCAGTAGTTCGCCCGACCATGGGCCCAGCGCCACCACAGCATTTTCAGCCTCGATGGCCCCGTCAACGCTGTGCACCTGCCATCCATTGCCATTGGCTTCAAGCGTACGTGCGTCAGCTGTCAAAAACTCACCACCCGCCTTGGTGAACAGCTCAACGTACGCGTTACCCAGCGCATTTGGATCAGAAATGCTGACCGGCTGATCAACATGAATCCCACCCGCAAAATCACCCGTCAAATGAGGCTCAAGCTGGCTGATACCATTCGGGTCGAGGCCCTGGAACGTAATATCAAAACGATCCTTGAGTTTCTGTGAGGCATCTGTTGCAGCCTCCAACTTCTTTGGATCGCGAAACAGTTTCATATACCCCGTTTCGCGTACGAGATGGCCAGCGCCGGCCTCGTCTATCCAGGCCATGTGGGCTGCCAGGCATTCCTGGATCAACGGATTGGCTGCACGTGCTGAGCGCATCACACGCTCGGGCGTACCGTTGCGCCAATATTGATAAAGCCATGGCGCCAGTTCCGGTAACGCGCTCCAATGGAAGTTGGCCTCGGGTCTGCGATTGAGCGCATGGGCGAAAATTGTGCTGAAATCACGCGGAAACGCATACGGCATCACAGCTTCACTTTGGATGATGCCGGCATTGCCGTAGCTGGTTTCTTCTGCCGCCCCGCGCCGGTCAATCAACGCCACTGCCTGGCCACGCCGTTGTAGTTGTAGAGCTGTGCTCATACCAACCATACCGGCGCCAAGGACTATTGTGTCGTATTTCATCGCACGTACCCGCTGCTATATTGTCGTCAGGCCTTAAAAGCTCTGTTGGTTGCGGACTGCTGCTGTATTTATCCACTGCTGCCGCTGTCAGTCCGATTGCCAGGATTGACCTTGTAATCCTAACCCGCCATCTAAGCCACCACGGCATATACGACCGGCCCGCTCCTGCGGCTACCCGGTTGCAGACCGCTACACAAAACTTCCGCCAACTTCGCGTCATACCAGAATCGTCGAGCCCGCCCATGATACCGCGCTATTCCCGTCCCGAAATGACAGCAATCTGGGCTCCTGAGAGCCGCTTCCGGATCTGGTTCGAGATCGAGGCGCACGCCGCCCGCGCCATGGCGAACCTTGGCACCATCCCGAAAGAAGCAGCTGACATCATCTGGGAAAAGGGCTCCGCTGCCAAATTCGACATTGGGCGCATCGATGCGATCGAAGCGGAAACCAAACACGACGTCATCGCCTTTCTGACGCACCTTGCCGAGCATGTCGGGCCGGAAGCCCGCTTCGTGCACCAGGGCATGACATCCTCCGACATTCTCGATACCTGCTTCAACGTCCAGCTGACCAAGGCAAGCGACATTCTACTTGCCGGCATCGATCGGCTTCTGGCGGCCCTCAAAACCCGCGCCAACGAGCACAAGCACACACTAACCATTGGGCGCAGCCACGGCATCCACGCCGAGCCAACCACGTTCGGTGTCAAGCTTGCCCAGGCCTATGCTGAGTTCTCCCGCAACCGGGCCCGCCTTGTTGCCGCCCGCGAAGATATCGCGACCTGCGCGCTTTCCGGCGCTGTCGGCACGTTCGCCAACATCGATCCAGCGGTTGAAGAATACGTCGCAGCCGAAATGGGCCTCACGCCAGAGCCCGTCTCAACGCAGGTCATCCCGCGCGACCGCCATGCGATGTTCTTTGCCACGCTTGCCGTCGTTGCCTCTTCGATCGAGCGCCTTGCAACCGAGGTACGCCACCTACAACGCACTGAAGTACTGGAAGCCGAAGAGTATTTCTCGCCCGGCCAAAAAGGCTCGTCGGCGATGCCACACAAGCGCAATCCCGTGCTCACCGAGAACCTCACCGGCCTTGCCCGCATGGTGCGCTCTTATGCATTGCCGGCCATGGAAAACGTCGCGCTGTGGCATGAGCGCGATATCTCACACTCGTCTGTCGAGCGCATGATCGGGCCCGATGCAACCGTCACCCTCGATTTCGCATTGCATCGCATGGCAGGCGTCATTGAAAAGCTGCTCGTCTATCCTGAACGCATGCAGGCCAACCTCGATCGCCTTGGCGGGCTGCATAATTCACAGCGTGTCCTGCTCGCCTTGACGCAAGCCGGCGTGTCACGCGAAGACGCCTACACCCGCGTCCAACGCAACGCCATGAAGACCTGGGAAACCGGCGCCGATTTCTTGGAAAGCCTCAAGGCTGATGCCGAAGTCACCAGCGCCGTGCCGGTCACTGAGCTTGAACAGATGTTCGACATGGCCTACCACACCGCCCAAGTCGACACGATTTTTAAGCGCGTATTTGGCGATTAGAGGCTGGCGCGCAGAACATATATTGTCCAGTTGCTGGAGTAGATGTCGCGACCGCGTCGCGACATCTACTCCAGCAACTGGACAATATATGTTCTGCCAGAGTGATTTTCTTTAGAGCCAAAAGCAGGCTTTGAAGTAACATTGGGCAAGACGAACAAGCTTATGGCAAAGCTCATCAGCGAGGGCTCAAAACGGTATCGCGTCAGACTATTTAGCCTTTAAGACAGGATAGGCCTCGGTGTAGATCCAGTCTGTTTTTCGCGCAGGAATGTGGCAACCTTTGCAGTCTGCCTCGTAATCGGTACTGGTCGTTTTAGCCCGGTTGCCTCCCTTGAAGAAGGCCCACCCCCAGCCGTCACCCCATAACTTGTTGTCAGGAAATCGGCCTTTGGTATCCTTCACCATCACGAACCAACCTTCGATTTTGTCGGCGTATCCAATCGTACCGGTCGTCATGTCTTGCGTCTTCGTGGTCAATAACTCTTTGACGAGAACCGCACCGTCTGGAAACTTCCCGGTCTTGCGATAGGCGTCGATGGTAGACGGCTGGGTGTACACATTATGAATACCCTTGGCATTCTCACCATCATCACCATTGACAACCCAGGCGCCGAGCACTGACCACTCCTTGCGAAAATCAACATTGGGCACTTGAATTGAGCCATTTTTCGATACGCCCGGTGCATGTCCCGATTTGTCCATGGCCTCAACGAGCGAGCTCGCGATAAGCGCATAAGCACCCACCGCGGTCGCCAGCTTCAGTAAGGTCCCCAACGTCATTTTTTCATCTCCGCCCGAAGGACAGGGTAGAATTGCGTGAAGACGTAATCTGTCGCGGCTGAGGCTTGGTGGCATGCGTTGCAGGATTCAGATTTAAACGCCTTTGCCGACTTATTGTAGGGCTGCGCCTTGTGGCCAAAGCTGAAGCAAACCCAACCGCCTGGTTCCTTTGAGAAACGCCCGGTGTCCTTGTAGGCAAGCTCGAGCCCCTGGAACTCGCCTTGGAAGTAACCGCGACCTGATACTTCGTCCGTCGAGCCGTCTTTGTACATCTCGTCCTTGGCCTTTTGGCGCACAAGGGCGAGCTCCTTAACGATTTGCGTGCCGTTGGCAAATTTACCGGTCTTTTTGAAATGGGCAAACGCGCTGGGCTCAATGTAGACGTTGTGGAATTCAGGAAACGGTGCTTTGCCATCGTTCAGGGCATTCGGCGTGAATGGTGTTCCCATATAGATCCAGGTGCGCCAGTTTTGCGGAATCTTGACGCTGCCATCAGGATTGAACGATGCTTTGAGCACACTAGAATCTTGCGCCCTAAGGCTCGTGTGCACAGCTCCAACAGCAAGGATCGTGGTAAAAATCGCAACCAATAGGAAAGCGAATTTCTTTGTCATAACTGACCTCTCTAGTAATCCAATGAGAATTACGCTCATCTGGAGGTAATAGGGTGGTCAGGGGAAATTGATTTTTCATATGGAAATGATCGATCAAAACTATGTACTTGCCCGGCAACCGTTTCATGATTGACAAGTTATTCCGATAAAAAATTCGACATGCCCACTGCCTCAGTCGCATTGCCTCGATAAGGAGAATTGATGGACTTCCGTCAGATCCGATACTTCCTTGCCCTCGCGGGAACATTGAACTTCACGCGCGCCGCAGAGCAGTGCAACGTAACCCAACCAACGTTGACCAATGCCATCAAACGCCTTGAAGAAGAGCTTGGTGGCGAGCTCATTCATCGTGACGGGAAAGATTCTCGACTGACAAAATTGGGACAAACCCTTCGCGCTCAATTTGAAAAGATCGAGGAAACAAGAACTTCACTTAAAAGGACAGCTCAGGAGTTTGCGTCGGGAGAGGGCGGAGAACTCAATATTGGCGTGATGTGTACGGTTGGCCCGATCAAACTTGCTAAGTTTCTCGACGAATTCCAAATGCAAAACTCCAAAATCAAACTCTATCTGCACGATGTGACGCCGAGTTCCATATCCCAATTATTGCTGACAAGCGCACTCGATGGAGCGTTTTGCGCAGGGCAGGAAGGTCAACACCCTCGACTGACTTATTTGCCGTTATACCGCGAACCAATGGTTGTAGCCTTTCGTAAAGGCCATATGTTTGCTGGCCTCAATCACGTTCCTTTGGAAGTGGTCATGAAAGAGCGTTACATTGACCGATTGCACTGCGAATTTCGTGACAGTGTTTTGACCTTTGCAGATCAGGAATCGATTTCGATGGATGTTGTGTTTTCCAGCCAACGCGAGGACTGGATACAAAGCATGGTGCGGGAAGGGATTGGTGTCAGCGTCTTACCCAAGTTTTCGTTGATGCCGCCAGTTCTGGATAATAGGCCCATTTCCGGTCCCACTCTTGAACGGCAAGTAGAATTTGCCTTCGCTAAGAATACAAACGATCATCAATTGTTGGCTGGCCTAATCGACAGAGCGACGCACTACCTTTGGACCTGATCATCGAGCGTGCCTCTCATGCTGCTCCTAATGCGCACGCCACTAATCCATATGACGGCATGACAATGCTCTGATGCAAAAGCTGAAATGTCTCTTTTCGCTCACCCTGAGAAAACCCCAAGCAGAGCATAATATTTCCGCTACTTCTTCGATCGCAACCTCTTCCCCGCCGCCCCATCATTGCGCGGCGGCGCTCTGGTCTCGCCCGAGTCGTCACCCCGGCACACGTACGTCATCAAGCTGTCGATTTGCGACTTCAGTCGATTGCTTTACGATCAGCCTGGAATAACGGCACGGTTGGTTAGAAAGCAAAGCCCATGAATTTACCGGACACCGGTCTCGTCGCGATCGTCAAACGGGACTGCGAGACATGTGTGATGACCGAGCCGGTCCTCGCAGCGCTCGCCGCCGCCGGATCTCTGACCGTTTATGTCCAAGACGACCCGACTTTCCCCGAGAGCGTGCCGCATGACCATGACGCGACGCTCGACGTCTCGCACAAGCTGAACATCGAAGTTGTACCAACCTTGCTGCTGCGCGAGAACGGCCAGGAAGTCGGGCGCACTTTTGGATGGCACAAAGTACAGTGGCGCGAACTAACAGGCCTTGCCACGCTCGGCGAAGATCTGCCCGATCTGCGGCCCGGCTGCGGTGCCAAGAACATTGAGCCAGGCATCATCGAAGACCTGCTCGTGCGCCACGGCGAAACCGGCCTCAAAAGCCGCCGTGTCGAGTTCGGCACCCAGGAAGATGAGATCGAAGCACTGTTCGATCGCGGTTGGTCCGATGGCCTGCCCGTGGTTCCACCAACCGAAGCGCGCGTGCTGCGTATGCTCGGTGGCACCGCACGTGATCCACAAGAAGTCATCGGAAAAATCCCGAGTGACCTTGCCGATTGCACGGTCGAGAAAGTCGCCATCAACGCCGTCATGGCCGGCTGTAAACCAGAATACCTTCCGGTTGTTCTTGCTGCCGTCGAAGCCGTCCTGGAAGAGCCGTTCAGCATGCACGGCGTGCTTGCGACGACAATGTTCGTCGGGCCGATGGTGATCGTCAACGGTCCGATCCGGCGCTCAATCGGCATGAACGCCAAGGGTAACGCACTCGGCCAGGGCTTTCGCGCCAACAACACCATCGGCCGCGCCTTACAGCTCGTCATCAGAAACGTTGGCGGCGGTCGCCCGCAAGAAGTTGACCGCGCGACGCTTGGCAATCCCGGCAAGGTCGGCTTTTGCGTTGCCGAGGATGAAGAAGGCTCGTGCTGGGAGTCGCTCGCAACTGAGCGCGGCATCCCTAAGGGCAAGAACGCCGTCACCGTATTTGCCGGTTACGGCCTGCAAGGCATCGTCGACCAGAAATCACGTGATCCAGAAAGCCTCGCGCAATCGTTCGCCGAATGCCTCAAGGCCGTCCAACATCCGAAACTCTACCAGGGCGCGGATGCCCTGGTCGTCGTCTGCCCCGAGCACGAACGCACCTTCCGGGAGGCCGGCTGGAGCAAGGCCCGGCTCTACGACGAGCTCCACGCCCGCACACAACGACTAGCAGACGAAATCATGCCAGGCGCCGGCGGTGTCGCGGAGGGGACAACCGCCTTCGCAGCTGGTACGATGGCCCGGAAATTCCGCGACGGCGGCCTCATGATCGTACGCGCTGGCGGCGGCGCTGGCATGTTCAGCGGCATCATCGGCGGCTGGTCTGCCAGCGGCGAAAAAGGTTCCTCACCTGTCACGAAGGAGATCAAACTTTGACCACCATCCTAGATCCGACAGCCGAACGGTCGGTTTCGGCGCGCCCCAGGCTAGCCCGGCCTGAAAGCCTGGAGGGCTTGCGTGTCGGCTTGCTCGATATCGCCAAGACCAAAGGCGACATCTTTCTCGATCGCGTCGAGCAAAAGCTCACAGAGCGCGGTCTCGTTGTCAAACGCTACGCAAAGCCAACCAACACCCGGCCAGCACCAACTGCACTCTCGCAGAAAATCGCGACCGAGGTTGATGTTGTCATTGAAGCGCTGAGTGATTGAGGCTCTTGCACGTCGTGCTGTACGCATGACATGTCAGACCTTGAAAGCCGCGGCATTCCTTCTGTCGGCATTGCGACGACAGAGTTCCAACAGGCAGCCGAAGCGCAAGCCAAGGCGCTCGGCACCGATCCGGCCTACGTATTCGTGCCCCATCCGATCCAGGATCGCACGAACGACGAACTGCACGCCCTTGCCGATGATTATCTCGATGAGATGCTGCAGGGCCTGACCAAAGCCCGCGCCTGATCGCCAAACGCACCACAGCGGCGGCATCCCCATCTAGGGTGTGTCGCCGCGGTCGTTGATGATCTGATTGCCGATAATTCAACACGCACGCCCGATTTCCTGTTGTGTTGTGTCGTCATGAAGGTTGTGTTGGCGCCAATACATTCGAGCCAGAAGCGCGGAACAGAACCTTCGATTATGATTGAGACCAAGAACCTCGGCGTCCTCTACGATGCGGCTTTCAGCGACGAAATTGCGCTGGTCGATTGTCGCGATTGGGAAGCCCCCCGCGAATACACGCACCGCCAAATCGAGGAAGCGGCCAACGCCTGCGCGCGCGGCCTCCTGAAACGTGGCCTCAAACCCGGTGCATCCGTTGCGCTGCTGTCGTCCAATAGAGCCGAGTTTCTGATTAGCTACCTGGGCATCCTGCAGGCCGGCATGATTGCCGTTCCGTTCAATTACCAGTTCCCCGCCGCCACCGTTGATTTCATTCTCGAAGATGCCTCGGTATCCCACGTGATCTGCGATGGTACGCGTTTCGAGAAGCTCACAACAAACCTCGGCGTCACAAACTTCGACGATGATGGCCCTGACGGTTTCCAGGCCCTGCTCGACCCAGGTCCGTTCGAAGCTGTTGTGCCAACCGACGACGACGTTGCCATGGTGCTTTACACGTCCGGCTCAACCGGCCGCCCCAAAGGCGTGCCACTCACTCACAAGGGGCACCTCTGGGCCCTGCGCCGCCGCATCGCAGGTGCGCCAGCTGACAATCACCGCATTCTGATTGCAGCGCCGATGTATCACATGAACGCGCTGTGCGTGTCGCTCTACGCGTTGTCTTCGCCAGCCCGCGCTATTCTGCTTCCCGAGTTCAACGCCAAGCGTTACCTGCAAGCCATCGAACGTTTCGGCTGCACCTGGATCACCTCCGTCCCAACCATGCTCGCGATGGTTTTTGCAGAACGCGACACGCTCGACCAAACCAATGTCAGCACGGTTCGCAATGTCCGGATGGGATCAGCACCGATTTCACCAAAACTCTGGCAACAAGTCACGGACACGTTCGTTGGCGCAAGCGTCATGAACGGCTACGGCACCACGGAAGCCGGCCCGATCGTCTTCGGCCCCAAAGCCGGTGCCATCGCACCTCCTCTTTCAACCGGCTTTCCGGCTGTCGAAGTCGACGTCAAGCTGATCGATGAGGACGGTAACGAAGCCGATCAAGGCGACCTGTGGCATCGCACGCCTGCGACCATGACCGGCTATCTCAATTTAGCCGAGAAGACCGCCGAAGTGCTCACGGATGATGGTTGGTACATTTCCGGCGATGTCTTCCGCCGCGACGAAAACGGCGCCTACTTCTTCGTTGGCCGCTCTGACGACATGTTCGTTTGCGGTGGCGAAAACATCTATCCCGGAGAGGTTGAAGCACTCCTGGTTGGGCATCCCGATATCGAACAGGCCTGCGTCGTACCGGTCCCAGATGAGATTAAAGGTGAAAAGCCCGTCGCGTTTGTCGTTGCTGGCACCACCGCTGGCCTCACCGTGCAAGACGTCAAAACCTATGCACTCGCCAATGCACCGGCCTTCCGGCATCCCCGTATGGTGATATTTGTCGAAAGCCTGCCTTTAGCGGGCCCCGGCAAGATAGATCGCAAGAGCCTGACCTTGCGTGGCGTCGAGATTTGGGATCAGTTAAGCGATGGCGAACGCGCAGCTGATCGATAAGTTCTCGAGCCCCACTTTCGTTGCGCTCACGTATCGCAAAACTAAATAACCGGGCGATCTCACGAAGCAGCCCCGGCATGGAGAATTCGAGTGAAAGCAGCAGTCATCGAGCAACACGGTGGTGCCGGCACCATCGCCATCGACAACGCATTTGCAGATCCCAAACCCGGAGCTGAGGATGTCATCATCAAAGTGGGCGCGTCATCCCTCAACTATCACGACGTGTTCACGCGCAACGGCATGCCCGGCATCAAAGTGCCGATGCCCTGCATCATGGGGCTCGATTTTGCCGGTGAGATCGTCGAAGTCGGCAGCGATGTCAAAGACTGGAAAGTCGGCCAACGCGTTTTGATTGACCCGGTCGACCGGGTCGGACCAGGCGGTCTGATCGGCGAAATGTGGCATGGCGGCCTTGCCGAATTCTGCAAAGTCCCGACGCATCATCTCGTCAGCCTGCCAGACAACGTCTCCTTCGAAGACGCCGCCTGCCTACCCGTGGCTTACGGCACGGCGCTGCGCATGATGTACACGATCGGCAATGTCCAGGCTGGCGAAAAAGTGCTCGTCCTCGGCGCATCTGGCGGCGTCGGCACGTGCAGTGTGTTGCTGGCCAAGGCCCGTGGCTGCGAAGTCATCGCCTGCGCGTCATCGCAATCAAAACTTGATCGCCTCAAGGATCTCGGCGCCGACCACGGCATCAACTACGTGGACGAGGATTTCATGAAGTGGGTGTGGACAAACTTCGGCAAGCCACATCGCCGGCAATTTGATAAAGGCGTTGATTGCGTCGTCAATTTCACGGGCGGCGACACCTGGGTGCCTTCCCTGCGCGTGCTCCATCGCGGTGGCCGCGTGTTGACTTGTGGCGCGACCGCCGGCTTCGATCCAAAAGAAGACCTACGCTTCATCTGGTCCTACGAGCTCAAAGTCCTCGGTGCCAATGGCTGGTTGCGCGAAGAGCTTGAAACACTTGTTTCGATGCTGTCCGACGGCAGTCTAAAACCGGTCATCGACAAGGTTCTGCCGCTCGAAGACGTCAACGAAGCATTCCGATTGCTCGAAGATCGCGAAGTATTCGGAAAGGTTGTCCTGACACCATGAGCACCGACAAAAAAGCCGAACAAGAAAAGCCACGCCTTGATGCTACCGGGCTCGCCGAAATTTTCGAACGCTCACCGTTCATTCGCACGCTCGGCCTTGAAGTCGTGGCAATAGATTACGACGCAGCACAGCTCGAAGTTCGGATGCCACTCGCACCACACTTCGAGCGCCGCGAAGGCACCAAGCAGTTCCACGGCGGCGTGCTCGCAGCCCTGATCGACACGGTTGGTGACTTCGCGCTTGGCATGCTGCTCGGCGGCGGCATCCCGACCATGAACCTGCGCGTCGACTACTTGAAACCAGCAGTTGGCGACAGCATCACAGCGGTCGCCGTCGTGCGCCGCAGAGGGCGTTCTGCTGCCGTCATCGACATCGACGTGATGGACGAAAAAGGCGCCCTCGTTGCCATCGGCCGCGGCACCTACGTACCGATTACCGGCTAAGTGTTTGGGATGGGCGCTTTTCCTTGCGCCCATCCTCGCGTTACCAGCCGTGCCCTCAACCCCACATCCGCTATTCCCTCCAAAGCGGCCAAACCCGGTTTGACAGCAATGGGCCACTTTGAGACATGCGCCAGACATTGAGTGCGACGCTCATTTCGTCCGCTTCGACCAACAGCGGACATGCCCATCGCAGCATACTGTGTTGCAACGTTGACGCCCGTGATCTGAACACTTGGAGACGGAACCGACGCTAAGTCCAGATAGCGGAATTCCTACGCCTGCACCTGTTCATGTCAGATATCGCCAAAAGCAAACGAGCGCAGAGAACAATTCAATGTGCAAGGCCGCCTGCCTTACGAAGGAATGACACAACCTGTGCTACGCCGTCGCCGCGTTTCAGATTAGCAAACGTGAATGGCCTATCGCCGCGCTGAGCACCGGCGTCGCGCCGCATCACTTCAAGGTTTGCCCCGACGTATGGCGCAAGATCGGTTTTATTGATCACCAGGAAGTCGGATTTGGTTATGCCAGGGCCACCTTTTCGAGGGATCTCCTCGCCTTGGGCAACGTCGATGACGTAGATCGTGAGATCGGCAAGGTCTGGCGAAAACGTGGCCGCGAGATTGTCGCCGCCGGATTCAATCAAGATCAGTTCCAGGTTAGGTAGTTTCGTGCGCATATCAGCGATTGCACTGAGATTGATTGAGCAGTCTTCGCGGATTGCGGTATGGGGGCATCCGCCTGTCTCAACTCCCATGACGCGTTCGGACGGTAGCACTTGCGCGCGCATCAGAAATTCGGCGTCTTCGCGCGTGTAGATGTCGTTGGTGATCACACACATGTCGACCTTGTCGGCCAGCGCGCGGCAGAGCTGAGCCGTTAGTGTCGTCTTGCCTGTGCCGACTGGACCGCCGATGCCGACGCGCAGCGGGCCGTGCGGAGAAGTGCCGGGAGATGTCATGAGCGGAACAGCCTTGTCGTTTGAGTTTCGTGAAACATGGACGCGAGGTCAGCGCCGTATGTCGCGCTGCCGAGATCATCGATAGTCGCAAACATCGTGGCATGAGCGACTTCTCGGATTGTGGGCAGCAGAGTTGCCATCAGGCGCTGGCCATCAAACTGGCCGACAACACTCAGCCTGATCGCAGCCGAGAGTAGGTTCGTGCAAAACGTAACAGCATAGGTTTCGAGGGTGGCTGCCGGATCGAGAGCGTGAGCGCTAGCTGCTACGGCAAGTGCGGTCGGGAATGTAATGACGTCGAGTGTGTCGAATGCATCCTCGATAGGCGATCGTGTGGCCCAGCCAGCACGGAATGCAGCGACAAAATTCCGGCCCTGGTCGGTCGCTTCCTGGGCACGTTCGCTGGATGGCTGCAGGACTGCGGATAGCTCTATCAGCTCTCGAACATCTGCTGTGCTGCCGGCTCGCATGATGAGCGAGATCAGGATCAGGTCGTTCTTGAGAGCACCATGACGAACAAGCGCGGTGATCCAATCTTGTAACGTCTCGCGGTCTCGAACCCAGTCCCGATCAACGGCTGCCTCAAGTCCTTGGCTGTAGGCAAAACTGCCAACCGGGAAGGAGGGCGATAGCCAGATCAACAGCTCGCTTGGGAAAGGTGCTGCTGTCAGGGCCGGATCTGGTGACTGGTCGCGCATCAGACGGGATCGTGGCCGTGGTCATGATGACCCGACCTATTATGACTGGCACCGTGATGATGATGTCCACGTTCAAGCGTGCCGTGCCCACCATAAGCCCCGCCTTCAGGCTCGAATGGCCGCGAGACGCGGCTGACGATGCCGCCAAGGCCCTGAATCATTTCAGCGATAACTTGATCAGGCAAAATGTAGATTGCGTCACGGGCGATCTCGGCAGGTGTGTGGCGGTTGCCGATATGCCAGGCGATCCGAGTGAGCGCATGGTCGTCGTGCGCTGTGATCTGCAACAGATCTTCCCGCGCGGCGCAGACGATGACAGTGCTGCCATCATCGAGTGTCAGGCCAGTTCCGTCAGGCAGGTAGGTTGCCTCGGGCAGGTCGAGCAGGAAAGGCGTCCCATCGTCGGAGGTCCATGCGATTCGACGACGATAGCGCTCTTCGCGGGCAAGCGTGATCGTCGGCAGCTCGTCGGTCAGACGGCTGCTCCCCTTCGGCACGGTAGCGGTGGCACGTTTCATCGTATCTACCTGTTTGGCGCTTAGAACAAAAAGTAGCGCTGCGCCATCGGCAGCTCTGTCGCCGGTTCGCAGACCAGTAACTCGCCGTCGGCGCGCACTTCATAGGTTTCGGGGTCGACGCTGATATCAGGCGTTGCGTCGTTTAATACCATATCAGATTTTGAAATGCCGCCGCGTACGTTCTCGACAGCAACCAACTCTTTCTGCAAGCCGATTGTGGCACGCAGGTCGTTGGCAATCGCGGCGGCAGAGACGAAAGTAACCGACGTCGACGTCAGTGCCGAACCATAAGCGCCGAACATCGGGCGGTAGTGGACGGGCTGCGGCGTTGGGATCGAGGCGTTCGGATCGCCCATCTGGGCGGCCGCGATGACACCGCCTTTGATTACCATATCAGGTTTGACGCCGAAGAAGGCGGGCGACCAAAGTACGAGATCCGCAAGCTTGCCGTCCTCGATCGAACCGATGTGTTTCGACATGCCGTGCGCGATCGCAGGATTGATCGTGTATTTCGCGATGTAACGTTTCACCCGAGTATTGTCGTTGCCGCTTGACGCGTCCTCCGGCAAAGCGCCGCGCTGGACTTTCATTTTGTGCGCGGTTTGCCACGTGCGGATGATGACTTCGCCTACGCGGCCCATCGCTTGACTGTCGGAAGCAATCATCGAAAGCGCGCCGATGTCATGCAGGATGTCTTCGGCGGCTATCGTTTCTTTCCGGATGCGGCTCTCAGCAAAAGCTAGGTCTTCCGGGATTGACTGATCGAGGTGGTGACAGACCATCAGCATGTCGAGATGCTCATCTATTGTATTTACGGTGAACGGCCGCGTCGGGTTGGTCGACGATGGAAGCACGTTCGGCAAGCTGGCCACACGAATGATGTCTGGCGCGTGACCGCCGCCGGCGCCCTCGGTGTGAAATGCATGGATCGTGCGGCCTTTGAAGGCGGCAATCGTGTCCTCGACGAAGCCGCTCTCATTGAGCGTGTCTGTGTGGATCATGACTTGGACGTCATGGTCATCGGCAACGGCAAGGCAGTTGTCGATCGCAGCCGGCGTTGTACCCCAGTCTTCGTGCAGCTTGAGTGAACAGGCGCCAGCTTCGATTTGTTCGATGAGGGCTGCCGGCTGGGCGGCGTTGCCTTTGCCAGCAAAGGCGAGGTTCATCGGAAATGCGTCGGACGCACGCAACATCATCTCGATGTGCCATGGTCCCGGCGTGCATGTCGTAGCGTTCGTGCCGGTCGCCGGGCCGGTGCCGCCGCCGAGCATGGTCGTGACGCCCGACATCAAGGCTTCCTCGATCTGTTGAGGACAGATGAAGTGGATGTGCGCGTCGAAACCGCCTGCGGTCAGGATCTTGCCTTCCCCCGCAATGATCTCGGAGCCAGGGCCGATGATGATCGTAACGCCGGGTTGGATGTCCGGATTCCCCGCTTTGCCGACGCCGACTATGCGCCCACCCTTGAGGCCGACATCAGCCTTGAATATGCCTATCACATCGACAATCAACGCATTGGTGATGACGGTGTCGACGGCACCACCGGCGCGCGTAATCTGAGACTGCCCCATGCCATCACGGATGACTTTGCCGCCGCCGAATTTTACCTCTTCGCCGTAGATCGTCAGATCGCGCTCGACTTCGATAAAAAGTTCGGTGTCGGCAAGGCGCACCTTGTCCCCAACTGTTGGCCCGAACATATCGGCGTACGTCTCACGTGGTATTTTGAAGGCCATGTCAGAGCTGTCCCATCACCTGCTGCCGGAACCCATAGATTTTGCGGGCGCCTGAGACCGCCACCAGTTTCACTGTACGTGCCTGACCAGGTTCAAACCGGACTGCCGTACCAGCCGGAATATCGAGGCGAAAGCCGCGCGCCTTAACACGATCCAACGACAGGGCGGCATTGACCTCAAAGAAATGATAGTGGCTGCCAACCTGGATCGGACGATCACCGGTGTTGGCGACCTCGACTTCGACAGTCTCGCGGCCCGCGTTGAGCTCAATGTCACCGCCTTTGACGATAATTTCGCCGGGGATCATTGTCGGCCTCGATGTGTGTTGATCGGCTTGCGCTTTGATCTGACGCATTGATGGGCGATGAGTAGCAAGCCGAATGCGGCCAACATCAAGGCCAGCGTCGCAACGCCATCGACGGCGAAAACATCCATCGAGTGCGGATGAGGATGCAGCGTGTCGATTGTGTGGGAATGGGCACTCTGAGTGCTCGTAAAACTCACTGCAATCACTGCTATGGCGTGGCGTAACATGCGTGTTTTCTCCTCTATCGAATGGGGTTGTGAACGGTGACAAGCTTGGTGCCGTCGGGAAATGTTGCCTCAACTTGAACGTCATGGATCATCTCGGCGATCCCTTCCATGACCTGCTCGCGGGTGATCACATTGGCGCCGGCTTGCATCAGCTCGGATACGCTGCGGCCATCTCGGGCGCCTTCAACGACGAAATCAGTAATCAGTGCGATCGCTTCAGGATGATTGAGTTTGACGCCACGCTCCAGACGACGCCGCGCGACGTTTGCTGCCATCGCAACAAGCAGTTTGTCTTTTTCTCTTGGGGTAAGGTTCATTCTTTTTCCCTCAGGTCCACCATACGCGGGGCAACTGCCCGATACTCAATGCGGGTACCAGGCGTGCCATCAGGTGGCGGACATCTTCACTGCGGTGCGCAAGGCCGCGAACAACCAGCATGCCATTCCAGGCACTGGCCGCGCATTGGAAAGGCGCGTCAGAGATGGCGGAGCGTACACCTTGGAGGAAGTCCTCCGCGTCAGCACTAACGCAGATCAGCGTCGTCGTGACATGCGCACCGCCGTTCATGGCTGCGGCCGTCATAGCCTGGAATGTTTCGTCGTTAAGCTTGATGTTTTCCGCAAATACCAGACGGCCCTCCCGGCGTATCCGCCACTTATCCTGGAACAGGCCGCTCTCGAGCGTTTCGCCCATCGCGATCCGTCCAAACACAACCGTTTCAGCAATCAGCAGTCGTGATGACGACGCCATAGCAATGTCAATCGAACGTGATAGCCGCGTGCCGTCGAACAGGATCGTTTCCTGCGGCAGCCAGATCAAGGAGGCATCATGACCGACGCGTGCCGCCATGTTCAATCTCGTCGTGCTCCCGTCTGCGCTGCGATAGGACCGCTCTGATGCCTGGGTCGTGACGGTTAGCGCGGCACCGTCGGCAACATCAAACGATTGCTGAATGTCATCGCCGCTCGCAAGCCCGCCGCCGGTGTTGATGATGATCCCTTCTGGTGGATCAGAGCGCCTAGGGAAGCGCACTTTGTAGCCGTCGCGCTCTCTGAGATCGCAAACCCGGCTGCGTCCGTTGCGCACGTCAACGCTAACGGAAACGCCGCCACGAACTCGAACCCGGCCAATGGAGCCTTCTCGCGGCTCGTCCCGCTCAGACGGATAGATGGCGGAGGACATGATCTTCACTCATTTCTGCGCGGGTTCCGGAAAGAACGATCTGGCCGCGGTCCATAACCGCATATGTGTCAGCGAGATCGCGTGCGAACTCAAAATACTGCTCGACCAAGACAATCGCCATGTCGCCCTTGTTGCGCAGATAGTCAATTGCGCGGCCGATGTCTTTGATGATGGAGGGTTGAATGCCTTCGGTTGGTTCATCGAGCACGAGCAGAGAAGGCCGTGCAACCAGCGCCCGACCAATCGCTAGTTGCTGTTGCTGCCCGCCGGATAAATCGCCGCCGCGCCGACCAAGCATATCCTTCAATACCGGGAATAGCTCAAAGATCTCATCTTGAATGAAGCGTCTGCCGCGATCGGTTGCGGCGTAGCCCGTCTCAAGGTTTTCTTTGACCGTCAGAAGCGGAAAAATCTCCCGTCCTTGCGGCACGATGGCAATTCCGCTGCGCGCACGCAAATGCTGCGGCAAGGAGGTAATGTCTTTATCCTGCCAGGTTATCTTTCCGGCGCTGGTTGGTTGTTGACCGGTGACCGCTCGGAGCAGGCTCGTCTTGCCAACTCCATTGCGCCCGAGCACGCAGGTCACTTGACCGACTTGCGCGGTAAGCGAGACATGGCGCAGAACCTGGGCTGCACCATATTTGAGGTCGATGGCATCAACATTAAGCATGACGAATGAACCTTAGTGGTTTGTCGGCGATGTAGCGTGCTGTTCAATGACAAGCATATTGGCCTTCAATGCACGGCGTTCGGGTTTCTTGCGACCTTCCGTCACCAGACTGAGGCTTCCAGTTTTGTATCTCTTCTTGATGACGTCTTTTGGCGATGGCTTCTCGCGGAACGGGCGATGTGGCGGCAGCATGCTCTCTAACTCCTATAACAAATGCGGTTAGCGTCCGAGATAGACCTCGACAACGCGATCATCGGTTGAAACGGCATCAATGCTTCCTTCCGACAAAACACTACCTTCATGCAGACAGGTGACTTTGACATCGAGCGCGCGAACGAATCGCATGTCGTGCTCGACCACTACGACGGAATGCGTCTTGGCGATGTCACGCAGTAGGCTGGCCGTATCCTCGGTTTCGGCGTCAGTCATGCCGGCGACGGGTTCATCGACTAGCAGTAGTTTCGGGTCTTGCGCGAGCAGCATGGAAATCTCGAGCCATTGCTTTTGACCATGGCTGAGATCGCCAGCGAGGCGCCCGCAGTGCGATTTTAACCGGACTCGTTCCAGCACCGTGTCAATTTCGTTGTCTGTTATAAGATCGCGGGCGCCAAACAGCGCTGACCAGGTCGTGCGTTCGCCGGCCAGCGCCAGTCGTACATTGTCAGCAACCGTATGGCTCTCAAACACTGTAGGTTTTTGAAACTTTCGGCCAATGCCGAGTTCGGCGATCTCGGATTCATTGAGCTTTGTTAGGTCGACATGATCGTCGAAGATGACCTCGCCCTGATCAGGGCGTGTCTTGCCGGTGATGACATCCATCATTGTTGTCTTGCCGGCGCCGTTGGGGCCGATGATCGCACGCATTTCGCCAGGTTCCAGAAAAAGAGACAAAGAGTTGAGTGCACGAAAACCGTCGAATGAGACGCTGACGCCATCGAGATAGAGAACGCTTTTGGATTGGGTTGGTGCGTTAATGAGTGTGTTCATGATCTACTCCGCCGCCTGAGGCGTGGGGGCGACTTCGCCCGCTGGAGCCGCCTCGCTACGTTTGCGGTGCCATAACGTGCTAGCCGTGCCGACAATGCCTTTAGGTAGGAACAACGTCGACAAGATGAAGGTGCCACCCAGTACAAACAGCCAGTAGGGCGCGAGGAAGCCTGACGTGAAGGTGGTCTTCAGGAAGTTAATGGTGACGGCACCAAGAGCGGCCCCGGTGAGCGTGCCACGGCCGCCAACTGCGACCCAGATGACAGCTTCGATTGAGTTTGCAGGCTGGAATTCGGACGGATTGATGATGCCGACCTGAGGCACGTAAAGAGCTCCAGCGATGCCCGCCATGCACGCCGATATAACAAAAGCCAGCAGCTTGTAGTTCTCGACCCGATAGCCAAGGAAGCGCGTGCGGCTTTCAGCATCACGGATCGCAACAAGGACTTTGCCATAGGTCGAGGTCACCATGATGCGGGCGACTGTGTATGTGAGTGCCAGCGCCGCGACGGTGATCACAAACAAGGCAACGCGCGTGCTGTTGGCCTGGATATCGAAGCCGAGAATATCTTTGAAGTCGGTCAGGCCGTTATTGCCGCCAAAGCCCATTTCATTGCGGAAGAACGCAAGCAGCAGGGCATACGTCATGGCCTGTGTGATGATCGACAGATAGACGCCGGTGACGCGTGAGCGAAAGGCGAGCCAGCCAAAGCCTAATGCGAGCACCCCAGGGACCAGAACCACCATAAGTAACGCAAATGGGAAGAAGTCAAAGCCGTGCCAGAACCACGGTAATTCCTTCCAATTCAGAAAGACCATGAAATCCGGCAGGTGCGGGTTGGCATAAACGCCGCGATCGCCGATCTGGCGCATCAAGTACATCCCCATCGCATAACCGCCAAGGCCGAAGAAGGCGGCGTGGCCAAGCGAGAGGATGCCGCAGTAACCCCAGACGAGATCAAGCGCAACGGCGAGGATCGCGTAACAGAGATATTTGCCAAGCAGCGCGACGACATGAGTTGGCACGTGCAGCGCATGCGTCTCCGGTAGCAGTAGATTACAGACCGAGACATACAATGCGCCCGCCAGCAAAACACCCAGGAAGACGCGACTGCCCGTATCGCTGAGGCTAGAAAGGTGACGTGTGATCATGCTTCGATGGCCCGCCCTTTGAGTGCGAACATCCCGCGTGGCCGGTTCTGAATAAACAGAATCAGCAAGATCAGGATTAGGATTTTGGCAAGCACCGCGCCCGCCCATGGCTCAAGGAATTTGTTGACGACCCCGAGCGTCATGGCAGAAACCAGCGTGCCCCATAAACTGCCAACGCCGCCGAACACGACAACCATGAAACTGTCGACGATGTAACTTTGGCCAAGGTTGGGAGAGACATTGTCAATCTGGCTCAATGCAACGCCGGCAATGCCAGCAACGCCAGAGCCGAGGCCAAATGTCATGGCATCAACGTATCCAGTACGAATGCCCATTGAGGCCGCCATGCGCCGGTTCTGCGTGACGGCTCGCATCTGCAGGCCAAGTGATGTGTAGCGCAGGATGAGTAGCAGGCTGGCAAACACGACGAGCGCAAAAATGATGATCCAGAGCCGATTGTAGGTGATGGCTAATCCAAGGAACTCGAAGCCACCCGACATGTAGGAAGGCGCACCGACCTCACGGTTGGTTGGCCCGAAGATGGTGCGCACCGCCTGCTGCAAAACAAGGCTGACACCCCAGGTTGCGAGCAATGTTTCAAGCGGGCGACCGTAGAGGAAGCGGATAATGCCACGCTCGATCGCGATACCAACAAGCCCGGCGACCGCAAACGCGAGCGGTATGGCAATCAAAAGCGACAGATCGAAAGCGCCCGGCGCGTAGGCGCGAAACAATTCCTGCACGACAAATGTTGTGTAGGCGCCGAGCATGACCATCTCGCCATGAGCCATGTTGATTACGCCCATGACGCCAAAGGTAATGGCAAGGCCGATCGCCGCGAGCAGAAGAACGGAGCCGAGCGAAAGGCCGTACCAGATGTTCTGAAAGTTGGCGGCAACAGCCAACCAGTTTTCAATTGATTTCATGGCTGTAGTGGCTGCGTCGGCAACTTCAGGATCAGTATCTGTTGCCGCAACTTCGAGAGCCACCATTGCATCTTGCTTTGCACGCGCCTTCATAACCGCGATGGCGGCGAGCTTATCTGATTTTGCAGCATCGCCCTTAGCAAGTACCAAAGCGGCACGCGTATCGAGGAACATCTTCTTGACCGCAGGAACGGTCTCGCTCGCAATCAGCTTTTCAAGCGCTGAGAGAACTGCAACGTCTTTGCGGTTGAAAACTTCGGTCGCGGCACTGATGCGCGTGGCCGGATCTTTGGCGCGCAGTTCAAGAGTTCCGAGGGCTGCTTTGATGGCGCTGCGTACCCGGTTGTTGACACGTACGCTCTTGGCGCCTTCAGGCTTACCGTCCAACTGCTTCGAGGTCAGAAAGTCATGGTAGACTGAGCCCTGGCGATAAACCGTAAATTTTGTCGTCTTGTTGAGATAAACGCGGCGCTTTGAGAGCGCGTTGAGGATCGCGGGAGCATGGTCGACACCAGATACCCCAATCTCATCTATCGCTGCAATCGTATCAGCGTAAGAGCCGGCGGCAAACAGTGCTGTCGCATTGTTCAGTCTGCTTTGATCAGCGAGTGACACTCCGCCAAGGGCGAACGCGGCAATAGCGAAAGAAAATATGCCCGCTATGTAGCGTGATGCAAAGCGCATCGATTCCCCAATTCAGGTTGGCGCATTGCGCCTTTTTGATTGACCGCGAGGCTGGTTATCAGCCTCGCGATAGATGTCTGGATCGAGATCAGTCGATCAGGTGCGCATGGCGGTTAAGATGCGCCGCACTTGCTGGTCTTAGTGTTGAAGTTGCCGCATTTCTTGCCAGCCCAGTCGCCAATCAGGTCTTTCGATCCTGGCAGAAAATCGGACCAAGCATCGCCGGCAACCAAACCTTTGGTCTTCCAGACAACATCGAACTGTCCGGTCTCCAAGATTTCACCGATCAACACTGGCTTGGTGATGTGGTGGTTAGGCAGCATCTTCGAGGTGCCACCGGTCAGGTTTGGTACTTCGACGCCGATAATCGCATCGATCACCTTGTCCGGGTCGGTCGTCCCGGCTTTTTCAACTGCCTTAACCCACATGTTGAAGCCAATGTAGTGTGCTTCCATGGGATCGTTGGAGACGCGTTTCGGGCTCTTGGTGAAGGCTTTCCATTTCTTGATGAACGCGGTGTTCGCATCATTTTCGACGGACTGGAAATAGTTCCAAGCAGCGAGATGACCAACGAGGTTCGACGTATCGATGCCGGCAAGTTCTTCTTCGCCGACGGAGAATGCGATAACCGGAATATCGGTTGCCGAGATGCCCTTGTTTGCAAGTTCTTTATAAAACGGGACGTTGGCGTCGCCGTTGATCGTTGATACGACGGCGGTCTTCTTGCCGGCCGAACCAAACTTCTTGATGTCGGAGACGATCGTTTGCCAATCGGAATGTCCGAATGGTGTATAATTGATCATGATGTCTTCGTCTTTGACGCCTTTGGCTTTCAAGTAGGCGGCAAGGATCTTGTTGGTCGTTCGCGGATAAACGTAGTCTGTGCCAGCCAGCACCCAGCGTTTCACCGAGCCACCGTCTTTGCTCATCAGGTAATCTACAGCGGGAATGGCCTGCTGGTTTGGCGCGGCGCCTGTATAGAAGACGTTGCGTTCGCTCTCTTCGCCTTCGTACTGGACCGGGTAGAACAGCACCGAGTTCAGTTCCTTGAAGACCGGCAGCACGGACTTTCGCGACACGGATGTCCAAGCACCAAATACCGCTGCGACCTTCTTCTGGCTAATCAACTCACGTGCTTTTTCCGCGAACAGTGGCCAGTTCGATGCAGGGTCAACAACGACGGGTTCGAGCTTTTTGCCAAGCAATCCGCCCTTCTTGTTCTGCTCCTCGATAAGCATGAGCATTGCATCTTTGAGCGTCGTCTCGCTGATCGCCATGGTACCAGAGAGTGAGTGTAGAATGCCGACCTTGATCGTCTCTTGAGCCGATGCGGTGAGCGGACTGCCGACCACCACGCTCAGGCTTAACGCAGCAGCGCCCAATAATGATCTACGCGAGATTGCCATGTAGTTCTCCGGGTTGAGGTTGTTTGCACCGCAACAAAATTGCGGATCCGGAGACGGTCGTCGAGGCGAAAGATTCAGCAAATCATGATTAATTATTAGGCAATCATAGATTTGCTTAAAATTTGCACTGTCGCCTGAAAATTTAGCATCGATGCAATCAAACCGGGGACACGCGGGTGAGCAACATGATAATATCGACACGTCGGCTAGCCGACCGAGGTTGTTTGCACGACATCTCGAGCCCCGCATCGTATGATGCGGGGTAATTTTTTGGCCACGGCTGTTGGAATAAATAGCTCATCCAGGTTTCCGTTTTTTGATCAAAGCGACCGTGTGGCCCGATGGACGATCGTGTGGTGTCAGGAGCACCAGTGATCGGAGTGTTGGCCCAGCGCAATCGACTCTAGGTCCACAAAGCGGACTTGATATAGAGCTTTATGTTGGCCAAATCCAAGCCGCTGCTCATGTAATTTTCCAATTGGATGCCTTCGCCGTCTGTTGAACGTTCAACTGTTCGACCAAGGCATAAAGCCCACCGAGGTTTGAAGCAAAGCTTCGTCCGCGCTCGCCGTGAATTTCATTCGTTACACAACGTCTGTAAAATGATCAAATCGGAAGGGGTTGTGACGCGCTGATCATGACAGCTCATCACTCAGAAGCCGCCAATCGCGGCAACCCGGTCCGCGCCACGTCCGCAGAGCACAAAAGATTGCTTACGTCGTACGTTGAGAAAATCGCAGAAAAACTCGACTCTTCTCGCCCGTCAACTGATGCTGTTGAAAGAAGGGGCGATCGTCACCGCCCACTTGCAGGGTCCTACTGGTGTTGCCGATGACGCCAAGCAGGCAGCCAAGTTCCTTTTGGATCATGCGATCCCGACAACTCCAAGTCGCCACGAACCGTAACACAAAGTGCTGCGCAACCAGTTCGCTCACTGATTTAAAAGTGTGGTAGAGGACGAGCGAAGGCACGATTGGATGGCGCCGAGCAGCGCTTTCAAACTAGGCAACAGGTTCTATGAAAATCATCACTGCGAATATCAGGCCGATCATGATCGTGTCTGGCGCGCTGACCTGCACCATGGCCTACGCTGCAATCGCACCCCAAGCGGCGCTCCTATCGTCATTCGGTGAAACGCTCAATGGGCCACTCTCCGAAATCGTTGTACGCAACTGGGGAGCACTTATTGCTCTGATTGGTATGATGCTCATCTATGGCGCGTTCAACCCGGCGGTGCGATCCTTCTCCCTAACAATCGCGGCGATTAGCAAGCTTATATTTATCGTTCTCGTGCTTTTCCAAGGCGCACGTTATCTGGGCGAACCAGTAGGTATTGCAATTGCTATCGATCTCGTCTGGGTTCTGCTGTTCGCGGTATATCTAGTCAACAAACGCCCCACAGCAAACTTGCTGTGATGAAAGGGCGGGATTTCAACCCGCGCTTCCGAAAACACGCCGAGGTTATGCAGCTGCCAGACGAATAGTATCCAACTGCTCAACACTCACAACAACGCTGCCGGTCTTGTGACGGCTCTCTACGCGGCGGTGCGCGTCGGCGATCCGATCCAGCGGGTAATGCGCGTCAATGACCGGTCTGATCTCTCCACGTTGCAGAAGGTCGCTGATGAAAGCCAGATCGTCCTTGCTGTCTCCGGAAATGCCGATCACGACCTTCTTAGTTCCGATCATTGATGTGAGCATGGATTGAAAAATCTCCTTCAAACCAAATTCAAGGGGAACGTAAACACCAGACGGCGTCAGTGCAGGTTTACTGCGCGAAAACGACGTCGTGCCGACCGTATCCAAGATGATGTCATAGGGCTCAGCTGTATTGGCGAAATCCTCAGCAGTGTAGTCGATCACATGATCCGCGCCGATCGACTTCACCAAGTTCAATTTGGCGGTGCCGCAGACCCCGGTCACGTCCGCGCCGAAATGCTTGGCAAGCTGAACTGCAAACACGCCAACGCCGCCGGACGCTCCGTTAATCAGAACCCGCTGCCCGGTTTTGATCTGTGCGAAGTCTCTTAAGAACACGAGCGCCGAGAGCGCCCCAAACGGCACGGCAGCGGCTTCGTCATAGCCCAGGTTGACGGGCTTCTTGACCATCGCGTCGTCCTCGCTGATTGCCAGATATTCTGCATGTGCCCCGTTGCCGGCAAACCCGAAAACCTCGTCCCCGCCCTTGAACTGCGTGACGTTCTTGCCTTTTGCGACGATGCGTCCGGAGAAGTCCATTCCAAGTATTTTATTCTTCGGCACAAAAAGCCCGAACATGATCCGGCCCGGTAGCCAGGCATAGATCGGAAACGCAGAGGCGCGCAGCCTCCAGTCGGCGGTCGTCACGGACGTCGCGTAAACCTTCACCAGGACCTCGTTGTCCTTGATCGTCGGGCGCGCCACCTTCTTGATCTCGACGACGTCAGCAGATCCATATTTTTGGTAAGTAGCAGCTTTCATCATCTCAATTCCCATTTGGTTGCTTGGAGTGACCAAGATCTGACGCATCTATACCAATGCGTTTTCGTGAATAAAATTGACTAAATTTCTTACTTTGATATGCATTTATGCATGGATTGGCGGTCAGTGAAATTCGACTGGAACCGGGCAAGAGCCTTTCTCGTTACAGCGGAAGAAGGCTCGCTGTCAGCTGCGGCCCGCGCACTTGGCATGGCGCAGCCGACGCTTGGCCGGCAGGTCAATGCCTTGGAAGATGAACTGGGGGTCGTCCTGTTTGAGCGCGTTGGGCGCGGCCTCACGCTCACGCCGAGCGGGCTTGAATTGCTTGATCATGTGCGAGCGATGGGGAACGCTGCAAACCGCGTATCGCTCAGCGCTGCCGGTCAATCTCAGTCCATCGAAGGTACAATCTGCATCTCAGCAAGCGAAATCTATGCTGCATTTCTGCTACCGCCTATCATCGCCAAGTTGCGCGAACTTGAACCTGGCATCGACGTCGAGATTGTTGCATCGCATGCGACGAGCGACCTGAGGCGGCGCGAAGCGGACATTGCGATTCGGAATTTTCGCCCCACCGAGCCGGACTTGGTTGCAAAGAAAATCAGAGACGTTCCAGCCCGGCTCTACGCCACACCGAATTACATTGAGAAGATCGGCAACCCTAGACTTCCCGTTGACCTTGATCAGGCAGACTTCATCAGTATCGACAGCGCCGGCGCATTGCGGAACGGCCTGAACGCGATCTGTTTCGATCTGACACGACGTAATTTTCCCATCATGACAGAGAACTACCTTGTGATGTGGGAACTCGTTAAACACGGTCTCGGGATCGGCATATTGGATGGCAACATTGGCGATGCGGAACCGCTCGTCGCACGTGTTCTGCCCGACCTGGAACCGCTGATGTTTCCAATCTGGCTGGTGGCACATCGTGAACTCAACACGAGTCGCCGCATTCGAATGGTGTTCGATCTGCTCGCCACCGAGCTTGCCAATGCGTAGGCAGCAAGGTTCGTTGTTGGCGCATACGTCTGCTCACGTACCCGCGTTGTTAATCGTGATTTCCACGTCTGTGCCGATCGCCGGGGCGTGCGTGATCATATGCATGGCAACGAGATCACGGTTGCTGTCGAGAGGCTCGGCGGGACCACAAAATGGAACACGCGACCCCGCCTTACCAAGACAGCCGTGACTTATGTCAGGCAGCAACGGCTCCGTATCCTTGCACCTCGGCGATCCAACGCTTCACCATGCCTGGTTTCGGATGGCTGGCGCCCGAGAAGTGCGTAAATCGTGCGGGCTTGATTCCTACAAATCCAAGAATTTGGTCCCGCAACTGGCGCAGCATAGCGTTGTGGTAGATCCATCGCATGAACCAACCAGGGGTGTCTGAGGTCATTATCACTCGGCCTGTACGCCCAAACAACATGGGTTTCGGCATGCCCATCCAATCCGTCTCGCGCGTGTTGAAGGTCCGCCCCGGCAGGAAGGCGCGGTCGAACAGGCCCTTCAGCTTGGCTGGTAGGCCGCCCCACCACATAGGCGTCGTTAGCACCACATGCTCGCTCCACTCGATGTCGTCCAACACCTGTTCGAGGTCAACCTCTAGGGGTTTCTGACTGTCGTAACCGCCAAATCCGAAGTCCAGATCAAATGAAAGACCGTGCAAGTGAGTAAGCCGAACCTCGTGGCCGGCGTCTCGTTGCGCATTCCGGTGAATGCGGGCACCTGATCCGGTTTAACGCGGGCAGTGCGTCCGGAGCATTGTGGGCAGTCTGTCCGGCGATTGCGGGCGCGGCTGCAGTGGAGGCGATCGGCTCCATCGCCGCTACCTTTGGTCGCCAGATTGAAGTCTTTGAGCGCTGGCTAGCCGAGACCCCGTTTCGCCGGGATATCCCCGCGGACCTTCAAGCCGAGGGGATCCATGCTTTCATGATCCAGGCCATGGCGACGAAGTTCTGTGCTCTGCACAACGAGCGATCGATCCGAGATCGACTGATACCCTATCTAAAGGCCTGGCTGACGCCTGGCCGTTAGCTGGCTTGTCTGCCTTTGCGCGATCCGAAAAAACTTGTGGGACAACCCTCAAGTCCCGGAGGCCGGTTGGCTGAGATCATCCCAAACGGCTTTCGGTCCGAAACGTAGGACCAAGAAATCAATGAACAGGCGGACCTTTGCGGCCAGGTATCTATTCGGAGCGTACAGTGCGAACACGCCAAGCTCAGTTGGCGGGTATTCGGGCAGGACAATAGCCAGCCGCCCTGCCTTGATGTCTGGTCCTATGAGGAATGTCGGTAGCTTGGTAATGCCCTGACCAGCAATGGCTGCTGTCCTCAGAACGTCACCGTTGTTCGAGGACAGCGTTGAACCGATCGGGACGCTTAGTTGCTCTCCATTCTTGGTCAGCTGCCATTTTTGCAGCACGGTAGAGTGTCCGAAGCTGAGGCAACGATGGTTGACAAGATCGTTCGTCGTTTCTGGTGCGCCGTAGCGTGCAATGTATTCTGGCGATGCAACAAGCATACGATACGCAGGCGCAAGTTTGCGCGCGATCAGACTCGAATCTTGGAGCATGGCAATACGGATCGTGATGTCGACACCTTCTTCAAAGGGATCAATGAAGCGGTCGCTCAAGGTCAACTCGATCTTGAGATCATGATAATTTGCCATGAATGCCGCGACCGCTTCGCCGAGATGCAGCGCGCCGAACGACATGGGAGCATTCACCTTGAGAATGCCTCTGGGTTCATCGTGTAACCGGGAGACTTGAAGCTCCGTTTCCTCAATTTGCGCGATAATATCAACGCATCTTTCAAAGTATGCGAGGCCAGCCTCAGTCCCGTTCACTCGACGCGTGGTTCGATCAAGCAGGCGCGCACCAAGCATCTGCTCAAGCTCCATAACACCCTTACTTACTGCAGAGCGCGTGAGACCGAGCTGGCGACCTGCCTCGGCGTAGCTTCCCAACGAAACGACCTTCGTGAACGCCTGCATGGCGGCGAGCTTGTCCATTTTATTGTATCCATTTTGGATGCAGATTGGATGTAAATCAGTAGATTGCACGATTTTCGGCGTCAACCTATCTTCCGTTTCAAGCACACCGGATCACCCGGAGCCAATCAAGGACAGATACGATGAGTACACTCACAGCAAATACGCTTTCCAATACAGCGCAAATGGAAAGCCCATCGATGGTCTCGACCGATGCGCTTTCGTGGACACTTGTGCGTGTCGCGACGGGGCTGATCCTGATCCCCCATGGTGCACAGAAACTGTTTGGATGGTTCGGCGGCGGCGGTCTTACGGGCACGGCTCAATTCTTCGAGCAGAAGCTTAGTCTTTATCCGGGCTTGCTGTTTGCAGGAGTCGCCGGACTGACGGAGTTCTTAGGCGGCCTCCTTCTCGCAATCGGTCTTCTCACGCGTCTATCTGCAGCTGCCGTCGTTGCGCTGATGGTTTACGCCATCGTGTTCGTCCACTTAGGCAACGGCTTCTTCTGGACGGCCGGCGGCTATGAGTACCCGTTGCTGTGGGGATTGGTGGCGCTCGCACTTGTTATCCGCGGTGGCGGCGAACTTTCGGTAGATCGGCAAATCGGCTGGCGGTTCTGACCGACCATTAAACCTAACCCTCAATTGCAACAAACATTCCCGGAGACTTCCCATGAACAACCAAACAAAAACTCTCTTGCGTATCGATGCCAGTGCCCGGACAGAGAACTCGGTAAGTCGGCAACTCGGTGACAGGCTCGAGAATGCAATCTCAAGTGGATCGCCAAGCCCCCACATCACGAAGCGAGATGTCGCCGAAGGCTTGCCGTTCGTCAACGAAGCGTGGATCGCAGCGAACTTCACGCCCGACGCGGATCGGACAGCAGAACATCGCAATGCCTTGTCCCTCTCCGATGCTTTGGTCGAGCAACTCAAGGCAGCCGACACCATTATCCTTACGACGCCAATCTACAACTTCGGTGTTCCAGCAACATTGAAGGCCTGGGTCGACATGATTGCGCGCGTTGGCCTCACATTCCGTTACACGGAGAACGGCCCTGTCGGGCTTCTGGAGAACAAACGAGCCTATATCGTGATCGCAAGCGGCGGCACGCCGGTTGGTTCCGACATTGATTACGCGAGCGGCTACCTGCGCCACATCATGGGCTTTATAGGCATTACCGACGTCACGATTATAGCTGCAGATCAGATCATGAAAAATGAGGACAACGCGCTGCGTGCCAGAGCCGAGATTGATGCTCTGGCAGCGGCCGCCTGATCGCCCAGGCCGTGTTCGACGCAAACCTACTGATCTGGTCATGTTGATCAAATTGTTCTGCATTGAGGAAATCTTATGAGCTGGAACCCCGCAATTGAACCGCAGTGTCCTGAGGCTGGAAGTCTTGACTCCATCGAAACGATGATCGTGCCGCGTACCCGCGACATCGGTGACTTCGAAGTTCGCCGCGCACTACCGGCACCAAAGCGACAGATGGTCGGACCGTTCATCTTCTTCGACCAGATGGGTCCTGCGGAATTCATCAATGATCAGGGTATCGACGTACGCCCGCACCCTCACATTGGGTTGGCGACCGTTACCTACCTTTATCAAGGCGAGTTCCAGCACCGAGATTCTCTAGGCACCAATCAGATGATTTACCCAGGCGAAGTAAACTGGATGATTGCTGGCAATGGCGTCACGCATTCAGAACGCACCAGCAAAGAAACGCGCCAATCGGCGAGCAGCCTTTTCGGCATCCAGACCTGGGTCGCGCTTCCAGAAGCTCACGAAGAGACCGACGCCGTCTTTGAACATCACAAGGAAGCAACGCTGCCGTTCATCGAGGGAGAGGGCAAACAGATCCGTCTTATCCTCGGCAACGCTTACGGTGAACGGGCGCCGGTTAAGACGTTCTCTGAGATGTTCTACGCAGACGCAGTCCTTGAGGCAGGCGCTCGCTTGCCCATGCCAGATGGCCATGAAGATCGCGGTCTCTACGTCGTCAGTGGCTCTATAGAGGTCGCCGGAGATCAATTCGATGCCGGCCGCATGATGGTGTTTCGCCCCGGTGACGCCATTACCGTGAAGGCCGGAGCCGAGGGCGCCCGGTTGATGCTGCTTGGCGGCGAAACGCTAAACGGGCCCCGGTACATCTGGTGGAACTTCGTTGCCTCAACCAAGGACAAGATCGAAGCAGCCAAACAGGCATGGGCGGAGGGTGACTGGCAATCCGGGCGCTTTCATCTGCCGCCGGGCGACAGCGACGAGTTCACTCCCCTTCCCAGCTAACCCCGTTTTCACTTCACAGACAAACGAAAAGATTGATGGATATGACGATGACAGAGCTTAGCCATCTTGGGCATGAAAGTAAATTTCAGCAGGCTTGGGTCGATCCAGTCAACGCCAGATTCGAGTTGCCTCCAGTTGACGTCAACAAGGTACTCGTCGAACACTACACTACGAGCCAACCGCTTACGTTCACCCGAACGATGCTGTGGAACATGGAGGTTCGAAAAGCATGGCGGCCAGATCGCTACATCCCCTCCGTTGTATGTGAGGGAAGCGCCCAATCTTCGGGCCAAAGTTCGTTGGCCAATGGAACCGAATCCTTCGTACGGTCATCGCAGCAACGTCTTTGGCTCAAGCCCATGAAGTATGGACTGGTCCTGGAACAGGTGTGCCTCAACAACACGGAGAAGAAGGTAACCTTCATCGGAGTACCGGAATATCTCGATCGGGACAGCAACCTTCTTCGCGCCGGGGTGGGACAGCCTATATTTCACGTAGAGCACTCGGTTGAGGGCGACGAAACACGGCCACAAAACAAATGGCGCATCGTTCACCTTACAGATGGCCACGAGCGCAGGCTGACAGAGCGGTTCACACTCATGGCGAACGACGTTTGGCTGCCCGAGTTTATTGAGGTCTACATCCGAAATGACCTGAACATCAAGCTCACACGGCAATAGATAAGATTACCGCTAATTGATCAAAGCAACCGTGTGGTTGAGCGGATGCCTCTGTTGCGTTGAGGTCACCAGTGAACCGATCGTCAGGTGCGTGGCGGGTCAGCAAAGTCCACATTGCTGACGTTTGGCCCGGACTAGTACCCAGAATCACTGATCCGCGAAACCGGGTTTCATTCGTTTTTGGTGAACCTCGGATTTGGTCCACGCGAACGGCTTGGCGTCAACATTGTAGGCTTTGATGAAGGCGTCGATGTGGGCCATCAATTCCTTACGCGAGT
>CAJQQK010000003.1 GCA_905480435.1 uncultured Hyphomicrobiaceae bacterium | reverse complement strand
CCCGATCCTCCAGGTCCACATACGAAAACAAAGCCCCCGTCACTGCATCCGATCCGCGCATCGCCGCCCCCATTGCTGATGACGACACCGAATCTGATTTGCCCTACGCTGTCAGCGACGATTTTCAACAGCCTGTTAGGTCTGGGCGCGTTTGCCTGTGCCGGCCTTGCGGTGCCAACCTCATATTTGGGATGGAACGGGGGCGGCAAGTTATGGGCGAAGGACAGCCAGAAGAATGGTCGATTTTTTGGCTACGTCCCCTTTACCCAAGACCTCTACATCCCCGTGGTCGCAACAGCATTATCGATTGGCGCATTAAAGCAACTCGGACAGCCGTCACCAGCTGAAGTCTTCGCAAGAGGGGGACCGCAAGCGCCGTCCGGCAAACCGCAGGACGTCAGCCACGGCATTGCGCCCGAGTTCGGACACTGCCCCGATTGGAATGCCGTCAACCCTGGCCAGACCCACGAGAAAGAATTCCAGCTCTTTACTGAAGAAACAACGCAGAGATTCGTGCCGGGTGGGCCGGATACGCCCGTGTTCACATATCGCGACGGTGGCCAGGCTGCGGGTTCAGGGCGCACACCGGGGCCGACGTTTGTCGTCGACTATCAATCACCTGTCGTGCTCAGGAATTTCAACCTCCTGACCAAAGGGCGCAGCGGCGTGAACACGACGCACCATGATCATGAAACGTCGATCCATCTGCATGGCATACACGGGCCATCACATTCGGACGGACATCCCGATTTCTATAACCTCGCAGGCGAAGGGCGCGACTACTTCTATCCCAACACCGCACCACGGGTAACGGACGAAAACATAGGTCGCTATGGCTTTGCCTCTGCCAACGAAGGGCCATTCGATAAGACCTGGATACCGTCGACACTTTGGTATCACGACCATGCCATGGATGTGACAGGCTTCAACGTTGCGCGCGGCTTAGCGGGATTCTATCTGATGCGAAGCGCGCGCGAAGCACAACTTGCCGAAATTGGCCGCATTCCTCCGCTGTTGAATCGTGATGGTCATGTCAACACAGACGCCTTTGGCAATCCGCTAGATCTCGGGCTGGCGCTCGGTGATCAGCTCTTCACGGATGACGGCGCAATTTTCTATGACTTCCTCGATCACAATGGTCGGCTTGGAAATGTCCCCACTGTCAACGGTGTTGTGCAACCGCGCCACAAGGTGGAGCGGCGCAAATATCGCGTGCGCATATTGAACGCATCGAACGCGCGCTACATGGAGATCCGGCTCAGCAATCGCCAGAAGATGCATATCATCGGCACCGATAGTTGGCTGCTTCCAGAAGCCGTCGAAGTACGCCGCTTCAACCTTGCACCTGGCCAACGCCATGATGTCATCATTGATTTCCGAGGCGCGCCGGATGATGTGTATCTCGAAAATATCATGCGCCAGGAGGATGGCCGCAAAGGCAAGGGCATCGACCCAAGCAAACGCACGATGATGTTGAAATTCGAAGTCTCCGGCCAAAATCACGATGAGCGAGCCTTGACCGATCGGGAACTCATTCGCGGATACAAGGGGCGCACTGATCCAGAACTGAGTGGCAATCAGGACGGTGAGTTCGAATTCATTCCGGCCAAACAAGTCCACACCAAGAGAAACTTTCAGTTCGAGCGATCAAACGGTGCATGGGTGGTCAACAACCGACTGTACAATCCTCGCCGAGCCGACGCCGTACCCAAGCTGGGCGTGGGCGCTGAGCAATGGACGATTGAGAATGGCTCTGGCGGTTGGTGGCACCCGATCCACACTCATCTTGAAGGCTTCCAGGTTAAATCTCTCGACGGTGGGCGAGTGCGTCGGGAACGGCGCTTTAACAACGATACGTTCAATCTCGAAGGTGGCTTCAAAGCCCAGATCCGCCTCAAATTCCGATCGTTCACCGGACCGTTCGCGTTCCATTGCCATGCGATCGAACATGAGGATATGCGGATGATGGCGACGCACGATCCAACACCGATCGAAGGTGACAACGGCGCGATCGATGTCGCCCCTCCACTGGATGGTGAAACCATGGTTGCCTCAGAACAATCTGGCGTTCTGCCAGACTGCATCGACTTGGAGCACGATAAACGACTTTATTTCGATGAAGTGGGCAACGTTAAAAAGCTGGAAGGTCGTGGCGTCGGCTTTCCCGAGTGCGAATTCGACATTAGTCGACGCGGCAATCGAGGGCGTTAAAGAAATGGCGTGGAGTAAATTGCGCGCTGTTACGGCAATGTGTCTGGCGCTACTCAGCGGCTCGGTCGGTGTGGCGCAATCGGCACCGCGTAAAGCAGAGAAGGTGGCATCCAGTTTAACGCCTGTTGTGCCCCGTCAAGCAAAACACTCGAGCAGCTTCTCCAACATCTGGCTGACAACACAGCACGGCAGGCGCGTGCGCTTTTATGACGATCTCGTCAAAGACAAGGTCGTTCTGATCAACTTGATGTTCACGACGTGTACAAACATCTGTCCATTGAACATCGTGCAATTGACCAAGTTGCACGAACTTCTCAAGCGCCGAATGGGGCGCGACATCACAATGTTGTCGATCACAATCGAACCGGACGTCGACACGCCCGAAACACTGAACCAGTACTGGCAGGCGTTTGGTGCAAAACCAGGCTGGCTATTTCTGACTGGCAAGTATCCCGAGATCGAAAAACTCCGACGTCAACTCGGCGTATACGACCTGGATCCCGTTATCGATGCAGACAAGAGCCAGCACTCAGGAATTCTCACGATTGGAAACGACCGCACCGACCGCTGGCTGGCACTGCCAATCATGATGCATTTGCGTCAACTGGGCATCACAATACTGCGGAACACGCAGGACAAAAGCTGGCACGTGCGGTGAACTACTAGAGCACGCCGCGTTTAATACGACCCTTAAACCGCCCGAAGATTGGGCGTTTTAAGGCACATTGTGAATCCGTTAAAACGCGACATACTGTAAATATGAATGCGATCAACAAGGCTAACCAGATGTTCTTTCGTCGAGTATTGCCGCTGTGTCAGGCGACACGACAAACTGACCCTCTGACGCCATGAGGAAGTGACCCTCTTGGCGAGTTATCCAGAGGGAACTTTCATGGAACAGACGCAACACAATGCATCCTGCACGGCCTTGAGGGCATTGCGGGGTGATGA
>CAJQQK010000002.1 GCA_905480435.1 uncultured Hyphomicrobiaceae bacterium | reverse complement strand
GTTGCTGAACATAGAAACAATATGCAGTGCTATGTGCTCATAAGCATGGGCGATAAATCGCGATTACTTTCCCACGTCATCATGGTGGTCCCTAGGCAGATTTCGACCAGACTTTTTTTAGAGCCTCGAATGTGTATCCAGATATGAATTTTTGGTCGCCGTGTATCCGGTAAAGTTTGCGTCCAGCAGCTGCTACCGCATCACATGCACTGTGCTTTTTGATGGTTACGTCGTTCCTTGTAGGGGTTAGTCCGTGGGCGACGGCAAATTGTAATGCCTGACGCTTGAACCTCAGCTCATCATTCGTGTTTTTGGGCCTAGCTCGACGTTTGGATTCAGAAGGAGGCTTTGGTTCGATGAGGTGTTCAATCAAGAAATCCAGCAGCTCAGGTGAAACTGCTTCCGAATTCGCTAGGCGAAGTGCCGACCCAAAGACGAGGGTGTTGTAGGCGAAAAGACTGCTATCTTTTCGCTTGAGCAGATCTTCCTCAGACGATTGCATCTCAGCTTCGACATACATGACGATTTCGGCGATTTGATCGGGACGAGCTTGATAGAAGGCTATGGGATCGAAGCGTGCATCATTTTCGTCTTCTAAGTCTTCACCAACCTCATTGCCGAAGGCATGGGCAATTCGCAGTTTGTCTTGGGACAGTATGAAATCAGCGACACGCTCGACAATATCGTCGTAGGGTAGATTTTGCGGCTTCGTACCAAGAACGGAGAATCGTTCACGAACATGGTTCATGCGTGCAAGTAGTTTGTCGCGTTTGTCGGACACAGTCGCCGGCTCCATCGCAAGAAATGAGTAAGTGTCCGCACCTTGCCTGATGCACTTGGTCTTTGGAATAGTTGCGACAGACGAGGGTAGCCGAATGCGAATTCGTCCCTACCAACCTACAGCCATACAAATGCACATATGGGGACGAGAATGGGGACGGGATCTAGATGTCTCATCATAAGGCATTGATTTTATTGAGTATTATTCACTAGCATGGCGGACGTTGCGACCGCCATCCAAGCTATCATCTCGGCGGATGGGCTCGGCGAAGGACTGAAGAGACAACCTTGTCCGAGATTTGAAAATCCCAGACGGCGCCGCCACCGTTCTCGCTAAAATCCTTGATCAGCTTCGGTATATTGGCAAGATCGGTAATGGTTTCGCCTTGCAGTCCGAAACCACGGGCGATTCCTGCAAAATCACTACGACCGAATACCGAGCCTTCTTCTGACAGTCCTTCTGAGCGCAGCTTGTGAACTTCTGAGCCATAGGCACCATCGTTCATGACAATGATCAGGATCTTCATCTCATGACGTCTGATGGTTTCCAACTCCTGCACGTTCATGAGCAAGCTGCCGTCACCGTCAAACAGAACAACCGTGCTCTCTGGACGCGCGGCAGCAACGCCCATGGCGAACGATGTGCCGTTGCCGATCGCGCCAAACTCACGGATCGTCAGAAAATGCTCAAATGGCCTCGAAGGCATTTGAGCAACGAAACCTGCACAATGACCTGACGAGTTCACCATCTCCCAATCGGCAGGCAGTTCCGCTTCCAGCACCTCAACCACGTCACGCGGGTCCAACAGCTCAGGCTCAACGTCAAATGGATGGGTGTCGGGCTTCGACGTGCGGATGCGGGTCGCAATTGCTTCATTGCGCCAGTTTTGTGCGCGCGCGGGCACGGCAGCCGTCAGGCTCTCAACACCCAATCGGGCATCGGCACGCAAATGGTGGGAAGCGACTTCCTGTCCTTGGGCAACCGCAACCGGGTCAACATCGACGTGCAGTAATTTCGCTTTCGGCCAGAGTTGACCACCACCACCGAGATGGAAAGCCAGAGAAGCGCCGACAGCGACAACCAAATCAGCTTCAGCAAGGTACTCGTGACCGACCTCAGTTGTATAGCTGCCCGAAATGCCAATACAGAAGGGATCATCGTGAAACAGTCCTCGAGCCGGCAGACTTGTCGCGAGAAGCCCTCCGACTTTGGCCGCAAGCGCCCGACAACTGCTAGCAGCATCGGCTTCGGCAGCCCCAATTCCCGCGAGCACAACAACACGCTCTGCGTCGGCAACCAACCGGGCAGCCTCAGCAACGTCATCGGAATGCGGCGAAATTGGAGAGGGACGCGGCAGCAGTGCCTGCGAAGGGGTTGGCAATTCAACAGCACTCGTCCAGGGCCGGTTTTGCAAGTCGAATGGAATGCCGATGACCACAGGTCTCCGTTCGCGACGTGCCTGCAAAAAGGCATCACGGACAGCGATCGGCATGCGCTCTGGCATGTGCAGACTATGATAGGCTGCACCTGTTGCCGTCACGAACGGTGCCTGGTCGATACCTTGATTATACCAGCCGCTTTTCAGAGGAGCCTCGCCAGCGAAAACAACCAGCGGCAAACGAGCACGCACAGCTGCCGGCAGCGCGGTCATCAATTGAGTTACACCTGGACCGCATGTCACCGTCGCGATCCCAACATCTCCGGTTTTGCGCGCATAGGCCATGGCTGCTGCGACCGCACAATGTTCATGCCTGACATAGATCATGCGGCAACCCTGTTCGGACAACCGCGTCGCCCAGTTCATGTTAGCATCGCCGAGCAGGGCAAAACACGTGCTGACGTCTTCCTGCACAAAAGCGCTGGCTAGCACATCAAAAACACGAAGCTCTGATTCATCTTCCACGATGGGAGTTCCTCCAAACGATTGCGCAGGCAGCCGCCGATGCCACCAAGGGTTCTCGATACAAGGATCAAGATTAGAGCTGCTGTTCTGATTTAGATGAAATCAATTCTATTGCCAAATAGCCAATCGAGCCAAGGCATTGGGCAATGCCCTCGTGCGGCTTCAGATCCAGCGACACTCGGCTAAACACGAGCACTTAAGTGATGAGCATTTGCCATCGTGAGTATCGTCGAAAAACAGCCCGATCTCTGGACTGGATCGAGCCAAATGCTTGGAAGGCAATCCTGGAGAGCTGGACCGCTGACTTCAAAGCCCTACACGAACCTCATCAGCAGGTGATCTCGCTCCAATAAGTCACTAAACTACCTGTATGGACGATTCCATCACAGGCTATTTGCTGACGCGCAGTTGGCGCGATACCCCACAAGGCGTGGAACTCACATTCTGGGGCGCCACCGATACAGGGCCTGTCCGCTTGGTGGTCGAAGAGCAAGAATCTGTATGCTTCATCGACCGATCCCGCCCGCTGTCATTGCCCGCGCGCACGCGTCGGGAACCACGCGAGCTCAATCTGCTTGGCGGCGGACCGGTGGACGCACTCTACTTTCGACAACAACGAGATCTACAAGCCCTTCGACAATCCGGTATCACCCTGGCGGAATCGGATGTGAGACCGGCTGATCGCTATCTCATGGAACGCTTTGTGTGTGCGGGTTTTGAAGCCATCGGCAATGAGGTGGAGCGCGTTGGCGTGCGCACTCTGGTCAATCCACGTCTGCGCAAAACTGATGTTCAACCTGTGCTCAAGGCCATGTCTGTAGACATTGAAACGCGTGGCAATTCCGATGAGCTTTATTCTGTAGCCGGAGCAACAATGCCGACTGCCGATCAAGCGACAGCCGCTTGCGTGTTCATGATCGGCACCGCTGACAATGAACAGCGTGAAGGATACGCGCTGCGTTACTACCAAGACGAACGTGCACTCCTGCTTGCCTTCTTTGATTGGTTAAAGGCTGTCGACCCAGATTTGATCATTGGTTGGAGTGTTGTGAATTTTGATCTTAACTTCCTGGATCGAAAATGCCGCTCACTCGGTATTCCATTTGCCATAGGACGTGGCAATGAAGCTGCTGCCATCCTGCAGCCGGGCAATCCTGGACAACCTCGAATTGCCCGTGTTCCGGGACGAGCCGTTCTTGATGGCATAGATCTGCTCAAGGCTGGCTTCTGGGTGTTTGACAGTTTCTCACTAGATAACGTCGCCCACGAACTGCTCGGCGAAGGCAAGTTGATCACGCCGGAACAAGATAAGGTAGCGGAAATCAACCGCCAGTTTCGCGACGACAAGACCTTATTGGCCGACTACAACATGCGCGATTGCACACTGGTCAATGAGATATTTATCAAAGCAGATCTGATTGCTTTTGCCGTTCAGCGCGCCAATCTGACAGGCCTCGCCATCGATCGCCTGGGTGGTTCAGTAGCAGCACTCGACAACTTGTATTTGCCACGGCTCCATCGGCATGGCTTCGTTGCCCCAGATGTTCGCAATGACAGTGGTGGGCTTAGCAGCCCTGGCGGTTATGTACTCGACTCTGTGCCGGGCCTCTATGACCACGTGCTAGTTCTCGATTTCAAGAGCCTGTATCCCAGCATCATTCGCACGTTTTTCATCGATCCACTTGGCCTTGCTGAACCTGGAGAAAATCCCATCCCCGGTTTCCACGATGCTGAATTTTCAAGAGATAGACATATTCTGCCCGGTCTGATCGAAGAGCTTTGGCGGGCCCGCGATGCCGCTAAGCGCGATGAGAACGCGCCGCTATCACAGGCGATCAAGATCATCATGAATTCTTTTTATGGTGTGTTGGGTTCCAGCGGTTGTCGTTTCCATTCTCAGCAACTGGCGTCGAGCATCACACGGCGCGGGCACGAAATCATTACGCGATCGCGCGATCGGATCGAAGCCTCAGGCCATCAGATCATTTATGGTGATACGGATTCGCTGTTTGTGTTGCTTGGCCCATCACACGACAACCAAAGCGCTCAGCTCGTCGGCGAAGGTCTGATGAGCGACTTGAATACCTGGTGGGCAGAAACACTTAAGCGAACCCTCAACATCGAGTGCCATCTCGAAGTGGAGTTTGAAACTCACTTTACGCGCTTTCTGATGCCCACTGTTCGTGGCATGCAAACAGGCAGCAAAAAACGCTATGCAGGAATGATCACCGATCCGAACGGCGAGCCTCAGTTGATCGTGAAAGGCCTAGAGGCGGTGCGGTCCGACTGGACACCACTGGCACGCGAATTTCAGCGCGAGTTGCTTCGGCGGGTGTTCCTCAACCTGCCTGTCGACAGCTACGTTAGCAATACTGCAAAGGCTTTGCAGAACGGTGAACTGGACGACTCGCTGGTGTATCGCAAACGTCTGCGCCGTCGACTGGATGAATATCAACGCAATGTGCCGCCGCATGTGCAGGCGGCGCGAAAGCTTGCGCACAGCGGCAACTGGATTCGCTACGTGATAACACGCAACGGGCCAGAGCCGATTGACGGACTAGAATCCGCCCCTGACTACCAGCACTATCTCGACAAACAGCTGGCTCCGGTGGCTGACACCATTCTGCAATTTCTCGATACCAGCTTCAACGACATCACGGGTGCACAGATGCAGATGTTCTAAAGGGAACCTCGAACAATAGCGGTTTTGGCGTATGCGTCGAGGCCGGGAGATAATGAGACCCGGTTTGATGCTTTTTTACCGGGGATCATGCGGCTTTGGTTTTGCCCGCGGACCCTTTTGATACGCCCCCGATGTCATGCAGGTGTCATCCGTTGCAGGCTCACCAGGCGGCGGATATTGTAGACAAGGTTTTGCAACCCGATCTTTGTCGCCGCCCGTTCGATACCGATTGTGCGCACCTGCCGTCCTCCCTGCGCCATTTCCTGGGCGCCAAAAACATGCTCGACGCGGGCGCGCGTCTTGCTCTTGTTGCGGTTGGTTTTCTGCTGGTGTTCAGTTAGTGGAGCACCGCGTGCACCGCAGCGATGAATACGGCTCCTGTAGCCTTGCCGCTTCAGTTCCGCTTCGGTCTCGGCTGAGCGATAGGCGCTATCAGCAAAACATCCTGCGAGGTGTTGGTCGTGTCGAGGAGCCCTTTCGAATTCGCGGCTGTCTTGGACCGAAGCAGTTGTCACGCGGTAGCACCGGATGATCTTGTGCTTAGCATCCGCATTGATATGCTTCTTCGGCCAGCATGCATCCTTGTTCTTTTGCTGGTTCTTCGCCGGCTTTTCCTTCCAGCCTTTAGGCGTTTTACCGGCCTTGATGACATCGTTCTCATCGCGGTCGTTGCGTTGCTTGGGCACCGCGATAATCGACGCATCGATCATTTTCCTGCCGCGCGCAATAAAGGTCTTGGCGTCGAGATGGTGATTGAGCTTGTCCAACACATCCCTGATCACCTCGGCCTTGGCGAGCTCTTCACGAAACAGCCAGATCGTCGTGGCATCCGGCACCGGCGCCTCGATGCCGAGCCCCAAAAGCCGCATAAACGAAAGCCCGTCGCGCACATGATATTCGAGCTGTTCGTCGGATAGATTGTAGAGCGACGCCAACGAATGTGTTGCAGCGACCGGTTGAGCTCGCACCACAAACCGGACGTCGTCAATTGACATCCAGTTCAAGTAAGGCGCTAGCGCACGACAGATTGCCGACACGCTAACATCTCCACCGATAACCGCGATTGTCATCATGACAGTGGGTCGCGCAAAATATTCTAGCTATCTGCGCGCTGTGATTAGATCGTAGGCGAGCTTGGCCGCCGCCACATCCATAATCGCGATGCCAACCGAGTCGTAGATGATCGTTGCACCGGCCGGTACAGTTTTAGTTCCAGCGTAGATTTCACCTATCTCAGCGAAAATCTCGCAGCCAGAATTTCGGATATTACCGGCCTGGTGGTTGGCGGCCTCGACGGATTCGACAATGACCGTGTTCGCCATGGCAGCATCGTCCAACTCGCGCCCATCCAACGTGTTCCAACCGACCGCTGAGACGAATGCGCCTTGCTTGAGCCAATCGCCATTCAGAACGGGTTCGGTCGCGGATGTTGTGCATATGACGATGTCTGCGTCACGAACAGATTGTTCGGCGTCGGCAATGAAACGAGCCCCAATATCGTCGGCGACGCGGCGGCCTCGCGATTCGTTACGCGCCCACAACCTAAGCTCGCTCCACTGATAAATTTCCGCCAAAGCTTCCGCATGTGCACGGGCCTGCACACCATTGCCCATGATTGTTACGATCTCAGGATTTCGCACCGCGAGTTTGCGGGCAGCTGCGGCCGAAGCGGCAGCCGTGCGCATCTCGGTGATCAGTCGGCCATCGAGGATGGCAAGTGGTGATCCGTTAGATTTGTCAAACACCAGAATCACAGCCTGATGAGTAGGCAGGTCGGTGCCGGCGTTGTCATGATAAAGCGTAACGACTTTGACAGCCATCGCCTCGCCGACAGCCGGCATTGCTGCAATGATCGCGTTTTGGCCTGGCACCTGCACCATCTGGCGCACGGGCTGCGCCACTTCGCCTGCGGAGAAAGAGATCATCGCGCGCTCAAGCGTATCCATAAGTGGACGCCACTCCAGCACGGCCTGGATCTCAGCCTCTGAAATGTAGGGCAGCGACGGCGCATGATTGCCTGGATTCATGTTGACCTCACATCAGCAAGTGTAATTCATGCCAAGGCGTCCGCCATCAACATAGATAGTTTCGCCTGTGACGTAGCTTGCCTTGTCGCTTGCTAGAAAGGCAACGACATCGCCGATTTCGCGTGGTGTACCAATCCGTTTGAGCGGCGTACGCGACATCACCATCTTCATGGCTTCAGGATTGGCATTAACGCCGGCCATCATTTCGGTGTCGATCGAACCGGGTCCAACTGCGTTAACGCGAATGCCGTGTGGCGCGAGGGCGAGGGCTGCGACCTTAGTTAGTTGCATGACACCTCCTTTCGAAGCGCAGTATGCAGCAATTGCTGGAATAGCCACCTGCGCATTGATCGAGGACATATTGTCAATGGCACCCTTAATGCCGCGATCGACCATAGTGCGAGCTGCGCGTTGCAGCGCAACGAATGTGCCGGTTAGATTGACGTCGATGACTTGTTGGTACTGCTCCAGAGGTAGATCGAGAAAGTCGGCTACCCGACGTTTCAAGTGGGTAGCCTGAGGTCGAGTTTGCCAGCTATGAGGTAGGTGACGGCCTTCAAGGTCTTGCTGTTTCGGTAGCCGCGTGCCTTGGCTTTTGCGGCCTGGACGAGAGAATTGATGCCCTCGA
>CAJQQK010000001.1 GCA_905480435.1 uncultured Hyphomicrobiaceae bacterium | reverse complement strand
CAGACGTGGCGCCGATTGAAAGGAAGAAACCACTTGCCCAAAATCATCGAGGGCGTCAAATTCTCTGACGGCATCGAAGTGACTGAGCCGACACGAAACGCCGCCTGATCAGCCCGTCACCCAAATTGCGGCATAGCTCTGGTTGGTGGCGGCGCAACTGTGGCAGGCTCTCTTTTCGTTGATACTTCCGCATGCGCAATAAAATGACCGCAGAGGTAACCTGGAATGCGCGAACGTCGAAAGTATGACCACGTTTTTGTCCTTTGCACTGAGGGGTGCGACTCTTTAATTTTCTCAAAGGCCTGTGCGCATTTTACGAACTACACGAGCGGACACGAAACCCGCTGTGCCGAACTTGGAGCACAAAGGCTAGCTTATCCGATTGGTCATATCGAGGCTGACAACAGGCTTGCCTGGTTCCTGGGCCGTCTCGACAATGCGTTTGGTGATCGCGCGTTTTTTGTTCATCTCGTGCGGGACAAGCAACGCGTCGCAGAAACTTACGATGGATGCTGGGACCACCGATATTCCCTCATGAGCGCATTCAATTTCAATATTTTGATGCGCCGGGAGGCGGACTCTGCCGCAGTATTGGACATGGTCGAAACCATCAGCGCCAACATTGAAAATTTCCTCGCGTCCAAGTCCAACAAAATTCAGATAGATATTGACCGAGCAACGGACAATTTCATGGACTTCGCCACTGCGATCGATGCCGATGGTGACCTGAACGCCGCGCTCGCAGAATTTGAGTTGCCTCACAACGCAATAGAGACCCGCTCGGAGAAGTTTAGCACCGGACATGAAGCCTTTGCACTGGACGATGGATCCCGATCCATAACAAGCAACATTGCGCGCACGAATCAGATGCTCAAGCGAGAAAACCACCAACTTCAACTGAAGATTGGGCGGCTCGATCGTAGATTGTTCTGGCTCGCTGTTCCCTATGCTGCCGCCACCTTCCCAATATCGTTACCGTTGTGGGCCTATAGAAAGCACAAAGGGAATAGAAAAAAGCGTATTCGTCGGGCAAGTCATCTCGTTTCCGAGGCGTTCACTGCATTCTATGTTTCGGGGCCAGATTCAGCCATGGACCGGCTGACGGAGGAACCACGTCTCTGCCCACCGGGTATAGTGGATCTCTTTGAGGCGAAACAGGCCACTACCGATGACGACTGGCTGCGTGCGATGAACTCTTGGGGCCGTGTACATGGCTTGCCGGAGTTCTCACTACATGAGGCGGACGCTCCACGCTTCCTGAGGTTGTCGATGAGCGCCGAGGAGGCAATCCATTCTCCGGATAAGGTTTCCATTATCATGCCTGCCTACAACGCTGAGGCTCTCGTCGAGCAGGCCGTGAGATCGCTGCTCCACCAGAGCTGGTCCAATATCGAACTGATTGTCGTCAATGATCACAGCACGGATGAAACCGGTGCCATTCTTGATCGCATAGCTGCCACGGATTTACGCATGAAGGTTGTGCACAACCCAGTCAATGTTGGTCCCTACGTTTCAAAGAACATAGGGGTACGTCTGGCCACGGGCAAATATGTTACTGGGCACGACGCTGACGACATTGCCACGCCAAGTCGCATTGCCGATCAGATGGCGCCATTGATTGCAGACTCAGGAATCCGCGCAACAATCGCTTATATGCTGCGTGTGGACAAACATGGAAACTTTTCGTTCCCGACCATAATAGGCGACAACAGCATTGATGGAGCAGCTCGTACCGCGTACATCTCACTTTTGATCGAGCGAGACGTGCTTATCAATAGCATCGGTTATTGGGACAGTGTTCGCTTATCAGCGGACAGCGAAATGTTAGCGCGCGCCGAGGCATACCTAGGATCAGGGCTTAAGAGGCTCGAGAAAATCGTCATGCTGTGTCTCGATTCAGAAAACAGTCTGACCAACCATCCGGCTCATGGTTTGAAACACGTCGAAGGCGTGTCTCCCATTCGGGCGCAATACAGCGACTCCTGGGGCTCCTGGCACAGCCGCACGACACCCATGAGCCGCTTCATTGATTTTCCGCAGCGCGAGCGAAATTTTGCTGCTCCAGCAGAGATGGTCGTGTCCATTGAGGCGCAGGAAGATGTCTTGAAGGTGCTCAAGGATCGGACTTCAATTGTGCATTGACTTCGTCGTGACGTAGCAAATTTAGCTGGCACGGCCATTCCACTACTTTTCTCGGGGAACATTGGACTGATTGTTCCGCCAGCGTTGGTACAATTTCCGATTGGCAAATTCACACTCTCGACCTCATACGGCGAATGTTTCTGCAAACTGACCTGCCATCATGGGCTACGAAAACTCCCAAACGCAATAGCGTGGGAATTCAAGGAAGCTATGCTCATGCAGCGATCTATTGTCTACCGACCCGAGGTTGACGGTCTGAGGGCTTTGGCCGTAATCGCGGTGATCGTTCATCACTTCGACCGGGCAATACTCCCCAGCGGGTACCTGGGCGTTGACATCTTCTTCGTCATATCTGGTTACGTCATCATGGGCTCATTCGCGCACCGGCCATATGCGTCGTTTGAGGATCTTCTTATCGAGTTTTATACGCGCCGCGTGAAGCGGCTGCTACCGACACTCGTTCTATGTATTGTGATCACAGCCGTTCTGGCTTGCTTATTCGATCCCAAACCAGCTACTTCATTGCGCACCGGTCTCTACGCTTTGTTCGGCATCTCCAATATCTATTTGCTAAGCTCAGCAACGAACTATTTCGCACAGTCGACCGACCTCAACGTATTCACACATACATGGTCGCTCGGTGTGGAGGAGCAGTTCTACTTCTTATTTCCCGCGCTGGTTTGGTTTACCGGATTTCGACCACAAATTGCCAATAGCGGACGTGTGCTCATACGCACGCTCATCATTCTTTGCATCATTTCTATAGCGTCGTTCCTATTTTTGAATGCCTACAACCAACCGGCTGCTTATTTTCTAATGCCAACCCGCCTCTGGGAACTCGGTATTGGATGCCTTCTGTTCCTGCTGCAACGGCGCGCGCGGATTGCCTGCCTGCTGCAGGGTATTTCGCCTACTCCGGTTCTTATGCTGTTGCTTGCTGCTCTGTTTTTACCGATTGCTTATACGGTCGAAGCAACCGTGATCGTCGTTGGGCTTACCACTCTTTTAATAGGCTGCTTACGCCAAGGCACGACCGCCCGTGTTGTTTTGACCTGCCCACCAATGGTGTATATTGGCCTTATCTCGTATTCGCTCTACCTCTGGCATTGGAGCGTATTGTCCATCAGCCGGTGGACAATTGGAATTCACACATGGTCGGTGCCCCTCCTGCTGGCGGTGATGCTGTTACTCGCCATAGGATCTTACCATCTCGTCGAGACCCCTTTGCGCCGCGCAACCTGGTCGCGCATACGCTTAAGGTCATTGAGCTACGGCGTGTGCACTGCGATTGCGGCAGCAGGCATTGTAACAATTCTGGCAATACCTCTTAAAGGTCGCCTCTACTTAGGCGATAGGGCGCTCGCAATCGAGAGCCCCGTCTCGGCAATCCTGCAGTCGAGCTGGATCAAGAAACGGGACAAACAATCACTGCAGCTTAGCCAGGACATCCGAAATTGCAACATGACCCCCCATCATCTCAGAGGCGCCGCCTATGCACCTAAACCGGCAGTCGATAAGAAATTTATACGCCGATGTACGCGCGTTATCGCTGCTGAAACTAGGCCAAAACTGCTACTTGTAGGTGACAGTTTTGCGAATGTAATAGCGAAACATTTGGCCCTCGCATCGTCATCCATCGGTTACGAGTTCAAATTCCTCTTCGGCTATGGCTGCCCTTACCCGTTGCCATTTCGCGATCTCAAATCCAAGGCTCGCAAAGCATGCGCCGAAGTTGATGAAGATTTTCTGGAGAAGGAGATCATCGATGGACTGGCGCCGGGCGACATTGTTGTAATCAGACTGCATTACGCAAAAAAACAGTACTTACGCTATTCTAACAATCGGCCTCCGCCAGTTGATGGCTATGATGCGTGTCAAGCGACACCCGGTTTTGACCCTTTTGCGCCACGAAGAACTGACCCACCTTTCGTCGGTTTGGATTTGGTTGCCGATGCTGGCTTGCTTAGCAGGCCGCTGCGACGTTTTTCCTTGAGGCGGTAGCTCTCGCCTCGG